>JAKPSH010000319.1 GCA_029555385.1 Pseudomonadota bacterium
CTTACCAATCAGACGAAGCGTGACAGCAGAAAACTCCATGCCGCGCTGCGAACCGTGGCCCCAGACGCTGCCATGGTCCATCAGTCCATAACGCTGGTATACATCCTGGCCGGCAAGAATATCTGCTTTAGTAAACAGCACCGCACCATCCGGCGAGATTACTGAAGCCGGGTAAGGGGGCGCATGACGATTGGCAAAGATTCCCCCAATTAGCAGCCCGCCGAGAGCGACGATAAAACTGAGAATAGCCGCGAGTTTCAGCCGTTCAATCGACATAAATCCTCCACCGGTTAGCAGTATTTATAGGTTGTCCGCCACGACCCAAGCCCATTTATAGGGCCTGTCGCAAAATGAGCTCCTTAACAAGCATGGGAGATTTTAGGCGAGACAAGGAGGGCGTGTGAAAAAATCCGAGTCGTGTAAGCTTGCGACACATCGCAGGATTGTTTTTGCGCGCACCGACGAAGTCGCAGCCAAAATCTCTCATTCGCAACAGGGGCTACATTTTGCGACAGGCCCTTATAGGATTTCGCTACACTGTTAGGCCACAATCCGCAACTGGCTTACTCCAAGATTGCCGACCTAATTGATGGCTCAGTCATTTTTTCTCGCTAAAAAAGTAAAGAACACCCCGTCTCCCGCCTGGCGCGAACTCACCGTGCAGCCTTGTTTGCGGGCCGTATCAATCAATGGCGCTGGCACAAATGGCGTTATCAGTTTTATTGCCTTGCCGGGCGGCAAAGCGCGCAACTGAGTCATGATTAAACTAAGCGGCTGCTCTCCGCGCTCGATCATCGGCCGCACATCAAGTTCCTCCACGACATCGTGCAGTGCCGGCTCCCAACCAGAATCGTCCTGCTCCCCCTCGGACACCGTCAATTCGTCTTGACCTGCGGCTGCACGCAGCGTCGAAATCAACGCGCCGATGCTCAAACCTCCCACTTGCGCCGCCTGGCGCAGCGTAGCCATTTTCGCCACCGTGCGTCTCAGCACGGGGTTTTTAACCAGTGCAAACTTCGGCGACAAACTTAAGAGAACATTTTCTAAATTTGGGTAGGTCTCCAGCAACTCCGCGACTTTTGTCTCCGGGGTGATTTGCAGCATCAGGGCATCTCCCGCGCATGGATTAGTCATAACTCAAAAGGCGGCGTTCACCCTCAAGCTTGCGCTTCTCGGTCAAATCCTGGCTTACTTCGAGCACACCTAAGTAACGGCCGTCCTGCGCACGAAGCGCAAAATACTCAATGTGAATAAAACGCCCCTGCAGTTCAATCCAGAACGCAGCGCGATCTTGGCGTCCGCCGCGGAAGTCGTCGATAATCTTCTCGACAATATGCACGCTTCCCGGCGGATGACAGTGGCGGACATTACGCCCGAGGATCGCCCTGTTTCGTGCAAAAATCCGGTCGCGGCCTTGAGAAAAATACCGCACGCGATCTTCGGCATCGACAAAAGTTATGTCAAAAGGCATCGTATTCAGCAGCGCTGTCAGCTCCTCCGGCGTGAAGCTGCCGGTCGCGAGTTTAACTTTGCCCCCCGCTTCCAGACCGGCACGGGACGGTTCCGCCTGCATACTCGCCGGACGCCACTGCACACCCGGGTCATAAAGGCAAAAGCCATGTTCCGGGCTTTCCAGGCTGATCTCATACCAATCTGCCTCGGACAGCTTGTCCAGGCTCATCGGAAACAGAATCTCTTCCTCCTTCATGATCATGTCTTCGAGCCCGTCAAGCGCCGGATTCAGCGCAAAAGCGCCAAGCGAAGCGAGCTCCGCCGCGGTTACTTCAGAAACTGCTTCGAGCGCGGAAACGGCATCGCGCAGCTTCGCGCGCACTTCGTCGTCCTTGCCCCACATCACTGTTGATGGTCCCGATACACCGTAGCGTTCCAGATGGGAGAAAACTAGATATTCCTTACGCCGGTAATGCTTGTCCACATCAAGCAGGTTGTAAAAACGGCTGCGCAAAGAAAGCAAAGCTTCCCGCGCCCCGGTCTCCGGCTCAGGCGCTGAATCGCAGCCGGCAAGGATTTTTTTTACCTCCTCAATCTCCCGCTGCAGCGCCCGGTTTTCATGAAGAAAAGTCTCAACCGGATGACCCGGCGGCAGTTTGCGCTGAATCCCCGGCACAATTTGTCCGCCGAGCACTTGGCTGTGCAGGTCACATAGCTTAATTACTTCTTCCTGGGGCAGGCCTTCCGCCATGAGCTCCTGCTCCACTTCAATTACCTCTTCATAAGGCACTTTTCCCAAAAGCTGCACAAGCTGTGCGCGCACCGCGTTCGGAGCTTCGCCCTTATGAAGCTGCAAAATCATGTGCTTCAATAGTCCCTTGCGCTTTTCAGCATTCGCTAAAAGTTCACTCATTAACTCATCTCCTAATCAGCATCTTTAACCTGGTGCGGCCAAAGAAAAGGAATTATCACCTGAGAATGTAGCCAATGCAACTTTACTGCTTGCATTTCCGCTGTTATTCGGCAAAACTTCAACAACAATTTGCCGTGTTTTGCGCTCCGGTCTCGCATCTCAATTTGGAACAATTGAAGAAGATGGCCCGCTCGCACACAGATATGAGCTTTCTAAACCAAACCGCGGCGCTTCTCACCCGCTGGAGCATGCGCTGGGTGCCCGATGCCTGGGTTCTTGCCGTACTGCTTACTGCCTGCGCCTTTATGCTGGCTTTTTTCCTCGCCCCCGGCGCCGGACTACAGCCAGGCCTTCCACCGCTCCCGGCCGAATTCGGGTTTTCCCGCGCTGGCGCATTGGTCTTCTACTGGGGCAGCGGATTCTGGGTTTTGGCCACTTTTGCCATGCAAATGTGCGTATTGGTCGTCGGGGGGTATGTCATTGCCACTTCCCCGCCAATGCAGCGGCTGTTGGAATGGACGGCCGGCCGGCCGAAGACACCGCGGGGCGCAGTTGCCCTCATGGCGTTTTCGTCGATGATGCTGTCTTTCCTCCACTGGGGCCTCTCGCTTCTTGCTTCGGCAATGCTGGCCAATGCAATGTTTCGCAAACAGCAAAAAGCAAATCGGCACCTGCTTGTCGCTGCAGCTTATCTCGGTCTCGGAACAACGTGGCACTCGGGACTCTCTGCCTCTGCTCCCTTGCTGGTATCCACCCCCGGACACTTCATGGAGAAGCAGTGCGGAGTGATTCCAATTACCGAAACGATATTCCACCCCTTCAATCTGGCGCTCGTCGTCATCGTCATTGCTGCCTTTACACTTTTCGTACCGATGCTCCACCCAGCCGACACAGAACTCACGGCAAGTAATACTCTGCCTGAAGCTGCCGATACGGCAGATCACGAGCAGCCTTTGGTCCCGGCAACTCCAGCCGAGCGTCTAGAAAATTCTCAACTCATCAACCTCCTTGTCGTGTTCTTCTTTGGCGCACCTTTCCTCTTCCTGTACTTCACCCGTCCATCATCAATGCCTGACACAAGCCTGGTGTATTCAATCTTGAATAGGATAAATCTTGATACAGTTAATTTATTTTTTCTGCTGCTCGGCGTGCTGCTCCACCGGACTCCCGCATCCTTGCTCAAAGCAGCGAAAGAAGGCGGCAATGCCGTCTGGGGCATAATTATTCAATTTCCGTTCTATGCGGGCATATTTGGGATAATCCAGTATTCGGGATTACAGGATGTATTGGCAGAATTGTTTGTTAAGACAGCAAACAGCGGAACATATCCTGCCCTTGTCTATTGGTACTCCGGCATCCTAAACTATTTCGTCCCTTCTGGCGGCTCGAAATGGGCAATTGAGGCGCCGTACATCATCCAGGCCGGAACACAGCTTGACGTGCCGAGAGGATTGGTCATCTTGTCCTATGCTTGGGGCGATATGATGAGCGATATTATTCAGCCATTTTGGGCAATTCCACTGCTCACCATCACCCGCCTCAAGTTCGGAGATATTATGGGCTACTGCTTGATGATTTTTATACCTTACGTAATATTGGTCACCGTTGCGTTCCTCTTGGCGCCTCTGTTCTTCTGATCCTGGCCAGGAGCGGCGCAGTAGCTATTTATAACAGGAGAAGTGTAATGCTCCGAATAACTAAACTGTTCATTCTTGCACAGCTTGTGCTCTGCTGCACCGGATGCACTGCTCTCAAAACCTGCGCCCCCTGTGCTACCGGCATTCAGCATGTTGTATTTGTCTGGCTTAAGAATCCCGGAGATGCTGCGCAGCGCACAGCGATCATCGATGCCTCACGCGAGCTGAAAAAAATTCCGCTTGTCAAACAGCTGCAAATTGGCCCAATGGTCCCCAGCGATCGTCCAGTCGTTGATTCCACGTTCGATATCGGCATCTCGATGCTCTTTGAAAACGAAGGGGCTATGCGCGAGTATGTTGTTCACCCCGAGCACGTGAGATTGGTAAACGAGATCCTCAAGCCGCATGCTGCGCGAATGGCGGTTTACGATTTTGCTATCGGATACTGAATGTATGAGGAAAGGCGCCGCACAGTCAGCGCCCTTCCTCATACAATAGCGGAAAGGGACGGCATGACTCTTCACCCGGCAGCCGCAGCGGAGCTGACGGCAAGCACCCAGACAGCGGCATAGGCAATGCCTCCCCATGGCACGCCAGGCGTAAGCACTATCGCCGCTGCGGCAAAACCTGTAACGTAAATCAGGCAGGCACCACAAGCGAAAACAGCGGCAGAAAGCAGCGAAGGAGTCGCGAATTTATCGCCCGCACCAGCAGCCTTCTTGCTGCCAAAACGCTGCTCCAGCCAGCTCGCCGCACGAGCAGGAAGCACAAACATACAAACCAATGTCGCGCCCAACACAAGGACGAATCCCACAACATGCAGAATGGCCATGACTCACTCCTTCGACAACAATGTCCTTCAAGCAACCGAACCGACGCCGTTTCCTCGGCGAACTAAATCGCCGAAGAAACGCAAGAACTGTTCTCGAATATTACACTTGGAAAAAGCAGATGCCGTGGAGCACAACATGGCCAAACATGACTACTTCCATCATAATAGACTGCGCTCCGGCAATCAACTTCGAAATACCGAACCGGGCCCCAATTAACGAATCGGCACTGGGATTACGTATTCATTTCCCTTTTTCTCCATCACCCAGCCCGTGACCACATTCGCCGTCTCCGCTTGCAGCCGGACAAGGCCCGTAGCATTGCCGCCGACTGTGCCGCTAATGTCGATTGCCGCATGGCCATGAGGCGCAAGTGCGATATTTCGTTGCAGCTTGCCGCTTTGTTTGATCACAGCTCCCTTTGCGTTCGTCAGTATCATGACGACATCTTGTGGCGCACTTGAAGCATTGGTCAGCACAACAAATGATTTTTGCACATTGCGCGTATCGAACGAGCCGCGAAGCTCAAGCCCTAGCGGCGGACCTGCCGGAATCGAGTACGCTGCGTCAAGACCTCCGCTCTCACCGTACGCGTAATGGTTCACTGCACCAAACATCGACTCCCGCCTGCTGCCTTTGACGGTAACCGAGCCTCGCCTTCCCTCACCCAGCAGCTCGTTAAGCACGAGGTGCCGCACCTGTTTCGGCGCCATCGTCATGCGCAGATTAGAACGCCGGGTTCCCGATTCGTCATAGACATTAATCACTGCCTCCGCTGACGCTGCCGCAGCGTTGCCCAGCTCAAGGACTGCGCGCTGACCACCAATTGTATCAACCGGCGCAGCAAGCATCTCACCGGTACCTGCCATACTTTCAACTTGGAAAGCTGAAGCAAAACTCTCCGCCGTGCCATTATTGTCATAAAAATACCGGACACTGCGCAGCTTGGCATACGCAGCCGGTGAGTCCGGCTGCCACTCGGCAACGCCTTTCAAGCCGCCGGTACTATCCGGCGGCGGCGTCTCATACCTGCCCAAAGCCCGGAGATTGATCCGCTCTTCGCCGATGCGAACACCTGCATCATTATAAAAAGTCAGAGTACCTGACAACGGCGTGCTATTCAGATTGGCCACCTCCAGCGTCTCCCGCACCGCGTTTCCTGCATCTGCTGGATTCAGACTAACTTGGTTCATATTATAGAGAACATACTGAACACCCAACCGTCCGTTTGAGAACGGGGCAGCAACAGCAAACTGGAAGACGTACTGCCGCTTATCGAGAGAGTACCCCTTTTTGTAATGGACCATACGTCCGTCCATGCTTCCCGCCGCACCATTATGCTGGGCGCACACCAGCCCCCAAGACCGTAGTGTCCCTGTATCATTGAGCAACAGATCTCTCTGGGCCCCCGCATTGACAACAAAACTCGTGTTCGCGGCCCGGTTTAGTGCGTCGTACCTTGTCGCCTTCACGGTCAATGTTGTTTCTCCAACATTGACTTGCTGCAGCACATTCCAGGCGGTCGTCGACGTACCGTCCCATTCGACACATAGATTCGTCCCGAGAAGTTCAAGTGCATGGCCGCGGTCCAACGGATTTGTCTGGTCGAGAATTTCCTGTCCATCGAGTACCGAATCGCCGTCCGTATCGGGCTTGAGCGGATCGGTGCCATAAGCAAGCTCCTCTGCATTTATCAGTCCATCATTATCGGCATCAGCCGCGGAACCTCCGCTTGACGAACTGCTTGATGACGAACTCGATGAGCTGCTCGAACTCGAAGAACTCGAACTGCCCGATGAGCTAGAGCTTGAACTTGACGAACTTGTACTTGATGAGGAACTGCTCGACGAACTAGAACTGGAGCTTCCGCCTGGGTTCGACGCATCTCCTAAACAACCAATGCGGTTCGTCGAAATAACCAGAGAATCCAGGTAACGATCCTGTGCCTGCGGCGCGCCATCGTTGATATAATTATCGAGAAATATCGTATTTACTCCATAAGCATCCCAAGTTCCGACCCAGTTCAAATTACTGCGCCGTGCAGCAAGCGTATTGTTCATCCAATATTCAAACATCCCGTCACTCGCCCCCGCTGAATTAAGGCGCACATGACCCTCAACACACACCCATTGTCCGCGCGGCGGAGCCGACGGTCCGGCTGCCGAACCGAGCCAGCGTAACTGATCAAAATCATTCCATCCGGTGGTTGCCAGCCGGTTGTTCGCATCAATGCCGCTTGCGGGATCAACTATCAGCTTGCCTTCGCTGTTCGTCCACAGATGCGCGATCATCGCCTGCTGCCAGTTCGTACCGCCAAACGACATCGCCCGGCTGGACTTATCCATCGGACCTGTCCAGTTGCTTTGCAGCTTAACGTAATAACGCCAGTACACTTCGCGAAAATCCTGCGTCTGGTGGCTCTGACTGCCAATTGGATTGCGCCCGAAGTTGCGCATCATATGCCCCGCATCGACTTGTCCCGCCTGCCAGCGTGCACGAAGCGCATACTGTCCATTAGCATGTTCGCTCGATGTGCGCGTAAACGAACCAGCGCGATCATCAAACTCGTAATATTTGCTGCTCAGCGCAGTCGCCTCCTCGAAATCGTCGCACCACAGCCATTCCGGATGCTGCGACTGCCAGTTTGAACACTCATTAGCCGCACTGCCACCGGAAGAACTCGTCGAACTTGATGAACTTGAAGAGGAACTGGACGATGAGCTTGACGAGCTTGTCGAAGAGCTCGAGCTGCTCGATGAGGTCGACCCCGACGAAGAAGAGGTCGAGCTGGAAGTAGAAGACGAGGAACTCCCTGACGAGCCTCCCGTCATGAAGGTCTCACCCGCCGCTCCATACAACCGGAAATGTTCCTGGTCCGGCAGATTACTGTTCACGCCCGGCACAAGGTGATAGGCCATAGCTGGATTACCAGACCAAGTGCGCGCCGCCAACAGGCTCGCTACGGCGTAAGTCTCCCCGGTCGTGCTGCCGGCCGCAGTATAGGGTGTCATCTGCCAAACACCCGACGGCAGCAATTCAACCAACACCCCGCCGGAAACGCTGGTGCTTGGACAATTCTTCCGTAGATAGCGCGCGGCAATCAAAGGCCTGTTATCGGACTTCACCACGACATCCGTTTCGCCGCCAATATATGAATGCTCGACCAGCGCCAAATTCCACGCGCCGCCAGCAAGCTTATAGCCGTAATACAAACCATGATCCGGCACCGTCACCGCAGACTTATACCGGGCAAATGCAAGATGTAATGTTCCATCGGGACCAACTGCGATGCTCGGATGAGCCCCAGCTGCATGACCGAGAAAGTCCACAGTCTCAATACTCCAGCTCCCGCTGCCTGACTGCTGCGCCACTTTCACTTTGCGGTTCGTCGCATCGTGGTACGCGATAACAGCACGTCCATCGGGACCAGCCGCGACATCATTCAGCATGCCAGTGTCGGCTCCTGAATTGTCGATATCGCTTGTCTGCCACGCACCCCACCGTCCGCGGGAAAACCTGAGGTTTCCCTGGACCGCATTATAATGGCTCAGGCAAATATCCGCCCCACACGGCACTGCGGATACTTCGCTTGCACCATGGGCCAGCGTCTCAATTATTTCCACTGACCATGACGTTCCGGATCTCTGCGCGTGTTTGAGCTGGTTTCGTGCGTTGTCCAAGTAAAAGATATGAGGCACCCCGCCGGCAACCATTAGCGTTGTGCGTGACGGCGCAGAGGTTGAGCCATCGACTGTTACCGTACGCCATACGCCATTAACAAACTGTGTATAGCCAACCTCCGCTGTCGCAGCATTCGAATGGCTGAATGCAGGATTCCCCTGATCATCAATCGCCATAGACAGCCCGGCACCCTCACCTGCTGCTGCCGGCTTGACCATTGATAAAACCTGCGCTTCGGCCAGTGTTGCGTATTTGAAGCTGCTGACAACAAAAACCAGAAGGGCACAATAAACGGCTCTCTTCCTCAAAGCTCTGAAATACATCATTACTCAAACCTCTACTGCGATGAACACGCGCACAACACATGCCCGGCCCGGAACAATCCAGACGACAAACTATAAAGTGAGCTGAAATACAGCTCCGTTACTTTTTTAGCTATTTGCGGAAAGCGCGCATTACCTGCTTGGCCGCGCGGGCTTCACTTCCTGGTGCGGAACTTCGGCAAAACAACGCTAACTGCCGAACCGCCGATCCTTCGGACTTCTTTCTTTAGACAAATGAGTTGGAGTCTCAACCATCAACCATTTTTCTTTCCGCGCGCAACTTCATGTCTCTTGAGCTTATGATGCTGACCTGTAGCAGACAGATGGAGGAAGTGAAACAAAAAAATGTGTGAGCCATCTCATAGCGGCGGAGTAATACAGACAGCGCTCGTCTTACGACGAACGCGCGAAGACAGCACATCATGTAATATTCTGTGCTGTAAAACGAGGATTCGACACCGGGAAATACTGGACTCGAAGCAAAATAGCTTGCTCGGCGCAGCTCAACAGACTAACTTTTCCACTTAATATTGCAGCCAAGACTTGGAATTTGTTCTTTGCTGACCGGCTCGCCGCTCAGCAGGTTATTCAATGCCAGACGAAGGTCCTTACCAGTCACGGCGACGCCGTTGTCCGGACGTGCGTCGTCGAATTGCCCGCGATAAACGCATTTCAGGTCTCTGTCGAAAACATAAAAATCAGGTGTACACGCTGCTTGGTACGCACGCGCTGCATCCTGGCTCTCGTCGTAGAGATATGGAAAAGTAAAATTATACCGCCCGGCTGCTTCTTTCATATGCTCGGGAGAATCATCGGGATAGCTTGCCACATCATTCGAGTTGATGGCGACAAATGAAATATTCTTACGGCCGTACTCAGCGGCTACCACAGACAACTCCGCGATGATGTGTTTCACAAACGGGCAGTGGTTGCAAATAAACATTACTACGGTGGCGACTGGCGACCGGATATCAGCCAATGTAAGCATTCTGCCGCTCACGACATCCGGCAGGCAGAAGTCCGGAGCCTGAGTCCCCAGCGGAACCATTATCGAAGGAGTTTTTGCCATTTTGACTTTCCCTGGATCGCTTTTATACTATTGATATAAACTTATTCCATCATAGGCAAAACCGGATACTCTTAGCAAAACGGCGCTTTGCACTAATCACGAAGGAACAAGCCTATGCCTGATGTCTGGACGACCAACCCGCCCAAGTTGAGAAATACATTACAGGAAGCCGGCATAATCTGCGGTGTTGAATCGCGCGTGCTTAAACCGAGAGATCCTTACTGGACTTGCATCGTTGACAGCAAGGGATGGCTGCGCGACATCTATATTCACGACGTTGATAAAATTCTCGTTCATCCCTACTATATCACGCCGCTGGTTCTGGCGTTGGGCTGGGGCATTCTCTGCGGTCTGCTCTGGGGAAAACTTTTCTGGCGCAGGTCCTCTGCTGAAACTAACTCCGCGCGCTGAGCTGCGCGTTTATATAACCATACCAGGATGACGATGCCTGCGCTGTTCGAAAGAGTCAAGCCAACGGCGCAATTGATCAAGGAGCGCAGGAGTGCGTCCGCGGCGCACAACGATAATTGGCTCCCGCTTTTTCAGCGTTTGTTTGCGTTTTGTTTCCGCAAGACGCGTTTCAACCTGAGCTAGACGCTGGTCTACGCTCTCCGCGCCCGGCGCACGCGCGGGCAGCATTCCGGCATCGTGCAGCTTAGTGAGTGAATCGCGCAGCCCACTCATTGATTCTTGATGATTGTAACGCTCAACTGTCTGCGCGGAGTTGTTCGAAAACACAACAGCAGCAGTATGCAGGTCATCTCGCAAGAGCGGCAAGAAAAACCTCATTTCAATAAGGGTGACAAGGACTACTAGAACAGCGCCAAGGCGCATTTGTCCGCGCTCGCACATAAAACCTCCTGCGGAAGCGGCGTGGTCAGAAGTAGGCAGCGCACCGGCAAACACTCAGGCCAGCACGCCATCCCCAATTATGAAGATCGGCATAAAACGAAAATTTCTGCAGCGCTTTTATGCGGCAAGAATAGGCATTCTGCTGGGCACTCATCCACGCCGTAGGATCACCTCGACAGTAGTGCCCTGCTCCGGCTCACTTGAAACTTTCAGGCGCAAGGCGAGACTCCGGGCAATTTCCTTTACAATCGACAAACCAAGCCCCGTTGACTGTTTGTTGAACTCTGCCGCCCGCTTGGCCCGATAATATTCACCGAAGATTCGCGGGA
>JAKPSH010000009.1 GCA_029555385.1 Pseudomonadota bacterium
GATTTCACCTCAGTGCCGCCGTGCTGTAGCACGGCTCCTTCGGTGAAATTTCCGCGCCTCGACTTCGCCGCAAACTCGGCTCCGGCAGGCGGAATTTGTGAGAAGATAAAAACATTGGAGGGGGATGATGGCGATGAAGCAGAAATCGTTGTTTATTAAGATGATCCGCGATGACAATTCGTTGGAACGGCTCTTGAGCACGGTACGCAGCACGGGATGCGAGGTGCTGGAAATGTCCGCCCGGAGCTCGCTCGATAACTCTTGTTTTTTCGTGCACATGAGCATTCAAGGCAATGGTTCGAGCGAGGGTATTGAACGCGAACTGGCCGGAGTAAGCGGCATTCGTCAAGTGGAAGTAGAGGCTTCTTTATCGGTCTAAGAGGGGGATTTATGTCGGATAGCTCGGGGCTTAGCGGCGCGCACGATCGCGTATTCTTGTATGACACAACTCTTCGCGACGGCGCCCAGCAGTGGGGGATTACCCTCACACTCGATGAGAAGCTGAAGGTGGCTAAGCTTCTTGACGCATTCGGCATTCCATACATTGAAGGCGGTTGGCCGGGAGCTAACCCAAAAGACTCGGAGTTTTTCCGGAGAGCGGGTGAACTTGGTCTGATGCAGGCGAAAATCGCGGCGTTCGGCAGTACGCGGCGTGCGGGCATTACGGTGGACAAGGATCGCAATATTGCAGCGCTCCTTGCGGCTGAGACTCCCGTCGTGACTTTGGTCGGCAAATCGTGGCAGCTTCATGTCGAACAAGTGCTGCGGACCAGCGAGAGTGAGAATCTGCTCATGATCGAAGAGAGCGTGGCGTTCATGAAAAAGCATGGACGCGAAGTGATATACGATGCTGAGCATTTCTTCGATGGTTTTCGTGCAGATGCGGAGTATGCTTTACGGACCCTTCAGGCCGCCGTAAACGGCGGAGCTGATTGGATAATCCTTTGCGATACGAACGGCGGCAGCCTTCCATCTTGGGTGGAAGAGGTTGTGCGCTCGGTGCGCAGCGAGCTAGGGGTAAAGCTTGGCATTCATACACACAATGATTCGGACTTTGCGGTGGCAAACTCTGTGGCCGCGGTGACGGCTGGCTGCCGGCAAGTGCAAGGCACGATTAATGGTTACGGTGAACGCTGCGGGAACGCGAATTTGATATCTTTGATCCCCGCCTTGCAGATCAAACTCAATTACGACGTTATCCCACCCAAATCACTAACCAAGCTCACGGGTCTTTCGCGGCAAGTCAGTGAAATTGTCAATATAAATCAAAATCCACATGCGCCTTACGTCGGTGCTTCGGCATTTGCGCATAAGGGCGGGATCCACGTGGCAGCGGTCGAGAAGGTTTCAGCAAGTTACGAGCATGTTCCGCCGGAGTGCGTGGGTAATTATCGCGATGTTGTCATTTCCGAGCTTTCGGGCAGAGGGAATGTCCGCGCGCTTGCTGACGAACTGGAGCTTGATGTGCAAGGCAAGGAAGGTGAGGTGTTGCGGGAGATTAAAGAATTAGAGCTGCGGGGTTATCAGTTTGAGAATGCGGAAGGGAGTTTCGAGCTTTTTATCCGGCGCAAAGCGGAAGGCTACGCGCCGCCGTTTGTCGTCGAAGATCTGATGGTGGTATCTGAACAGAATCAGGGAGTGGAGCGGCTGGTTCAGGCGGCGGTCAAGCTCAGTGTGGAAGGGGAAATGATGCACACGGCGGCAGAGGGGGACGGACCGGTGCACGCGCTGGATCGCGCGCTGCGCAAAGCGTTAATCGCGCATTTCCCGCACTTGGAGAAAGTTCACCTTGCCGATTACAAGGTGCGTATTCTCGACCCAGATAAAGCGACCGATGCCGTCACGCGCGTGCTGATTGAAGCAGGGTCCAACGGCGACCGCTGGAGCACCGTCGGGGTGTCGAAGAATATTATTGATGCAAGCTTCCAGGCGCTTGCTGACAGCTACGAGCTTTATATCCTGCGTACGCAGGCCTGACGGAGTAATGTTGTCAGGGTGCTGAAAAACCGATTTTGGCCGATCTCGACCGCACGGGAAATTGCGGCCGGGACTCTTGCGCGTTTGCGATTCTCCTCGCCGCCTTCGGCAATCCGAAAAAAGCGCAAGCGCGTCCAGTACTTACCCGGCTTCTTATTCCTCAATTTCAAACCGCAGATTTCCCGAACCTGGGCAGTCTATTGCTTCATCTTACTTGCAGCCCGGTGATTCTGCGGGCTTTGTCCGGTTTATTTCCATTTTGTGCGGGCAGTGCGGATTGTACTTCGCCTTTTCTGTTTGGCTCAACTTTCTCCGGGGCAGTGAGCAAAGGCGAAGATCGCTCTGTTTAAGGTTTTTGCCTCTCGGCGTGCGTCGTCTTAATCGTATTTCCTGACCAGGTTCTCTCATGCCTTATATTCGGCGGAAAGGAGTTGCAGATGTTTGGCGCATCTGTAGCGTTCGTTTATGTTCTGACCGGTATTACCGGCAACCTTGCCCGGACCAAGAAGCTCCCGGCACTTTATCGAATTGTTTCCCAGCTTGTACGCGAAAACCGGCTGGGCCGCTGCCGCATCATCGGAGTGGGCTCACGCCCCAAGCAGATTGCGGAATTCCGGATGCTCGTATACAACGCATGCAAAGAACATGTGCGGGAATTCAGCGAGCATTTCTTCTCGCAAGTCCTCTGGCCGCTTTTCCAGTATCATGCGCTGGATTTGCGAGACCAGGCCGCTTATTGCCGCTTCCGTGAGATAGCAGAGCTTGCCCGCGGCGCGTCCCGCAGTGCGCGGCTGGTCATTGATGTTTCTGTTCTTCCGGAGCTGTATCAGTGTTTCTGTGAAGGATTCCGCGGCACGCTGGAGTCGTTCGGACCGGTCGATGACCTGACAACCGTTCTTTTTGAAAAGCCTATCGGCGAAGATCGCCGCTCGGCGGCGGAGCTGCTTAAGCTCATGCATCAAGTCTTCGGCGCCGCGCACGCGAAAACGTGGGACCACTTTCTTGGCAAGGAAGGTTTCCGGTCGATGCTCCAGCACCGCTTCAGCACACTGGAAATCAAACGCCGCTGGAACAGCCATCATGTCCGGCGTATCAATTTGTCGATAACCGAAACGAACGGTTTGGAGGGACGAGTTTACTTCGCGCGTACCGGCATCTGCCGTGACATGGTCTGCAACCATGGAGCTGCTTATCTTAGCGGCCTAGTGATGCCCGAGCCGCGCACGCATCATCCCGGTGATATTCAGGCTGCGCTGCTTGAGGGTGCGCGTTCTTTCGTTCCGGTGGACCCGGCATGCTGCAATCTGGGCTATTACGTGAGAAACGACGAGAGCAATCTTCCGGGTTACCCGGAGGAGCTTGCCGGACTCGGGCTCGATGCTCAGCAGCTTGCCCGGGCGCTTTCGCTGGGTACTTCGTTTGCAGGTACTCTGGTTAGCCGCGCTCCGGCCTGGAGAAACAGCCGCTACTTCCGGCTGCCGACCGGTATTACGGCCAGCGGGACCGGATTCTCGATCGAAGTGATCAAGCGTGCGCCGGCGGCAAAGAAGCAAGTGGAGGTCTGCTTTGACCGCGGGAAAGAGAATTTGGGAATGGATCGGCTCGTTTACCATCTCGAACCGGGACCAGCCAGTGTCACGGCGTTTTGCGGCGAAAGGCAGCTTTGGTCCACACAGCTTGGGAGCCCTTGTCCGAAAGAGGCCTATGAGCAGTTGCTAAGTGACGTGTTGATCGACGCGAATACTGCTTGGTTTCCCGGCGATCAAATGGTGCTTGCCTGCTGGGACATGTTTGAGCCGGTAATCCAGAACCAAACGCCGGAGGTTATCGAATACCCTGCCTGCGTTCAAGCGCTGGATGCTGGCGCTGTCTATGCGCGTCCGATGGCCGCCGCGCCCTGTGGATTGCGCACTCAAGCCGCATGCTGATGATGAAAGCTGACACCGCCCCGCGCCAAGCCGCGGGGCGGTGTCTCTTTCTCGTTATTGGTTTTGAAAAAGGTTTCGGAGAGCGGATCTTCTCCCCAGAATATTCGCAGGGCCCTGCTAAGTGATAAGCAGCCGGTGGAGCCAAGAGCGTTTGAAGGTAATGGCTTTTTCCGGGCAGAACTCATGGCAGCAGTAACAGCGGATGCACGTATCATCGTTGACAAAGTGTCCCGTTGGGTTTTTCGGGTCTATTGCCGGCGGATCCACAGGGCATCCGCGATGGCAGGCCATGCATTTTATACAGAGCTCAGAAATAATCCGCGGCCGCGGCGCCCAAATCCGGCGCAAATGCGCGATCAGGAATGCCGGCAAAGGCAGCAGACGAAGGATATTGAGCAGCTCTGGAATTTTCTTGAAATCGCAAACGACAAGTTCTTCCCAAGCATCGCCCACGAGGTTGATGTGCTCCAGGTACGTGGCACCAAAGCCAGACTGTGCGGCTGCTTGCAGCAGAGGGACAGTCGCTGGATCCAAATTGATCAGCTTGCAAGCGATTGCATCTACGGCACTCAGATCAGCACCGGCAAGAATGGCGCCAAGTGCGCGGGGTTCTCCGCCTGCCGGTCCCATTCCTTCCATGGCGACGATACCGTCCATGATGGCGAGTGCGGGTTTGGCTGTGCGATTGATGTCGATAATTAACTGGGCCAGCCACTCCCGTGATTTAAGCCGGTAGTGATAATGAGCTTTCTTTGCGCCGAGAACGAGCCCGAACTGATTCTTTAGTGCGCCGGTAAACACCATCTGCGAGTGCGTCTTGAGCTTCGGCAGTGTGATGATTACATCGGCGTCAGCAACGGCTTTCGCCAGCATTAATTTGCGGCCCACTACGTTTGCAGAATTCTCAAACTCTGCTTCCTGATGGAAATCGGCATGTGCAATGTCGAGATCGCGCAGCGCACCGGCAACGCCGCAGCGGGCCATTGCGCCTTCCATTGATCCTATCCCCGGACTATCGCCGATGCTCACTTTGGCGCCAGCCTGCAAGCAGAGCAGGGCCGCGGCGCGAACAACGGACGGATGAGTGGTGCAGGCCCGCTCTGCGGGGAAGGCCCCGATCAGATTGGGTTTGAGCAGCACATTTTGTCCTTGCCGCACGAATGATTCGATGCCGCCGAGAGGCTTCAGACATCGCCGCATTGCGTCAAGCACGGCATCTTCCTCGTATGCGCCGATGCGGGCAATGCTGACCGTGGCGGGGGTTGTGCTCGATTTATTCATGCGGGAAAAGCAGTCCTCTCCGGCGGCAAAATGTTTCCGGGCAGCAATGTTTGCCAACCTTGTTATCTCACAAGGCGATCACTTCGAATCTCCCGGCTCTCGCGCCAGGCGCGCGAAATTCTCATTGATGCGGCGCAAGGTCTCCTGCCAGACGGGCGGCAGATAATCAGGAACTTCCAGGGGATGAACCCGACCCGTGCTAGGTGCAGGTGCGTTGAGGCTGGATGCCTGAAGCTCAAGCGCGTGCATCCGTTGTTCGTGTTTTTCCCGAAGTGCCGTGAGGGAATCGGCGAGTTCTGAAAATAAACGATCGGTGCGTTCATTTATGGCAGATACGTCGGCGTCAATCTTGTGCACCAAGTCCCAAAATATTTCGCCGTCGCGGCGATCGATATGCCAGGCGGCAGTGTTGAGATGGCGCAGAAGCTGCACGTGATATTCACGTTCCGCCGCCAGGTAGTCCTTGAAGATTACGTCGCGCATGTAGCGCCGGATGAAGTTTTTGATTTTGACCAGTACCTTGCCGATTAATGGCCGATGCGAAGAAAAGGGCTGGTCTTCGAGCCAAGTGTTCCAGTGCCGGTTGAGGTATTTCAACTCTTGCGTTTCGACCAGTTTCGTCGAAGATGTGTCGTTCGGCTGCGCGCACGGAGTCGCCGGCTTTGGGGTTTGTACCTTGCGCTGTGCCAGGTCTTGCGCGACTTGCGCTCTAATGCGCTGCATGATCGCTTCCACATCAACCGCGGGAACAAAGCTGTTCTCTCCGGCAGCGGCGGATTTATCTGTCGATGTCGAATTATTCGCTTCGGACGCCACGAAACGTACCTCCAATTATTTAACAGAATGGCTTCTAGCAAATATCGGCTGGCTTGAAAAACCGAAGTTATTGGGCTCCTTTTTTTAGTGCTAGAGGTATGTTACGTAAGATGCTGCTCAATTACTCACCCTGATGGAGGATTACGCGGTGGAAAAGCGGGCGTTGATTTTGTCCGGAGCCGCCGATGCACGGGCACTGGAAGAACGGATTACCCGGGCTCTTGCAGCTCGTCTGGCCGAGCATCCTCATTATTCGGCAAAAGAAGCGGGGCAGATTGAGCAGTTAAACCGGAGCTTGTTTCCTGAAGGATGCTCGATAGATTATCAGACGAGCGAGGATTTCCGCCGGCTTGCTGTTTTTAGTCAGTGCGATGCAAAATCGCCTATTATCCGGTCGCATCGTCCGCTTCTCGGACCAGTGATCGTGGCCGTAAAGAAGCTGTTCTGGAAGATCGTTCGGGGGCAGCTTGAACCTTTTTTTGCCGGCATGAGCGAGTTTAATGCTGCTGTTGTTGAGGTGCAGGCGCGGCAGGCAGTTGAAATCCGGCGGCTGCAGGCGGTGGAAGCGGCGCAAGAAAGTTCTCGCGCTGTTACATGTAAGGGAAGTCCATCCGCGGGGAGCTGAGGCCAGGATCGTCTTTTAAGCTGGTCTGCTCGAATCTGGTGGTTGCCACTCCCAGGAGAAATATCGCCAGACTCAGTCCAATGAGAACGGATATTGGCAGAGGCCATTTTTCAGCAGCATGTGCGATATTTAACAGCAGAAATATGCCGCTGCCCGCGCCGATTAATCCAAGCACAATCATGCCCAGTGCTGGCCGTGACCATCGAATAATCATACCGCAATAAGGGCAGTGTGAACCAAGAAGAAACCCGCACCCGGCTATAGTTTCGATAAGACTGGTGCTGCAGCCGGGACAACTAAAGGAGGGTGACGCAATATTCATTTGAAAAACCTCCGCACCTCAAACAACCTGCCGGAGCTGTGGGCAATCCTGCCTGCCTCACGCACGGCTCTCCATGATAATTTTATCCTCTAGCTTTGTTATGGCGCACGTGCGTAAAAGTGTGCGCTGTGCGGCTGGGTCAGTGGTGCAAGACGCGGTCCGGGCGTTTGACACGGCGGACAGTACGTCCCCGTTTTTTTGCGAAACGGCGGTCCTGATCAATCAAATCCAGGAAGCGCAGGTTCTCCCTTACCCCGTCCCGGCCGCTGTGTGAGCAGGCAAGAAAAAAATCTTCAATTGACGCATTGCGCTCGAGAAGTTCGTCTGCAAGTTCCACCACGAGGCGGGGCTGGTCGTGGTTGAGCAATTCCAGCTCTTTCCACCACTTTTTGGCTTGTGGGCTTGCCGCATCAAAACCAAGCAACTTCCTGGTAACCGAAAGAGTGTTAACAGAAGAATTTTCGAATGCCATTTTTTGACCGCCCTGCTGCCTTATAGCAAGTTTTTCATTTATGTCAGCAAAAGTGGCTGAGCAATTCGGCGTTTACCTAGCAAAGTTGTAAGCAATTACGCCAACGAACTGAGAGCCGACAGAGGTATTAAGCAAAACCTGAAAATGTTTGCAAGAGCTGTAAATGAACTGGTGATTTCAATGAATTGGACTACGCAGCGAAAGATTTTACGATTAAAACAACTAACCAAAGCGCTGGAGTCGGTGCGGAGATATTTAGTAAGCTGTTCGTGGTTTTAATATGAAAGAGTCGTTGGCGGAGGATTACGGTGTTTCGCGAGATCCACATTCTTGTTGTTTTCGTCTTTGCTTTTTTGCTGCTTCCGCTTTGGGCGCTGAGTGCGCCTTTTTGCGCGGCAGGTTTTGAGTTCGTTCGCGACAAGCACGGTGAGGGATGCCGCAAGTATATCGACGGCGGCGCACAGGTTGTAAAAGATGGTCCTTGGAAACACTATTATGCGGATGGGAAGGTTTCGGCAGAGGGCGGTTATAACCGCGGTAAACGTACTGGCGCATGGGTTGAGCGCTATCCAAGCGGCACGGTCAAGGAACAGACGGAATACAAAAACGGGATTAAACAGGGAGCGTTCACTAGATACCTTCGCGGGGGGCAGAAAGACGAAGAAGGGGCATATCAAAAAGATTTGCCGGCAGGCACCTGGGTTCAGTGGTATCCCAGCGGTAAAAAGAAGTCCGAGACTCTTTGGGGCTCCGCCGGAAAGAAAAATGGTGTGAGCAAGGAGTATTTCGAAAATGGGCGGGTAAAATCAGAAACAACCTGGGCGAATGGGCAGCAAAGCGGGATGGCTCGGCAATGGAGCGAGGACGGTACGCTTGTTGAACAAACCAATTACGGCCAAGGTCTGAAGGAGGGACCCTATCAGCGCTGGTATAACGCCGGGCAGCTAGAAGAGGAGGGCGTTTATCGCGCCGGGAAGCGGGAAGGCAGGCGGACCGTGTGGTACCGGGATGGCTTGCGGAAGTTTGAAGGCAGTTATGTAAACGGCAAGCTTCATGGCGAAGCTCGTTACTACGGTCTTGACGGCAAGCTGCGCTATATTCTTCTTTTTCAAAACAGTGTCATGACGCAGATACTCGAGGGACGGATGAATTATGAACTGGATAATTTGCAGGGGAGCATGATCAGCGTCGAGCCCTAACGGAGTGATGCTAACAGGGTGCTGAAAATTAGTTTTTCAGTAACCCGCGAACCTTGAACTAAGCAAAAAACGCCTCTGCGTACCGAAAACATCTGCCGTTGATAAAGTTTGTTGTTTTCCCACGGTTGCTGGTATACGATCATTACCGCCAAAGCTCCAAAGTTGTTCGATCGGAATACTGATCCGCCGTCCGCGGTGCTTAAATGCGGCGCGAGTTTTAAAAATGACGGCAGGCCTGTGTACTTAAGGAGGAAAAATGAGAAGAGTTAATTTTTGTTCTGCAGTGATTGTCATGGTTGGAGTCTTTTTGTTTGTGGGGAACGGCAAAGTGTGCGCTGAGGAAGCCGCAGTGCAGGAAGAGGAATCTGCGCTTTCGTTGGAGGTTGTTGCCGATTTTGCGACAGACTACATGTTTCGTGGTCAGAACCTTTATGACGGCACATCGATTCAACCGTCAGTAAGCGGCGGCTATGATTTTGGTGAATTAGGCAAAGTTAATGCTTTGGTTTGGTCGCACTTGTCGGCTGAGGGCGGACAGGGTGCGAGCGAAAAATTTACCGAAGTTGATTTTGACCTCAGTTACGAGATCGGTATCGACATCTTGACGCTGGCCGCAGGTCATTTGTGGTATACGTTTCCGGATTCCGGTGACGATATCAATGAAACAAATGAGTTCTACGTGTCAGCATCTTTGGATACGATACTGGCACCGACCTTTACCTACTACCGGGACTACCGTGAGTTCGACAACAACTTCTTTGAGCTTGGGCTGAGTCATGAAATTGAATGCAGCAAGTTGGGGGAGGGTTTTAATCTGACACCTTCGGTAACGTTCGGCTGGGCGACAAATGCGGAAAAGGTCTATGACGAGGACAGCGGGCTGATGTATGTGGAAGCCGGGCTGTCATCAGAAGTTGAATTCGGCATTTTTACGCTTGTTCCGAGCTTTAATTATACCTTCCAGGTTGATGACTCTACGCAAAACGAGTTCTGGTTTAAGATTGGTGTCGGTTACTCACTAATCTAAGACTTTATCGAAGCTTGCAGCGCTTCCGCAGCGCTGCAAGCTTCTGCGTTATCCTCGCGCTCATCTGATACTTCGACGGGTGATGGAATCCTTCATTATTTGGAGAAACAGTCTCCTTATTCGTATAATTGCGTTCTAACGCTTTCCTAATCTTTTACTGTTAAGGGTTTCTCTTGTTCTGACCAGTTTCTATGTCTTGGGGGCTAAATGGGGAGAGAAAAGATTCTCGTTATCGAGGACGAGGAAAATATTCAGGAGTTGATGCGGTATAACCTGGCTAAAGGGGGTTTTGATGTAGAATTGGCATCATCAGGTGAGGACGGCGTCAAGAAGTCACAAGGCGCTGCGCCCGACTTGGTCTTGTTGGACCTAATGCTGCCGGGAGTAAGCGGTCTTGAAGTTTGCCGTGTGATCAAGGGCAGTTCGCTTACGAGAAAAATTCCCGTCATTATTGTCTCGGCCCGCGGTGAAGAGTCCGATATTGTTAAGGGCTTGGAGCTGGGCGCAGACGATTATGTAACCAAACCCTTCAGCCCAAAGATTCTTCTTGCTCGTGTCAGGGCAGTGCTGCGGCGCAATTCCGCGCAGTTAGTTGACGAAAAATCCGTGGTTAGTGCAAATGGACTGACCATAGATCCGCTTCGATTCGAGGTGCGAGTTGAGGGTCAGACCATTACTTTAACCGTTACCGAGTTTAAAATTCTCCACTTCTTGGCGCGGCATCCCGGTTGGGTGTTCACGCGTTATCAAATAGTGGACGCTGTTAAAGGTGAGGATTATCCGGTGACTGACCGGGCAGTTGATGTGCAGATTGTCGGCTTGCGCAAGAAGTTAGGGGAATTCGCGAATGCGATTGAGACCGTTCGCGGAGTAGGTTATAGATTCCGGGAATGAGGGTCAGCCGCGCTGCACAAAAACGTTCTCTCCGTTATTACTGCTTTCTTTATGCGGTAGTTCTCGTTACTTCAGTTATTGCCATCGCAGAGTATGCGGCCGGTGTTTTTCGCCACCAATTTGTATTGTATGCACCTGCGGTAAACGCGGATAAGGTTGTTGGCGAGGTCTTTTTTCGAGTCGTGCTGCTTGAACTGTTGGTGCTGCTGATTTTCGTATTAATCGCTTTTTTGCTCTACCGGCGCGTTGTCCCGCCGCTCGCTGAACTGTGTCGGGGTGCCGAGCGATTCGCGCGCGGCAATTTCCAGGAACGCTTGCCGCATTATCAGGTCGAAGAGATTGATGCGCTTGCCGGAGCGATGAACCGTATGGGTGCGCAGCTTGATCGGACTATTGCGGAATTGCGTGAACAACGCAGCCGGCAGGAAGCTGTGTTGGCCAGCATGATCGAGGGTGTAGTCCTGCTTGATTTGGCGGGACGGATTGTTTCGCTTAACGAGGCCGCGCGCAGTATTCTTTGTCTCGATGCGCAGCCAAAGGAAGGACATGAATTAAACGAACTTGTGGATAATATCGAACTGCGGCAGCTTCTGCGGCGGGCCGAAGCCGGGAATGTCGACTTTACCTATGGCGAGATCGTCTTCGCCGGTCATGAGACGAAAGTAGTGGAGGTCCGCGTGCAAAAGGTCCTTGACGAAGGAAAGGGGATAATGGGTATCCTGGTTGTCTTGAGCGATATCACCGAACGCCGCAAGTTTGAGCAGGTCAGGCGTGATTTTGTGGCCAATGTTTCTCACGAGCTTAAGACGCCGGTAACTTCAATCAAAGGATTTGTGGAGACGCTGCTGGAAGGTGCTTTGAATAATCGTGAGGTTCTGGAAAATTTTCTGAATATTATTTCCAACCAGGCGAATCGGCTGACTGCCATTATTGAAGATTTGCTTACGTTGGCACGTTTGGAGGGGGCCCGCGTAGAAGATTTGGTGGTTTTCCGGGAAGAGTTCATTGCTGATATTGCGAGTGCTGCGGTAGACGTCTGCCGCGGTGCGGCAAAGGAAAAGAAGATTGATCTTGCCTGCGAGTGCGACCAAGCGATTAAGGCAAAAGTCGATCGTTCACTTCTTGAACAGGCGTTAGTTAACTTAATCGACAACGCAATAAAGTACAGCAATCCGGGAAGTGAAGTCAGGGTTAGGGCATGGGAAAAACGCGGCGAAGTAGTGCTTTATGTTTCTGATAATGGGCCAGGTATCGAACCGGCTCATATTGCGCGCATTTTTGAGCGCTTTTATCGCATTGATAAGGCGCGAAGCCGCAAGATTGGCGGAACCGGTTTGGGGCTTGCGATCGTTAAACATATCGCGTCGCTGCATCAGGGCAAGGTCGAGGTAATTAGTGAGGTGGGTAAAGGCAGCACATTTTCTTTGTCGTTTCCCAAAAGCCGCGTTTTGCGGGAAAATACAATAAAAACAAAAGCCTGACGGATCTGCGGGAGTCTTAACGTATTTCTTTGGTGACGGCAGCACGAAATGCTGACCGTCCGCTAACAATTTACTAACAATATTATTAGAACACTCTAGTTGCCCGTTCGGTGTAAGACCTACTTGGGGTCCAACTGTTCGTTGCGGGGTATTTCTTCGTGTATGTTCGTGGTTATTAAGTAAGGAGCGATTGCGCCTATGAGAATTAACAGTCAAGCAAGAGCCGGCAGATTGGTGAGAAATCTGCTAATCGCAGCCGGAGTGTTAGGTCTTGCTGTCGGCCCAAATTTAGCAGCGGCGGACAGTGTGGTCTCACTTGATCCTTCATTGCCCAATTATAAAAAAGTTTCCGGGGTATCGGGAAATCTGAATAGTGTGGGCTCTGATACCTTGAACAACTTAATGACGCTATGGGCGGAGAAGTTCGGCAGCTACTATCCAGGCGTCAAGCTTCAAGTCGAAGGCAAGGGTTCTAGTACGGCTCCGCCGGCGATAATTGAAGGTACTGCTCAGTTTGGTCCGATGTCGCGGGAAATGAAGCCTACTGAAATCGATGCTTTCGAGAAAAAGTTCGGTTATAAGCCAACGGCCCTCAAAGTTGCCGTAGATTCTCTGGCCGTATTCGTCAATAAAGACAATCCGGTTAAGGGGCTTACTTTGGCGCAGGTGGATGCCATGTTCTCTGCCACCCGCAAGCGTGGTGCGGCAGGTGACTTGGTTAAGTGGGGAGACCTGGGGCTTAGTGGAGACTGGGCGAACAAACCAATTAGTCTCTATGGAAGAAATTCTGCTTCAGGTACATACGGGTTTTTTAAGGAGTCTGTGCTCAAAAACGGCGACTATAAGAACACGGTCAAAGAACAGCCGGGCTCAGCCTCGGTGGTGCAGGGAATTACGGTTGACCGCTATGGAATTGGTTATAGTGGTATTGGCTATAAAACGTCTGGTGTGCGGGCGCTGCCTTTGGCTGAAAATGCAGGTGAAGCTTTTGTGGAACCGGCACAGGAAGCGGCGTATAGCGGGGACTACCCGGTTGCCCGCTTTCTTTATCTTTACATTAACAAAGCGCCGGGTACGAGCCTGGATCCGATGGTTGCAGAATTTGCCCGCCTCATTTATTCAAAGGAAGGCCAGGAAGTCGTGATTAAGGATGGGTTCTATCCGCTGACGGCTGATCTGGCGCAGGTCGAGCTGGCAAAAGTGGAGTGATATCACGCGAGTGAAACTCGAGAACACGAGTTGTGATATAGAAGACGAGGAGCAATCCGCTTTTCGTCTTCCTGTTCTCAAAAAACTTCTTCTTCACCGCCTGGTTGCCGATCGTTTGGCGTCTTTTCTGGTGTCGCTTAGCGGCATCTTTGTTGTTCTCACAATTTGTGCGATCGTTTTTGTAATTACCGCCGAAATCATTCCACTGTTTATGCCCCCCCGCGTGACGATGGCAGAATCACTTGCCGTGGGGGGAGAAAATAAGGCTAAGCCTTCTTCCATTGTCGCTGTCGGCGTGGATGATTATCAGGAAGTTGTCTACATAATTCGCGCGGAAGGTTTGATCGAATTTTTTTCTTTAGAAAGTGGAGAGCCGCTCGAGTCTGTTCGCATTCCAGGCACAGATTTGCTTGCTCATCCGGTGCATGTCTTGGGGAGTGGGCCGGAATATTTTATAGTGCTGGATGATGGGAGTATCTTCTCGGCCGTCATTTCGTTTACTCTCGATTACAGCGGAGGCTCACGGGCAATCGTTCCTCAAGTTGATTTCGGGCAGCCGGCGAAGTTTCCGGATGCAGCCGGGGTGCGGCCCAGCATTGCGGCCGCGGGTAAGACCGAAAACGGCGCAGTGTATGCTCTGCCAGTTGGTGACAACGAGATATTTCTGCTGCGCCGAATGGAAAAAAAGTCGCTGCTCGGTACGCCTAAGGTAACAGTGGTGGAAAGGCGCATTGAGCTTGCGCTAAAATCGCCGGTGACCAAGCTCCTGCTTAATCGCACGGGGGACCTTCTTTTTGCGGGCAGCGCTGCGGGTGAGCTCGCTGTGATAAATATCTTGAGCGAAGATCCGCAGTCGGCAATCACGCGTACTAATATCGGAGACCAGTCAGTTACTTTGTTGGGGCTTCTCCTGGCAGACCAGACCTTGATTGTCGGCAATGCTGCTGGAGAAATTCGTTCATTTTTCGTCAAGCGTGACTATACAACAGGAGGCGCGCTGCTCATTGCGCATCACGCTTTTCGTGAGCACCGCGCCGTCCCCAAGTATTTCGCGCGATCGGAGCGGAATAGAAGTTTTATTACGGCGGACGAAAGCGGGCTGGTGCATCTGCACTACGGCACATCGTGTGAGACGCTGCTTTCGTTTTCAGCACCGTCCGGTCTTGCTGCCTTGTCGCTTGCGGCGAAGGCCGACGGCATTTTGGCGTTGAGCGGAGACGGACGGCTTGTCCGCTGGAACCTGGAGAACTACCACCCGGAGGCGACGCTGCACACTCTTTTTGGCAAGGTTTGGTATGAGGGGCGGGATAGACCGGAATATGTCTGGCAGTCTACGGGTGCTACTGATGAATTCGAGTCAAAGCTCAGCTTGGTTCCGCTGATTTTCGGCACGCTTAAGGGGACGTGTTATGCGCTGCTTTTTGCTGTGCCCGTTGCCGTCTTAGGTGCGCTTTATGTATCGCAATTCATGGATCCTGCTTTGCGCAGCTATATCAAGCCGGCAGTGGAATTGATGGCAGCTTTGCCGAGCGTTGTCATCGGTTTTTTAGCGGGCCTGTGGCTTGCTCCCCGCGTGGAAAATGGAATTCTCGGCTTGTTTCTATTTCCGTTGTGGTTCTGCGCCGCAGTGCTTATTGCGCTGCTTTTTTGGAAATGGCTGCCTCGGAAAATTGTGCGCTTTCTTCCGCCCGGAAGCGAGCTTGCGTTTTTGATGCTTACGGTAGCAGCCGGAGTATGGTTTTCCCTTTACTCCGGGGTGCTGCTGGAAGAGGCGGTGTTTTCCGGTGACTTTCTTGGATTCCTTCGTGAGCAAGCGGGAGCTATTTACGATCAGCGGAACTCGATTGTTGTTGGTTTGGCTATGGGTTTTGCCGTAATACCGCTAATTTTTACAATTACAGAAGACTGCCTTTCCGCCGTGCCGCGAAATCTTGTCGCAGCTTCTCTTGCGCTCGGTGCAACAAAATGGCAGACCGCCGCACGGGTCGTCCTTCCATCGGCGAGTCCCGGCATTTTTTCTGCGGTAATGATCGGTTTTGGCAGAGCCGTCGGGGAGACCATGATCGTGCTGATGGCTACAGGCAATACGCCTATTCTCGACTGGTCAGTTTTCAACGGTTTCCGGGCGATGTCGGCGAATATTGCAGTTGAGCTGCCCGAAGCGCCGCACGGTGGAACGCTGTACCGCGTACTTTTTCTTACAGCGCTGCTTCTGTTTGTTTTAACCTTCGTCATTAATATGATTAGTGAAGTTGTGCGTCAGAGACTGCGCAAAAGGTATCAGGCGGCATGAGATATTTTGCTTCCAAAATGACAATATGGCGCAGCGGCGATCCGTTTGTTTGGCTGAGCGGTGGAGCGTTGGCGCTGATTTTGTTGCTGCTTTCTGGTTTATTTGTGGTAGTCACGGTGAACGGTTTTGGCGCAATGTGGCCGAAAAGGACGGCAAAGCTCGAGCTCCGTTCGGGGGATATCGTGCTCGGTGAAATAGTCGAGCGCGAATTGATCCCGCCTTCAAGAACCTCTTCTGTTGAGGCTTTTCGCCTGCAAGTTAAACGGGGAAATCGCGATCTGTCCGGCAGCGATTTTGTTTGGCTGGATGAAGCTGAAATTGAGCGTATATCGTATCCGGAAGAAGCTGTTGTTATTGAGCGCCGCCAATGGGGTAATTTTTACGGTTTTCCAGCAAGGCTCTTGTGGCGCAATGATGTTGTGGCCGGAGCTGGTGATGGTTCTTGGCGGAAGCTCGAGAAGCTGCTCGCGGAAGAACAAAATATAGTGCGGCAAATTCGGGAAATTGAACGCAACGAAGCAGCGGCGCTTGGATATAAGCAAGAGAAACTAAGAATCGAAATAAAAGAGCTGGAGAAGCGCGGTGCGCAAAGCGCACGTCTTGCTTCGGCCAGGTTACGGGGGAAGGCTCTGCAGCGGGAATACATCGAGCTTGAGCAGCGGCTCCAGGCGAAAAGACAGCTCTTGAGCGGAGTTCTCGAAATGCGTGCCGCAGGAGACCAGCTTAAGCGCATCGAACTGGCGGAAATTGTGCGTATTTATCAGCCGAATGCCATGTCTTGGCTGGAGCGTCTGCTGCTATGCGGTCAGCGAATTATCGAATTTGTCTTTGACGATCCGCGGGAATCCAACACAGAAGGAGGAGTGTTCCCGGCCATATTCGGCACGGTGATGATGGTGCTGATGATGAGCATCACGGTTACCCCGCTCGGCGTGCTGGCGGCAATATATCTGCGAGAATATGCTAAGCAAGGCAGGTTTGTCAGTCTGGTGCGCATTGCCGTGAACAACCTCGCGGGCGTTCCTTCTATTGTGTTCGGGGTCTTCGGGCTGGGTTTCTTTGTTTATACTTTAGGGGGCAGCATTGACGAGCTGTTTTTTGAAAAGTACCTTCCCAACCCAACTTTTGGCACCGGCGGCATCTTATGGGCTTCGCTGACCCTCGCGCTTTTGACTTTGCCCACTGTTATCGTTGCTACCGAAGAAGGGCTCGCTGCGATACCACGCTCTCTGCGCGAGGCTTCTTATGCTTTGGGTGCGACGAAACTCGAAACTACCTGGAGAATCGTTATCCCAAGCTTGGTGCCATCCATTCTTACTGGAATGATTTTAGCGGTTGCGCGCGCCGCGGGAGAAGTTGCGCCGCTGATGATCACGGGAGTGGTTAAGCTTGCCCCGTCTTTACCGATCGATGCCAATTGGCCATTCTTCCATTTTGACAGGAAGTTTATGCATTTGGGGTTCCATATTTACGATGTCGGCTTCCAGTCACCGAACGTGGATGCCGCCCGGCCAATGGTATTTGCCACAACGGTGCTGCTGCTGTTGATTGTCTTGCTGCTTAACCTGAGCGCAATAATCTTCCGGGCGCGGCTGAGAAAAGTAGGTTTGAGTGGAGCATTGTGATAAGAAATATGTTTAAAACTGCTGCAAAATATGCCGCACAGGAGCTAAGAGACTTGCCGCCGGAATCTATGATTAGCGATGCGAATGAAAAAAAAGAGCCGGAAGAGCTGATTTCCGCAGCGGCGCCAAGTTCGATACGTGCTGTTCGCTCGGCTTTTCTTGAAGTCCGCAACCTAAACTTCTATTACGGTGAAACACAGGCGCTAAGGGATGTCTCGCTCTCCATTGAGCAGCACAAAGTCACTGCTCTCATCGGTCCATCTGGCTGCGGAAAGTCGACGCTGCTGCGCTGCTTCAACCGGATGAACGATCTGGTGGATGATATTCGTATTGAAGGCAGTCTGCGGTTGGGTGGACAGGAAATCTATTCGCGCGAAGTTGATGTTACGGAACTGCGCAAGCGCGTGGGTATGGTATTTCAAAAATCAAACCCGTTCCCGAAATCTATTTATGAAAATGTTGCTTTCGGACTGCGGATACACGGTGCGAAAAGCGGGGCAAAACTTGATGAAATTGTCGAAGAGAGTTTGAAGGCGGTAGCTTTGTGGGATGAGGTTAAAGACAGACTGGGCGAGACGGCCCATCAGCTTTCCGGCGGTCAGCCGCAGAGGCTCTGCATCGCCAGGGCGATCGCCGTGGAGCCTGAGGTGCTGCTGATGGACGAGCCGTGTTCTGCTCTCGATCCTATTGCTACAGCAAAAATTGAAGAGTTGATTCATGAATTGAAGCTTAAATATACCGTCGTGATCGTGACGCACAACATGCAGCAGGCCTCACGGGTGTCCGACTACACGGCGTTTATGCTGCTGGGAAAACTTGTTGAGTTCGGCTTGACGACCAAGATCTTTCAGAATCCCGATCACGAAGATACATTGGATTATATTACCGGCAGATTCGGATAAGCTGCAGGAGGTGTTTTACGATGGTTCGGCACATGCACCGCGAAATTGAGAAGCTCCTGGATAGGATCTTATCTGTTGCGGATATCGTCCAGCTTCGTTTGAAGCAATCCATTGCTGCGGTTGTTGAGCGCGATCGCCGCGCGGCGGAAGAGATTATTCGTGGGGATGCGGAAATTGACCAGCTCGAGGTTGACATTGAAGAAGAGTGCTTGAAAGTGCTCGCGCTTTATCAACCAGTGGCGCTGGATCTGCGCGTTGTCATTGCCGCACTGAAAATGAACAACGACATTGAGCGCATCGGCGATTTGGTTTCGAACATTGCGGAGCGGGCGGTTACGATTGCGGATTCCGGTGTGGATGAGGTTCCGCTCAATCTGGTGCTAATCGCGGAAAAAGTAGAGAAGATGCTGGCCGGCAGCATCCGGGCGCTAATGACACGAGATGTGGAGATGGCACGCGAGGTCTGTAAGGAAGATGCCGAGATAGATCGCCTGCATGCTGAAGGCTACGGCATTATCAGTGAAAAAATTGCCAAATTCCCCACGAATGTCAGCGTTTATTTGGAGGCGCTCTCCATCTCGCGGTATTTAGAACGCATTGCCGATATCGCAACCAATCTTGCCGAGGATGTGATCTACCTGGTTGAAGGACAAATTGTCCGCCACCGTCAGGTGTAGCTGGTTAAACTGCTTGGGGCAGCCGTATTTTATCGGCCAATCAAGCTTTGTGGCACGTACCTTAGCGGTGTCTCGGGCATGCGCTTGCAGAATACGACCAGGCTTCCTGCGGGTTCTTCTGCTGTCGGTGCAGCCTTTTCCACATCGAAGCAGTCCCAGCGGTTCTTGCCGAATTCATTCAGCGTGCCTTCAATCTTTTCCGGTGTGCCGTCCAGCGGCAGCTTGACGATTGTGTATTCACGCTGCTGCAGTTTCTCTAATTCCTTTACTGGGACATCAGAGTGCCGCAGAACCTTTTCCAAGTTTTGGGTCAACTTCTTCTGTAGTTCGTCGGCGGTGCCGTCTGGGAGGTCCTTGGGGTCGCAGCCGAGCAACCAGCCAATGGCAGAACAGACGAAAAGCCAAGGGATAATACGAAATATCCGTTTCATCTTTCCTCCTGAAATTCGCGAATTAAACGAAAAAACAGAACTTGGAACTGTTTACTTCTTAGAGTATAAAGGTATAAGTGACTTAAAGTAAATCGAGCAGTGTTTAAGATAGCAAGACTAGGAAATGCCTAATGCAAGACGTTACGGAAAAGCTGACCAAAGAAGAGTCACTGCAGCGGGTCAGGATGCTTGTTCATGAAGCTTCTGGTATCCTGCGTTCGTTGTCGAGTGAGCATGCGCGGTTGGGTTGGATGCTGGAGGATGCTCTTGTATACTTGGACGAGGCGGATGACACTTCGCCGTTGGTGAGTCTTGAGGCTAATGAATATCATAAGAATGATCCCCATCAAAAAAGAGCGAATACGGGTCCTGCATAGGGCCGTTTGGCTGTCAGCAGTTAAAAGCAAGCTGTCGATTTTTATTCTAGCGGTTTTCTGTGCTGGGTTGTTTTGCGGCGAGGCATCTGCACTGCCGCGGACTTCCAAGAAAGCGCGGACCGTCAAACAAGCGCAGGCGAGTGGCCCAGAGTGCAAGGCTAAGCTGCTGATCGAATTTGGCTCCGGTGAAGTCATCTTTGAGGAAAACAGCCGCGAAGCGCTGCCGCCTGCTTCAATGGTCAAGACGATGCTGCTCTACATCGTGATGAAGAAACTCGATGAGGGCATTGTCAAGCTGGAAGATGTAATTACGACATCTGCGCATGCCGCAAAAATCGGCGGTTCGCAAGTTTACCTTAAGCAGGGCGAGCAGTTTACGCTCGAGCAGTTGTTTGATGCGGTTGTTGTGCACTCATCAAACGATGCCTCGACTGCTATTGCCGAGCACATCGGGGGGAGCAGTGAAGGGTTCGTAGATTTAATGAATATGGAGGCCGAAGCGTTGGGCCTCAAAGAGTCGAGTTTTACCTCTCCGCATGGTTTGCCCCCCGCTAAAGGACAAGACCCTGATCTAGCTTCAGCTTACGATTTGGCGCAGCTTGCCCGGGTGCTGATCCAAAAGTATCCAAAAGTTCTTACATACTCAGCTAAGCCGGTTTCATATTTTCGCGACGGAACCTTTGAAATGATCAATACCAACAAGCTGGTCCGGCGCTTTTCCGGCTGCGACGGTTTGAAGACGGGATACTACGGCGGGGCAGGTTTTGGCGTAATCGCAACTGCCATGCGTAACGGTGTGCGCATGATTTCCGTGGTAATGGGCTGTCAAAACGGCAAGCGCCGTTTTGATGAAGCCGCCCGGCTTCTCTCGTTGGGTTTCTCGCAGTATAAGCTTGTCCGCTTTCTGGAAAAGGGAGCGCCAGCGGCGCAGGCTGTGCCGGTGCTTGGTGGTGAGAAAAAAGATACTGTCCTGACCGCAGCGGCAGAGTTTGTTGCGGCGGTTAAGCCGGCAGATCAGCCCAAAGTGGAGCGGAAAGAGAGTCTTTGTCCCTATCTTCCGGCGCCGGTTGCGCCGGGCACGCCTTGCGGTAAGGTTTCTTTCGTCATTGGCGAACGCGAGCTTGGCGCGGTGGATATGATTACCGCGGAAAGCATTCCCGCGTTGAGTCTGACCGGCAAGATTTTACGCAGGCTGTATTTAAAGTAAAAGCGAAAGTTTTTATAACGGTTCAGTAACATTCTGCCAAGCGTGTTACTCTGCTTTACTGCGGGTTCTCTGCGTATCCTCATCGTGAACGGCCGATATCCCCAATTCGATTTTTCCGCCTGGATGAAGGTGTCCGGCGCAGCCCTAGCGGACAATAAGAGCCCTAGAGATTGCCAAGGAATTTTGCGCTTATTTTAGCCTAAGCTGGTTTATTCAGCACAATCAAGCGCCAGAGGAAGTTTAGTGCGAGATGGTGGAGCAGTGGGGAACGTAAAACACACTGTTCCAACCGGCCGCCGACTATCGACTGTCCCCTAAGTCCTGCCTGACGAAAAGGAGCAATGACGGAGTTGGCGGACAGATATTGCGCGGTGATTGCGAAAGGATAGTTTATTCCTAAAAGTTTTCGCGCAACAATTCCCTGTACGGGAAACGGCAGCAATGCCAGTCCTCTTACGCCATAGTGTGGTTCCACGCCAATTATGGAAAGCAAGCGGGCTGGAGTAGCAAGGAAACAAACACCGCCCGGGCGTAAGACGCGAGAAACTTCGCGAGCCAAGAGCTGCGGCTGTTCAATGTGCTCGATAACATGCAGGGCGATAACGATATCAAATGTGCCGTCAGCAAATGGAAGGCACTGGCAATCGGCTGTTTGCGTCTGCAGGTTCAGTCCAAATTCGTCGGAAAAACGTTCCAGCCGCAGGAAATCATAATCTGACATATCCAGGGCAGTTACCGCAGCACCGTGTGCGGCAAATGCAATGGCATGCCCGCCCCATCCGCAAGCAAGATCGAGCACATTGGTGTTGGTGACAGAGCCAAAGTGATCCTGAAAATAAGCGGCATAGCGGAGTCCTTCACAGAAGCAATGGGTACGCCAAGCCACGCAAGCGGGATCAGAGCCGCCGATGGTGCTTCCAGCAAAATACTGTTCAACCTCATCTTGCTCAACCAGGAGGCTGCGGAATATGGCAGCAGCGGGAGCAGGACTGTTTTCGATGCCGGCGGATCCTAGCGAGCCAAATTCTTCGAACATATTATCCTCAGAGTATAGCAGTGCGGTACGGCCTGGTCGTGTTCAGGCCGATCTCTAGTCGCCTATCTGGCGGCGTATGCTCCACTTTAGAAACAAGTTGCAGCAGGAGAGACGCGATAAGGGAGTGTAATTTAATAAATTTTTGCGTTCAGGAACGCGTGCGGTGAGTATGAATCAGAGGGTCGATGATAAGACCTCTACCCGGCTGCAGCGTGCGCTGCGCTGCAGCCGAACCAGCTCTTTGTGAGCTCACCAAGGGCCGTTCATGGCAGCCTCTTGGTTAGGCGCGATATTGAGGAGCAAGCTCAACCTGAGGACCCCAAAAATCTCGGCCACGTGTGGACGCAGGCTGCACACTTTGAGCGGCTTACCTTTGCGGCGTTGCCCAAAAGCCGAAAGCTGCCCGATTACGCTGGAGTCCACGGCATCAACTCCGCTCAGGTCGATAATGACCGCAGGGTCATTCATGTGCGCATCCAGTTCGTGCCGCACTGCCCCCACCGCGTCTTCGCTGGATGCCGTGAGTTCTCCTTCCGCGGCATGCAGGATGACCACTGTGCCGACGGCGCACGTCCTCCTTTCTTCGGTGAACATTCCACAGTCCTTTCGTTAGTGGACACAAAAAAAAATCAACAGCAAGCACGCTGCAAACACAGCGGATGAATCTGCAGCGTGCTTGCTTTGCCGAACAACAAAAAGGAGGAGACAAATTACGGGAATTTCAAACCAGTGGCTAACCTTTTGTTTATCATCAACCACTCGCTTTTGTCCTCCGCCCGGAAGCGGAAAAAGCGAGCGGTATATAAACGGCATTCCCTAAGCAGGCATGAAAAAGAAGCTAAGGAGATAATACCATTAAAAAATGCGCCAATCTAGGCTTGAAGTAAGCGAATTAATCTGCTGCAGCCGCAGTTTCCACTGAAAGTCATTAGATTCTGCTTATTCACCAACGAGGTGAAGACGGAGCTGATGCTCTGGCGGAGCCTCTGGACCACGCCAAAGTAATATATATTCGCGCATTGTGGAGCATCTAGCCGTCGTCTCTCTGTGACACGTCTTTCAGGGCAGAACAGAAACCCGGCACAACCCTTGGCCTGCCGCAGGAAGTTGCCCGCATTGATTCCATACTATTGGTCAGGACCACTGCGCGGGGGGGCGGCTTGATCTGACAAATCCTGGTTGAAGCGGATTAATGCACGGCGGGAAAGAGTGCGGCGCTTTGAAGCTTAAAACCTTGTTTCTAGGCAGCCGCATCTTCCTTTCCGCTGAAAGCACCGTTCTTTCAAACTGGTGCGTATCTGCAGAAAGGCTATGCAAACGGAAGCTTTGACAGGGACCCCGTGACCGGCCTAAAGAGGGCATCTTTCGACGCCTTCTCCCGACGAGGATTTGGTCTGCATGATGGGATAAGTAATCAATGATTGCTTACCCTGCTGCTGCTTCCGGTTGTGAAAACCAAGTGAAACCTAAACAACTTCACGCCGCACTGCAAAAAGCATCTGGCTCTCTGCAAGTCTGCGCGGAAAAAAATCTCTTGTCTTAAAATTATGATGCTTAAGGACCGGACTGGGCTGCTAAAAAACAGCTAGAAATGCCCCGGTTGAAGCAAGGCTTAGATCAAGCATCGCGGCAGGCTTACAGCAGCTTTCTTTAAGGCTCAAGAAAAAGCATGCAATGTTCGACACTTAATGCAGCGATTAACCGGACGGCTTGCGCCCTGGTTGAAGTTAATATGCAGAGTTGTCATCTGGTGCTGACATGGCCGAACTTGATGCGGCTCCCGCGTAATTGATGCTCCTCGGGAAAGGGTGGCGTAGGGCGCGATTTCGACGCTGATGTCTGTATTTCGAACCACATCTCCTTTTCGTGAAGAGCGTTCATGATAAAGCGGCAGTGAAAGCCTATGCCGCAGATCACAGCAAGGTGAAAAACCTCGTGAGGACCGATAATTCCGCTGATCACTACCGGCCATTGCCAATATTCAAGCACAGCGCCAACAGTGTAGGCGATGCCGCCGTAGATTAACGGCAATGTGCAGCGAATGCCGCGGCGGCACGCCAGGGCAATAACGGACAAACAACCGAGCCATCCAAGAGCGAGATATACCGATACGCTCACCGCTTCCGAAATTCCGGCGAAACATATGACTTTCATGAAGATGCAGACCGCAGCGATGAGCCATGCCGCAGCGATGACGCCCCAGCGCCATAAGCCTGAAAATGTCAGGTCGTGCACTGCGGCAATGCTCGCCGCGATTAACACAAAAATCGCAGAGTGATCGATAATTTGAAACGCATTGCGGGCAGCGCTTTCTATAGGGAGGAAATGGTAGATGCTGCTTGCCGACAAGACAACGATGCCTGAAGCAAGAAAGACGAGCAGAGAACGTGCGGTGCGCAAACCGTTTTGCTTTCGTCGAGCTGACATTATTACAGCGCAGAAGAGTAGACCGATGGCACCAAGAAAATGCGTTGCACAGCTAATAGGTTCAGCACACCAAACGAGAGGGTGAATCTGCGGCAAACGTACCTGCACTGCTTACAGAGTTATTATGATTTGAAATCATAGACGAGAAGCCCACGGATAACCATACAGGTAACTGCCTGAGGATCGGCGCTAACTTGTGGTAATACGCGTCTGTCTATTGGCTGGTCGTGATTGTGCGCAACGTCTGCCGATTGCGGTTGTTTGCTATTTATCTACTTTGCAGCTAAAATGCCGCAATTACTCCAGGAGCTTATGACTCCGGCAGCCTCAACATCGTTTGCTCTCGTCCCATAACTGGTCCAAGCGTCCGCTTGGGATTTTTATTCGGGTGACCCATCTGTTGTTCAGGAGCTGTTCCCATTGCCGCAAGCAGCGGGGAACCGGCGTTTCTCTGTGGGGTGTTTATTATCGTTTAATTATCTAATGATGTTTCGGATTATATGAATATTTATGTAGGCAACCTTCCCCCCGACGCGACAGAGAAACAGCTTAGCGACATGTTTATGGAGTTCGGCGAGGTCAAATCAATTAAAATTATCACAGATCGCGAAACTGGAGTGTCGCGAGGCTTTGGCTTTGTCGAAATGAGCAGCGCCGACCATGGGGCCGAGGCTATAACGGGACTTAATGAGAAGGAGTTTTCCGGCCGCCGGCTCGTAGTTAACGAGGCGCGTCCAAGAGAGCGAAGTAATTTTGGAGACAGCTCGGGCGCGAGAGGTGGACGTGGAGAGTATCGAGATCGTCGCTAATCGCAAGAGTGCGGGCAGTCGCGCCGGGTTGCCGCTTGCTCTGCAAGGACTTGTTGCATGAAGCTTCGTCAGTTGTGGGAGTTCTTTGTCGTGCGGAGAGCTCAACGGTGGTCCGCGCAATGGCCCGCGATCGGTCGTGCTTGCTTAGAGTGGGGGGTGTGTGAACATTTTCGTAGGTAATCTTTCGTTGGAAGTTACTGATCAGGATCTGCAGCAGCTTTTTTCGGATTATGGCCGGATTGTCTCAGCCAAGGTCGCGACTGACATGTTTACTGGCAGTTCGAAAGGTTTCGGTTTTATTGAACTGGAGTCCAAGAAGTTCGGTCAGCAAGCCATACAAAAACTTAATGGCTTTGAGTTCAAAGGCCGCCGGCTTGTGGTAAACGAGGCAAGGCCGAAACGACAGGGGATGCGCCGGCGCTGAACAGGAGAGGTCTGCTGCCCATGACGATACGCAACTTAATCAGGCTGGCTGTTGTCTGTCTCATTGCTGTTTGGCTTGCGACGCTGATGCACCGCATCTTTTGACCGCAACTGAGGAACACGGGGGCAGCTTCGCCGGCGAGGCTGGTTCGTCATGCCAGATTTCATATAATTCCCGCCTCAATGCTGCTCTAGAGCAGTTTGACTTATGGTGTAGCGAGAAACAAGGACTCGCCTGAGGCGAGC
>JAKPSH010000033.1 GCA_029555385.1 Pseudomonadota bacterium
AAAACTGCGCGTGATCAGGCCATTCTGGTTTGCTTGTACATTGACGGTGCCGTAATGATTAGCTTGAAGTAAAGCATCGAAACGCACGGTGGCGAACGGTGCTATAGTGGTGTTCACGCTGTATAGGTGGCTGCCGTCATAGTCGACGAAATCGAGAGAAAGCGCGATGCTTATGCTGGTCGGGTTGTATGCCTCAAGGCTGTTTGTGTGTTCGATGAAGCTGTTGAACTGTGATACTTGCAGCGCTTTTTGTGGTCCGACTAGCGGTGTGGCATATGCATAGAGCAGTTCGCCGCTTGCGTTGAAATTGTAGTGGAGGATCGACGCACTGACGTATCCGCTGACGGCATCAACCTCGATTGAGCCGAGTGAATCAGCCGGTAGATACCCGGAAGCGCCGGCTTGGTTGAGAATAATGTGCGTTGTTCCGAGCACTGGAATCGCGGCGCTGCCGCTTCCATGAAGCGTGCCGTTAGCTGCATAAAGTTTATACTGTGCCGCAGCCGGACTTGTCGCGGTGTTGGTCAGTTCCAGCACGCTCAACTCACCGTTCAGGGAGGATGCCCTACCGGTAATTTTCGCTTCAGTTCCCGGACGATGGGGCAGGCTGAAGGCCGTGAGGAAGTTGGTGCAGCTTGTGCCTGCGCAGTCATAGAAGTAGCGGGAAACCGTTAAGTAATATTTGGCCTGTGCGCCGCTGCTGATGGCGTCCGGAACGAATCTTGCCATACCGACTGCGTCCTGGCTGTTAAGACCGGCTATTCCTTCATGACCGGAGAAGTCAAAACGGCCACCGTCGGCAATAAGCACCAAATCCTCTTTTGTTAACGAGCCTAGGCTATTGTAATACCGCAGTTTGCCGCTTAGCCCCTGGCCGTCACCCACTGTGGCGTCGGTTATCGAAATCCAGTTCGCGACAGGGTCTGCCGGATTTACGCCAAGATGGAAAGTATTGAGTGGTACGGTCATGCTGCCTTGACGTGGGTTTGTGAAGGGATGGTAGATTGCGAAGTCAAAGTCCGCGCCGAAGGGCTTCGGCCCTTCGCGCCGGTTAGGTTTATAGAGCGCAATGCCACCGGTCCATGCACCGTCGCCTGCTGCGTCAGTTTCCACACAGACAGTTCCGTAAGTGTCAGGTGTAAGTCCCAAATCATTGATGATGAAATCTGCCTTAAGATTGCCCGCAAGAGCAGTGCTTACCTGTCCTCTCACTGTTCCTCCGGCATCAATATATTTGACAGTGAAATTGAGCGGCGACGAAAGAAGGTTAAGGACCGTCGCAATATTGATTTGCCCGAGAAAGCTGTTTGCGCCCGCGCAAGCTGCGGAGGCAAGAACTTCTTCAGCGCAGTCCATCGCGCCGCTGGGCCCGGGAATGCATAAACCGCTAGTGCTTGTTCCACAATCCACCACACCATCGCCGTTTTTGTCCGAATCGGTATAGCCGCAGCCGCAAACGCCGGGGTCAGTTTTTGCGGGATCGTTCGGACATGTTTCACTGCAATTGAGTGTGCCATCGCCGTCGCTGTCGGTGTCTGCAAGGCCGCAGCCGCAGATGCCGGGATGTGTCTTTTGCGGATTGGCAGGGCAGGAATCGAGGCAGTCAGCCGTGGCGTCTCCATCGCTGTCACTATCAGCCACGCCGCAACCGCAGATGCCGGCCTGCGTTTTAAGCGGATCGGAAGCACAGGCATCATTACAGTTGGCTGTTCCGTCGCCATCGGAATCCGTATCGGCAGTGCTGCAGCCACATTGACCGGGCACGGTCTTTGACGGATTGGTAGGACAACTGTCAGTGTTGTCGGGGGTCCCGTCTCCGTCTGCGTCAAACGGAATGATGATCTCAGGGATTAACGCAGTTGCATAGTTCATTGCGCCGATATCGCTGATAAATGAATAGCCTCGCGCTAACGGAAAATTACAGTGAGCCATTATATATCCCTTAAACCCCACAGCGGCAGAAATGCCATAAGATCCTCCGGAGGAAAGAGTGAACACCAGGGTTTCTCCCGCGGGGATCGCCGTTGAGGTTTGAGCTGCCGGAGCTGGGAGCCCGCCCGCGGTTACGCCGTAATAGCGTAGTGTGCATGTCCCGCTTTGAGGCGTTGAACCTACTGGGTCAAGCGATGTGTTGGCTATGGCGATTCCGGTATCCCAGCCGCTCTGATTGGAGACATATGAAAACAATAACGGACGAGGGATTTGATCGCGCGGGGTGTTGATAACTTCAGCGGTTTCCGAAGCAACGAGCTTGAGCATCCCAAGGTCGGAGACAAGACTCTGCCCTCGTGCGTGGGCAAAACTGCAGCTTGCGATAATATAGCCCTGAAATCCCGGGGTCGCCGCGATACCATAGCTTCCACCGTTGGATAGGCTGAAAACGAGCTGCTTCCCAGCCGGAATTGCTGCTGATGTTTGAGTCGAAGGCGCGGGGCCTCCCGCTGCCGTGTGGCCGTAATAGCGAATTGAGCAAGTGCCGCTGGACGCTGCTGTTCCAAGACCATCGTTCGATGTGTTCGAAATTGCAATAGCGGTATCAAATCCGGCTTGGTTCGTCGCAAAACGAAAGAGCAGCGGCTTCGGGGTAGTCCCTCGGGGAAGTGTCAGAACTTCCGCATGCTGCGCTGAACCAAATTTCATCACACCCAGATCGCTCAGGAAGCTGTAGCCTCGGGCATGTGGAAAAGTGCAGGTTGCGGTGATGTATCCCTGGAATCCCGGAGCAGCCATAATGCCGTGGGTGCCGCCCGAGGAGATCGTAAAAACGAGCTGATTACCGGCTTGAATTGAAGATGAGGTTTGAGGTGCCGGAACGGGACCTCCGCCCGCCATTGTGCCAAAGTAACGAATCGTGCACGTGCCATTTTGTGGCGTGCTCCCCAGACCGTCAAGCGAGGTATTGGCAATGGCGATACCGGTATCTAATCCCGCTTGGTTCGAAACAAAGGAAAATAGCAGAGGTCTTGCTATGTTTCCGCGCGGAGCCATCAGCACCTCGGCCGGTTCGGCGGCAAGGAATGTTGTGCCGCCCATATCCGAAAGAAAGCTGTAACCCCGGGCAAGGGGGAAGGTGCAGTCAGCGATGATGTATCCCTGGAAGCCTGGAGTGGCCGCGATATTCTTTGTTCCCCCGCTGGACAGTGTGAATTCAATCGAGTCGCCTGCCGGTACTGAGGAAGAAAGCTGGGATGCCGGGGCTGCGCTTCCGTAATAGCGAATTGTGCAGGTTCCGGTCTGCTGGGAGGTGTTCAGTGCGTCTTTAGTTGTGTTTTCAATGACAATACGGGTATCAAAGCCGGCTTGGTTAGTGACGAAGCTGAACAAGAGCGGTCTTGCTTGCGCATCGCGAGGCGAGGGAAGAAGGGGCACAATCGGAGGAAAAGGGATAAATGGAGTGGGAATCGCAATTGGCTCGGGCAGCGATGCCGGTCCTGCTGCTGCGGGTGCGGCTACGGTCGATAAAGCAAAAACTAAGACAAGTGATGCCCAGCACGACCATGGCTTGCCCTGTATCGATAGGCAGGCAGATGGGTCTCTGTGCGCGGATGTTTGATTCGTTTTGAAATAGCAGGAACTCATATGATACTCCACACCAAGAGCAACGTTACAGGTATGGTATCGGTTGATTATCCGAATGCAGGCGTGCGTTAGCGCACGTATTTCTTGTGTTTTGCCTGAGACAGAGGGTAATTAGGGGTGTGCGCTGGTTGGTTGTCACACTTTGACTTGGCTTAAGCGATGCAGTATCTTCGCGTGGCGAGACTATAGTTCTTCCACTGAACGCCAATCGGGGTAGTCCTTTGCTAGCCTGCGCCGCAATGCTGAGCACATGCCGCTCCGCGTTGAGTCGGAGGCTGCCCAGGCAGGTTTATCTATATAGCCTATCGCTAAGTTTTGTCCTTCTCCCGCGCTTTGCCCGGCTTGCGTCATGGATCGCGCAGGTCTCGGCTCTTGTTTTTTGCGGCGCCGATCAGCAAAAAAGAGCAGCCGAGATGCTGTTAGTTTCGTGACGTTGGCGAGGAAAGGGAAAAGCAATGAGTGAAGACTATCTTCAAGGCGGCACACGGAAGGTGCGTCCTGATTTCCGGGCCGGCAGCTTTACCGGTGCTGATGTTTTGTTTCATGGCGAGGCGCCAGGGAACGGTTACGTCGTTTCCTTTGGCGCGAGGGATATTCTGCTGGTGAAAGAAGGCCGAGTTGCAAGCTGTGCGGCAGAAGCCGGCGAGGTCCTTAATTACAGCGGAGAGGTGCCGGGAGACCAGCCGGAAATGCCGGGCCGCGCTGTAGAAACGCTCGCTGTGAGTTTCCCAACTGGGGTGCTCGCACATCTTGAATACCAGGGTGAAGTCGTATTTCCGGATGATGTGCGGCGTGAACGGCTGGTAATCGAACTGCGTCCCTGCACCAGTGCTTCTTGCGCCGGGATGATTGTCCCGCAGGTGCTTGAGCAGACCCGGTATTCTAGCAGGCTCAATCGGGAGAATCGCCGGGAGTCTCGCGCCAAATTTATGTCAACCTTGATGGCCTTTGTCGTGTGCGCGCTGATTGTTTGCGCGATCGGGAGCTGCACGATGTTGATGATGCGCTAGGCACGTTGTCTTAAACGCTTGCGCCGGGAACCACAGTCCGGTCAAGGCCGGTGTGACTGGCAGAAAGGGAAGGTCGTGGGCAGCCTCCTTCCCTGCATTTCGGCGCACTGCCGGGGGTGCTGCATTGGGTAATACGGCGTCATGTTGATTGTTCGCTGATTGCACAGAATCTGACGAATGATTATCGATCCTGTCCGTTAAATGGTGAAGAATTAATCAGGGTTCGCCGGCAGCCGCGTTAAAATCGCGGTACTTCCCTAGACTCGCTGCGTGTGTCAGCATTAGAACTGCATGTATACTCAGCCAGGGGCAATGTTGCTGCCGCCCCTGAGGGAACGATATGACGCGCATCCTTCTTGTAGATAACAACGAAGATAATCTTTATCTGCTGCAAACTATTCTTTCTCGCGCCGGGCACGAAGTGGATACGGCTACCGACGGTGAAAAGGCTCTGCAAGCGGCTGAAGCAAACGTGCCAGATGTGGTGATCAGCGACATCTTTATGCCGGTGATGGACGGCTACGCGTTGTGCCGGGCCTGGAAAAGCAACGAACGTTTTGAACGAATTCCTTTTGTCTTTTATACAGGCACGTGCCTCAGCCGGGAAGACGAAGAGCTGGCGAGAAGCCTGGGTGTCGACGGATTCATTCGCAAGCCTATGCGTAATAAAGATTTCGTTGCGGCGGTGCAGGATGTTATTGAGCAGCAGCAAAGCGGCAGGCTGAAAGCGAGAGTCATGCCAGCGGATGCAGCTTCCACCGGGCGGCGCTATTCAGAGGCCAGGATTCTTAGTCTTGAGGAAAGAATAGATCTTTTAGAACGGGCAAATCGCGAGCTGCAAAACCAGCTCAAGGAACGCGCAGACGATGCCGAGCAGCTTCAGTCGCCAGAAGCGGCGAAAGACGCAAAATCCGAAGACCATCGCAGCTAATCAGCGGACGGCTGGTGAGAAAAAGCACGCGGAACGTGTGCTGCAAGTCCCGCATAGTTAATTGAGTTTAGGCCGACAGTCGCTTTATGCGCGGCAGCGTCTGTGGGCTGCCAGGGTATGCTCGTATGTTGTTTAAGGAGGTTCCGATGAGCTCAAGAAACGCTAGGGTTGCCGTAGTGTTGTTAACCATCACTCTCTGTTCGTGCTCGGGTGGCGGCGGGGGCAGCGGTACGGAGGAGGCATCCGCTGGAGAGACTAGCGCGCCGGTAACGGCAGTGACAGGTAGCGAGGTGCCAGTGTTCGATGCGACACCTGGCGAAGAGCCGGCTGTCCAAATGGAAGAGGCGGAACCTCCCGCGCAAGAGCCTGTGTCTGAGGCGGTTTCCGTAAATCCGGAAGTTTCGGCAGAGGAGCCGGTCCCGGCGGTTGAACCTGATGAAGCGTCTGGTGCAACTGAAGTTGCTGCCGGGTCAGAAGTGCCGCTGCCAAATGCCGCGCCGGAAGTGGTATCCGGACTGCAGAAGAGCGTGGCTCTGTTGGATCAGATCTCTCCGAAACTGCTTGTGCGCGGCATCAAGGCAACTGGTGTGGTTCAGGCTGTAAATCTCGCTCCGAGCGTGAACCTCTCATGCAGCGAAGAAGGGAGTGCTGCACTGAGCGGGGCGGCGCACATAGTTGCCGGGCAGCAGTCACGTTCTTTTACTTTTGAGATGAGTGCGGAGCTTGCAGACTGTGATGGATTGAACGGCACAATCTCAGCCGGCGCTTCAGGCAGCGTAGCCGGGGCAGTAATTACGCAGTCAGTCTCGCTTAACGGAAGCATCAACAGCAGTTCCTGTTTGATCATACTTGAAGATGTTGCCTTGGAAACGTCAATCAATATCATAGCCGGTGCTGTCCAGGATACCTACTTTGCCGTGCCGCAAGGAACTGTGACCGGACAAGCGTCCGCCGTTTGCCTTACGACCGAAGTACACTGCACTTGGGTAGATGTTGACTATTCCGACATTGCTGCGTTAGAGAGCGGATGCTCCTCTGGCGCGTTAGCTGCCGGAAATGTTTGATTGTTGAGCAGCGCGGATTGGTGCAAAAACTAAGGCGGGCGAGAGTTGACTGCGTCAGGTAGAAGGCGGCTTCCGGACCAGTCCGCTGCGCCGGCTTGAGATGTCTGGGAAAAATATGGGGACGAATCATGCTCTTGTTTTTCAATTCCTGCGGCAGCGGACGCATAGGGATCCTCCGGCAGTTCGCTGCCTGCAGCATCGCGGGCAAACGAGCGAAATGTTTCGCGCAGATTCCCGCCGTTATTGTTGTGCTCTCGTGCGGCGCCAGTGCGGGGCGCTTCCGCGTCCGCGGCAGCTTGGGGCTGCTGCAGATCAATGATGCGCGCAAGGATCGCTGCCGCTTCAGGGTTCGCCAGGACTGCGGCCAGCTTTTCCTTCTCGTTGCTGCTCAAATTATTGATGCTCTGAACTTCGTTAAGCGCGCTGCGCAGCGTTTGGTCCCGCTCCGAATCATTTTGGATTAGGCTGCCGGGCGGCCTTGTGTGTTCGGAGGCCGGCGCAGTGCTTTCTTGGTGACTTGCACGAAGCGGTATGCGCTCCGGGCGTTTAGCGCCCCCGGCTACTAAGCGGGGGCCCGGGGCTGGCGCGGATCTGGCATGACTCGGCGGCTCTGAACCATTGTACCAGTGCCAGATGAAAATACAACAACTGAGCAACATTAAAGCTGCTGCCGCTTTGCTTGCCTTGGCAATCACCATCCCTCCTGATTCTATCGGGTGTGCTGAAAAAGTCCCTCCGTAGACTTTTTCAGCACCGTGATCGCCGCGATACCGCACAAAGGCGATATTACGGCTAGAACGTCTGCTGGCGCGGCTGAAGCGGCAGCGTCGATTGAAGCACCAGGGCGGACGGCGGTCCGCTGTACTGCGCCAGCACGCCTTGCAACGCTCCGTATGGGCCGTTGTGCGTTACAATAAGCACGCCGTACTTATTCGGTCCAGCCGCAGTATGAACATCGATATCAAACCGGCTGTTTGCAGCAATACCGAAAAAAGTTTCGACGCTGGGGCTTCCGTCGAAATTAAAACCCCGTACCCGGCCGGAAACTGCCGCATTTGTTGTATTCGTCAGCTCCAAAAAGTTAAAGGGGTTAGCGTTGGTATTGTATCCGCCGTACAGTGTTGTTTCCAAACACTCGAGCCGGAAATCGACATCAGAACTTTGTGAATTATTAAAGACCGAGAACTGATAATTGTCACTCTTAGTGGGTGTAATAACGATGCGATCGTCATCGGCGAGGGCGCTGGAGCTGACGACATTGACATGCGGGGTTACCGCGCCACGAAGCGCGACGCCGTTCGCGTTATTGTCGATTACACCGTTAGAATCACTTACTTGCGGCTGGAAACCGGTGTCCAGGCCCGGAAACGAAACGCCCGCGGTGCAGGCGTAACTTTTATCCTGCTCAAGGAACGCAAACAACGCAACCACACTTGTGGTTGTTGGTGTAGAATTATTAATTGTCAATGTCCCGCCAGACAAGGCATTGCCGCCGCCCGGAGTGACGCTCGTTACCGCAAAGCTTTGCGGCAAGGCTAACCCAAAGTAAACCGCGAAAACAATGATGGCTCTTAATACATTTTTCCTGTTCATGATATGTGTTCTCCTGTGTTTATGCGTTTTGTCCTCACTTGGCGCATGTTTTTTGCGTATCGAGATGGTTTTCTACGCCGCGGTAGCGGCCGTCGCGGAGTTTTATGGTGCACTTGTGCGCGTTCCCTGACCAAGGCTGCAACCAAAAGAAACAGAAGAAAAAGAGTCCCGGCCCGAAGCGGCATACTTCCTAAGCGCGAAAACAGAGTTGCGGTATTAAGCAGTCCGACATTCTTGGCGGCTAAATAACTTGCTTGATGCGGCGCGAGTTGAGCCGCAACGCGGCCGTCGGGGCCGATGAGCGAGGAGACGCCGCTGTTTGTCGAACGGATTAAATATCGCCCGAGTTCGATCGCGCGCCAGCGGGCGAGTAACTGGTGCTGTGCGGCTGCATGAGAGCTGCCGAACCAAGCGTCATTGGATAAACTAATCAGCAGCTGCGGCGTATCGGCCCGGTCTGGTCCCCAAAACGCCTCTGGCCAAATTTCTTCGTAGCAAATAGCAAGTCCGGCGCGAAAAGTTAGCTGCTTGCTTCCGTGCCCGATCGTGACCGCAAGCGGACCGCGGTAACGGCCCGTCTCAAGGGAATACGGGCGCCCGGAGTGCGGAAGATAGCGCTGGAGCAGACCTGGAAACGGTTTGCGCTCGGCAAACGGTATCAGGATTCGCTTATCGTAACGCGCCGCTAAGAGTCCGGACGGCATCAGCAGGAAGGCTGATGAAAAGTAGACCGGGACAGCCGGTGAAGGAGAGAGCAGCAACTGTCCGCCGAAGATAAGCGGAACTGATAGATCGGGGAACGGATGCCGCAGGCTTGCATCCGGTATTTGCTTCTCGTTAAGTGTAAAGTCGGTGCCTACTGCCGACTCCGGCCAAATGAGGAGATCGAGTTCTTGCTCAGCCAGCGCTTGCCGGGAGAGCCGGCGGTGTGCCTCGATATTCGGCTGCCACCGCTCAAGAGAATTTGTCTGCGGCGCGAGATTAGCCTGGATTGTGGCAACGTTAAGGCGTGCTGCCGACTGCTCTTCGCTGCGCAAATTAGACGTCCGGATTACGCCGTAAGACAAGAGCATGATAAGAGAGACCAGTTGAATTGTCTGGATTGACTGCCAAGGCTCCTTTTTCAACACCGCGATCACACCGCAGGCCCACCAAAGAAGGAAAAAGCTGAGCAAGGGAGCACCCATCAGAGAGGCTCCTTGGGAAAGCCAGGGCAGTGCCAGCATCGTCTGGCCGAGCTGCCACGGAATAAGCTTTGGAAACCAGAGTTCGCAAGTCAGCCAAGCAAGCGGCAAGCTCAAGAGGCTCCGGACAAGAAATGGCTGCTGCAGGAAACGGCAGAGAAGCGAAACACACGCGAATTGCAGCACTCCCCATGCCCCAAAAAGCAGGGCAGCAGGCGCGGCTTGTGCAAGCGGCAGACTGCCGTATGCAGCAATTACATGCGGCAGCCAGTAAAACCCGGCAATGTAAGTGACGCCTCCTGCGGCGAGGGCTGCGCCCTGGGTAAACATTTGCTTATGCCACAGTGCGGCCAGCGCGAGCGCGGCGCTGAACCCGAAAAATGCAGTGAGCCAGTCTTGATCCGAAAGAAAGGCAGCGGCGATCAATGCGCCAGTACCGCCGCCGGCGATTATCGCTGTCCAGCGGAAGGCCAGCGTTAAGCGCTGAGATGCAGGAAGCAGAAAGCCGGTTGGTATTCCAATGCTGGCTGCATGGCTTTTCATGGCGGCGATCTCACTTTGCTCCAGCGGTTTAAGTTAAGTTCAGGCTGCGTTCGCATCACCATAGCGGAGCAGCCTGTCGAGCAGCGATTGGACCTTGGTCTAAATAACGCGAGCTGTACGCGCATTAAAAAGGCACACCATGCCGGTATCGCCGCTTTCGTGGTGCCAAACCCGCGCGAATTGCTCATTGGACGCAGTGCTTGAGAGCATCAACAATGTCTGTGTGTTACAATGGATGCACGTCCCGCACGTTGATGCACGAACGATTATACAAATTGGCGGTGGTGAGTGCCTTGGTCTCGCGGATCACGAGGAGCCAAGGGACAGGTCAGTTGATTGCACGAAACCTATCCCCCAGCATCCGCGCTTCTGTTGTTTAGCGCACCTCTAACAGGTTGGTGAAGAGCTTTTAAGCACCCTGCTAAGTGGACTGCGCAACGATTGGTTTCATTGCGGCGAAGACCAGAGCGAGAGGCGTCTGCTCCCAGTCTTCGACCGGATGCTCCAGCATCATCAGCCAGTTAGGGTAGTCGCCGTCCACGCCGGGCATATTAATTACGTCCGGTGTGAGCATGGCTTCCACTATGTCAACGGCGACGAAGCGGCAGCGGGCCATGGCGCGGCTTTTGTGCGCGGCAATGGAAAAACGCTGCCACAGCGGTTCGCCAGCCGCGTAGCGCAAGTCATCGGCGCATTGGGCGGGATGTCCGGCAAGCCGTTCGATTGCCTCAGCGTCTTCGCGGGAAAGCAAAGATAGATTGAGCAAAAGCGCCAAGAACCGCCGTACCTCAATGCGTCGCTCAGCGCGTGCCGCGGCAACAGTTTCAGAAGAATCCTTGCGGCACGCGGCGCCGACGGTAATGTCAAGGCCGAGCGCCCAAGGAACTTCGGGAAACATATTGTGCGTTCCGCCCATGATCATGCCTTGAACGCGGTAGTCCTGCGGGTAGCGGCATCCTTCGCCTTGACGTTCGAAGCGCTGCTGGTACATCGCATATGCGCCCCAGCGCTCCATCACATCGTCGATCGTCGGGGACTTCGTGCCGAGCAGCTCGGGATTGACCCAGAATTGGCGGCGGTGCGAGAAAAGCGACACGACGCGCAGGGTAAGCTCGAGCGGGTAGCGCATGTAAAGCCCATCAGACGCGGTACCGTCAGCGGGATACGTAAACAGCCGCTCCGGGCCCATGCCGTGATCCCAAACGAGGATACCTGCATGCGTCGTGAGAAAATCAAGTTCGTCGATTAGCGGCTGAAGCTGAGTTTCGAGCAAGGCATCGGGGCTGCGTACAGCGTAGCTCCAGCTTTGGCCGCGCCAGTCCCATGGGTCGGGAGCCGAGCCGAACAGCAGCCCCGGGATATAGATACCCTTTTCGTACCAAGTCTCCGCCGCAGCCGTGGAAAGTCCGATTGGGCGCTCGACGGCAAACCCATTAGCCATGCCGCTGTCGCGGCAGGTTTGTGCAAGCCGCTGCTGATCGTGGTCAGCAAGCCACTGCGTGAACATCACGAACTCAATATCCGCCTTGCTCTCCTCGCGGTACTGGATGACCTGAGGCGAACTCCATTCCTGGAACTCAGCCGGCCAATTGCGCCAGTTCCACAGGTCGTTTGTCGAACCGAACGGGAAGAACTTATCGTGCAAGGCGATAAATGTCGCCGGCTTGAGCAGCTTCTCCCCGCGGGCAGCGATGAACGCCTCGAAATCCTTGGCGGCTTGCGTATGCAGCGCCCGGTGCGCCGAGCAGAACTCGGCGTACATTTCCCGCAGGATGCGCATCAGCATTACGCCGTAATCGGTCGCGCGAAGCAGACGGGAGCTGCGAAGGCGCGTGATTTCGGCAAGTGTGCCTGCGCCGTGGGCATTCCGTAGTGCCGTCGTTAGCTGCAGGCGTTGCATGGCTTCGCTTACGTCAATCAGATGATGCGCCCAGAGGCGGACCGAAATTGGGATGAAAGGGGTGGCCGAGGGCGTATCCACCGGCCAGTCGAACATCGTCAGCGGCCCGAGGGAGTAAAAATCCGCGCCCATGGAGCCGAGCTTCTGTACTGCGCGTACGGCATCGCCGTAATTGCCGCGGCCAAGATGGCTGGGATCGCGGCTGCGCACGCTCGACTGAATCGTTGTGGCACCAAGGAAGCGCCGGGTTCCCGGCGGCTGCCAGAAACGGTCCGGCGCAACAATAGCCCGGGTTGAGCATGTCTTTTCTGCTCCGGCCGCATTGGCGAAGGTGAAGCTGAAGTCATGCAGTCCCCAGTCAGTGAGCGCAGGAAGCCGCAGTTTGTACTCGTCGAAAGATGATCCGTCGACTTCCTGACTTCCGAGAGAAGTCAGATCGCCGATTTTCCCGCTCATGGGAGGCTGCGGCAGGTTATCACAGGTGTGGACTGCTGCAAACGTGGTGCAGCCCGGTGGGAGACGAAGACGCAGCTCGGGCGCTGCGCCAGGGTCGCAGCCGAAAACGGGTGTGAGCATGCGCGCAAATTGCTGGCGTTGCCGCAGGGTGATGCTTTCCCGGACTTGCGCCACGCTGTCGCAGGGAATGCCGCGGGCTGTCAAGTGCCGGCGCAAGTCCTGTGCCGAATGAACGATTCTGTTGCCGCCGGCCTGGACATACTCGAGTTCCACCCAGCAGTCCTGTGCGAGAACGCGAAGCAGTTCTTCGTAGTTGCCCTGATCCATGGAACGGACTCCTTGTCGAGAGAAAGAACTGGGATTGAGAATCGTGCCGGAAGGCACTTACGATTTGTCAGGGGTATAACTGTTCCGGGCAATGAGCGCCCGGCAAACCTTCAATAAAAACTGACCTACCCTTGACAGAGATTAAACGAACAGCGAGCGGGCAGTTAATCTACGCTGCCTGCAAGGATTTGAGTAATACCGGTACGGCAAGGCGGACGGCTACCCTTAATCGGATGATGATCTTGGGCAATTTAGCGTCTGACAGGTTTTTGTCAAGGTGCAGTCCGCATCAGTCCGTGCTTTGGACAGGAGCGCCGGATGATGTCCGGGACCGGTCGCTGCGCGGACGGTTTTCAACCTAACGGACGTCCGCCGACGCCAAAATTTTCTCCTTTCACTTCGTCGATGCGCACGTAGACCGAACTTGCCGGTTTGCCCGTGACTTCAACAACCACGGCGGTCATTTTTTCGATAATCTGCTGCTTCTTGTCTCTGCTCAGTTCGCCTACATTTTCAACGGTGATAATCGGCATAAGTCCTCACAATGATTAGTCGCCTGTTATTTCCATAAAACTGTCCAATTCGCTCCATACCGGGATACTCGGGCGTGCCCCGAGTTTAGTGCAGGAAAGCGCGGCAGCAGCGCTTGCGAAGTTAAGAAGGGATGGCCAATCCATGGCGAGAGCCACCCCCAGGGCGAACGCACCGTGAAATACATCTCCAGCGCCGGTGGTGTCCACTGTGTCTACACTGTAGGCCGGAACACTGCCCTGGTGATTGCTGTGCCGCCAGAAAAGTCCCTGCGCTCCGCGCGTAATGATGACACAAGGGCAGTGGCTGCCTATTTTGTGGAGCGCATCCGGAATATCAGACCCTCCGGTGAACTGCCGCGCAAATTTCTCGGAACAGACCGCGTAATCAACTAATGGAAGAAGCTCGGTAGTGCCTCGATGAACCGAGCCGGCATCAAGGATCAGGGGAACTTTGATTTTGCGGCAGGCCTCGGCCATCTCCAACGATACGTCCGGTTCGTGTCCATCGAAGAGCACGGCTTTAGGGTGTACGGATGAAAAGTCGATACTCCCCCGCGCAAGCGGAGCCGTTTTGCCGCTATAATTTACAACGCTGCGGCTGCCGTCTGGTTTCACCAGAATTACGGAAAGGGGGGTGGGCTGAGCGCTGCGCACTAATAGCCTCAGTTCGACGCCCTCGGCGGCAAGTTCGCTGCTGTGCAGTTCGCCGTAAGTGTCGTGTCCAAGGCTCCCGCAGAATGCCGCCTTGTATCCGAGCCGTGCCACAGTGACCGCGGCGTTTGCGGCCGGACCCCCGCCGCAGCTCAAAAACGAGCTTGCGGACACTTTTTCATCTGCCAGCGGATGGCATTCGACGCCAAATACTAAATCAAATGAAGCATGACCGACGCAAAGCACATCGACATCGATAAAACCAGACGGAGTAGACATATTCTGTACCTGGCAAGTAAGTTTCCGCTGTGTGACGGGGCAATGGTGTCTTGCAGCTGAAGGCGTCATCACTTGCGTGCCCATTAGCATAATGAGCATGGTTGAGCACAGCAAGCAAGAGGAGGTCAGCAAGAAGGCTGCTGCCACTAGTTTCAAGAGTTGAAAACCGTGGAGCAGCCAAGAAGAAAAGCACGAAGGCGGCTGCCAACGCGACGGCAGGGGATGCCGCCAAGCAGCCGGGGCGGGCAGTTCAGCGCAGCTATTCTACCCGGCACGGAGCAGACGGTCAGCCGCACGCCGGACGGTGATATCGTTTGCTTCGACGCGCGTTTCTTCGAGATACGCGCGGACGCTGTCGAGCTTTGTTGCTTGCCAGAACATGCCGAGCAGCGCATCGTGCGCGTATGGCTCACGTCCGGACGCGCGGACAAACCCCGTCCACCTGTCCCAGGCTTCCTGCGCGGTGATGTCGCTGCGCGACTGCCGGTCAAGCAGAGTCACGCCCAGAAGATCGATAATATCCGGCAGGAGATCTTGCAGGCGCTCCGCGCGCGGAGCGCGGACTTCGAGCGCGAATAGCGCCTCCGGTGTGCCGAGATCGATCAATGTCCGGGCCCACTCGCTGGGACGCGGAAATGCCTCATTGTCGATGAGGTACATCCCGACCTTCTGCTGCGTTGACGGGTTCATGTGCGGAAGCGTACGGCAAAGCAGCCGCAGCACATCCGGATCGGTGTCCGTCACCATGCTCTCGGCGATGACGTCGAACTGTTCGCCCCACCACCTGTTCGAGACGAAGGCGCAAAGGGCCGCACGCCGCACAAGCGGCGAGCGGTCGCTGGTCAGTCGGCAAAGCGGCGACTCGGCGTCGTCCTGGCGAAAAAAGGAATAAGCGATGGCCAGGCCTTGGCGGACTTCGACTTTCCGGTGCGTGAGCATCTCGCGAAGCAGTCTGAGTGCTTCGCTCGTCTTTCCCACCGCATACAGTGCTTGTGCGGCATAGGTGCGAACAAGTGGGCTGCGGTGCCGGGCCAGACGGTCAATCCGTGCAAGCGATGCTCCGTCTTTCCAGACAGATCCCAGAGCACAAACCGCGCTGAGTTCCATCGGGCTTCCGATTTTCATCAGCAGCGCAAGGTGCGCTGCCATTTGCTTGCCCGCGGAAGTGTGCTGATAGCGGGCGAACGCGGTGATCGCATGCCAGCGGACAAGCTGGCTCGGATCATTTACCCGCTCAAAGATCGCCTGCGCGCACTGTTTGTGGGGGTGCTGATGCAGGAATTTCAGCGCCGCAAGCCGGACCGCTTCACAGGGATCCAAAAGCATGCTGCAGGCAGCAGGCCGCCCCGTCTTGAGCGGAACTTCGTTCAGCCGCTTGGCGATATCGATGCGGCTTCCTTCGCTGTAGTCCCAGCCGCCGGTTTCAGCGGGCCATTCTTCGCCAGGCGGCGGCTGTGCGTCAGCGGCGTATCGCGCTGGGTCGTAATTGCTCAGCCAATCGCAAATTGCCGCAGAGTGCCTCGATTTCGTGCTGGTCATTTGTGTTATCCTCCCAAACCTCTGAAGAGCTGTCTCATCCACTAAGGCTGCTCTAAAAAACCAAACTGAATAAGCTAGTGGCAGCTTCCGTTTGTGCTCTGCCGGGAAAGCAGCGCGCAAAGCGGAAGCGCGATGGCCGTCTACCGGTCAGGGAGGATGTAAAAAGAACCGCCGGCTTGCGCAATGCCGGTTAAGACAATAGGTGAGTAAGGATATCAAAAAAGCAGTTCCGATGAAAACCGTCGGATATGTTTTGCTGTTAGGGTGTAAATGACTCTAATTTCACGTAATTACTAACTGCATGTGATCATTAGTGTTACGGCGGTTATCCACAAGTAACGGTGTTTGTTTTTCTGTGTCGTTTTATGGACTTTTTTCTGCAATCAAGAGTATATTCGCCGGTACTTTAGTCGCTAATCGAGGTAGGAGGCACCTTATATGGATGAGACAGCAGCAAGTCCTGAACACGAGCCCGTTCTAGTGCGCGAGACAACCGTGATGCCCGCGATGCCTGCCGAGGAGGTTTCCTATTCAACTAGCCGGGAGGCTCTTGCTGCCTTTGAGGAGCATAGTCAGGCGCTCCGTGCCTTTATTCAGACTCTTAACTCGGCGCGTGACGAACTTAGCCGTGAGGTCGATGTCCTGCGTGACAAAGAGCGGCGGCTTTCCGCCGATTCGGCAAAGCTGAGCGAGCTGCGCGAGCAATATGAAAAGCAGAGTTCTTTGTTGGCGGAGTCGGAGCGCCAGCGCCTGCTGCACGAGGACGCTGCTAAGACTTTTCAGGAGGAGCTTTCTGCGCAAGGGGAGGCACTCAGCCGGTTGAAAGAAGAGTACAAAAATACGCTTGATCAGCTGAATGCCAGCACCGCAGAAGCCGAAAGCCTGCGCATCAGTTTCGCGGACAGCGAACGAAGACGCGAGCAGTTCGAGCAGGCGTCACGCAACGCTCAGCGGGATCTGCGCGAAAAGAAAAAGGAGCTTACGGAAACTAACGCCAAATTTTTAGAGCAAAGCGCTGCGCTGAACGAAGCTCAGGCCAAGCTGCTTGATACAGAAGAAGCGTTGAAGCAGACCAACGAACAAGTGCTGATGCAGTCTCAGGAGCTTAAGGAAACCCGTTGGGATGCGCTGCAGCAGCGTGAAGAGCTGCGCGTAGTTAAAGGGGAGCTGGGCCGCAAAAATGCGGTTCTCGAGTCCTACGAGCGTGAATTAGAGCAGCGTGCGGATACTATCCGTCAGCAGCAGGATCAGGTCTCCGATCAGGAGGCGGAGCTTGGCCGGGCTTCGCGCAAGCTCGCCGAGCGCGATGAATCGCTGGCGCGAGCTGCCGAAAAAGTGGCGGAGCAGGCCAAGACCGTGGCCCGTTTAGACAAAGACCTGGCGCGGACTCAAGAAGAGCTTGAACAGAAAAAGCTCATGCTGCGTGATGCGCAGAAAAAACATCAGTCTGCTGAGGCTGAGCGCGTCAACCTGGAGCAGGAGCTTGCCCGGCTGGAGGATGCCTACCGGGCGAAGTTCGCTGCCGTTGAAGCGCAGGAAGGTGAACTGGCGGAGCTGCGGATAAAGCTGGAGAGCGAATTACAGAGAACACGTGAGCTGGAGGAGCGCTATGAGCGTCTGCGCATTGATTTTGCCGCTGCTCGCGAGGAGCTTACAGGCGCCCAACAGGAGCTGGCGGCGGCAGAGGACCGCGGGCGCAAGGACCAAGAACATCTCCAAGCAGTTCAGCAGGAGTTGGAAAACCTGCAACTGGAATACCGCAGCGTGCTGCGGGCCGAGGCGCAGCAGTCTAAAGAGCTAGATCATGTGCGTGCGGAACTGCGCAAGAAATCCGAGGCTCTGCGCGAATCGCAGACTGCCGCATCAGCGGTGCGGGAGAAGTTCGATGTGCTTTCAATGAAGTTTGACCAGCAAGGGTTCGCTTTGGTCGAAACGCAGCGCAAGGCGGCGAAACTTCAGGAGGAACTACAGGCGCATAAGATTTCGCTTCAGCGCTCAACCAAGCTTCCGGAACTGGAAGCTGAGATCGACGAGCTGCGCCGCGAGCTTTCCAGCCGTGACCTGCGCATGTCCCAGCAGGAGCAGTTAATTCGCACGCTGCAAACCCGGCTGGCCGAGCGCAATGTGGTGCCTATTGCCGGACGCGAGGCTCAGCGCGCCGGCGCCAAGAAAGCTGACGGAGGAGGCCCAAACAATGCACCGCCGGCACGCCGGGGGCAGTCGGCCTAAGTCTCGCGCGATTTGTCCGGCTCGACAGACGCGCCCGAGAGGATTAGGCTGGCCGGTATGGCTGAGCTCGAAGATATAAGTCTGCATTGCAGCAAATGCCGGGCGGAATTTCGTGTTGCTGAATGGGACCGGCGTTTTCTTGATCAGCTTAGCGTGCCCCTTCCGCGTCTTTGTCCGCAATGCCGCCGGCTGAGGCGCCTCGTCCATGTCAATCAAGTCCATCTCTTCCGGCGCACTTGCGGGGCGACGAAGAAGCAAATTATCAGCAATTATCCGCCGGAGAGCGTTTGCCCGGTCTATGATCAAGCTTACTGGTGGAGCGATGCTTTTGACGCGGTTGCTTATGGGCGGGATTACGACTTTTCACGTTCTTTTTTCAGCCAGTTTCAGGAGTTGAGCTCTGCCGTGCCCCGCCCGGCGCTGTTTACAGATTATACCCGCGACGAAAACAGCGCATACACAAACTATGCCGGCTTGAACAAGAACTGCTATATGATCTTCGACTCTGATGAAAACTGGGACTGCTATTACAGCTCAGGGATGAATGGGTCGCGAAGCTCGATGGACTGCTATCGCGTGCAAAACGTCGAGCTGTGCTACGAAGCGGTGGACTGTACCAACTGCTACTCATGTTTGTTTGCTGCAAATTGTGAAGACTGCTTTGACTGTGCTTTTGTCCAAAACTGCATCGGCTGCAAGAAGTGCTTGTTTTGCAGCAACCTGAGGCAAAAAGAGTATTATTACCGTAATCAAAGAGTTTCACCTGCGGAATTTTCCCGGTTGTGGGCGGAGTTTGCCAGTTTTCCCCGTGTTGAGCGGCAGCGGCAGCAGTTCGGCGAATGGAAGCGGAAATTTCCGCAAAAATTTATGCGGGGCTACAAAAATGAAAACGTAACAGGCAACTACCTGGTGAACTGCAAGAATGCCGTGGAATGCTATGATTCGATGAATCTCTGGGACTGCAAGTACTGCACGCAGGTGTTCATGTCGCTTCGTGATTCGCTTGACTGCCACGAATGCGGCGAGTCTCAGCTTCTCTATGAGTGTTCGCACACCGGATACAATGCCTACAACGTCATGTTCACTTCGCGCTGCCTTAAACAACTGACGAATCTTTTTTACTGCCTGTATTGTTTTAACGGCTGCGCCGATTTATTCGGCTGCGTCGGGCTTAAGCGCAGACAATACTGCATCTTGAACAAGCATTACTCGAAGGAAGATTACTTGGCGCTGCGGGGCAAGATAATTGAGCAGATGCAGGCGCAGGGCGAGTGGGGAGAGTACTTTCCGGCGGAGCTGTCAGCTTTTCCTTATAATCTTACTGTTGCTGAGGAGTATTATCCGCTTTCCCGGGAACAGGCGCTTGGCAGCGGATATGCCTGGTATGAGGAGCCGCCGCGCGATTACAGAGCGCAGACGTGCGTTATTGCCGACACGATTATGGAGATCCCCGAGTCCATTACATCCGAGACGCTTGTTTGTGAGGTTTGTTCGAAGAACTATCGCATTGTGCAGCCGGAGCTGAAATTCTACCGTGAGCTCGGCTTGCCTATTCCACGGGCGTGTTTTTTTTGCAGACATCAGCGCCGTTTGAGACAGCGGAATCCCCGTCAGTTATGGCAGCGTGAATGCGCCCACTGCCGGGCCCCGGTGGCAACCTCTTACGCGCCAAATGCGCCGGATATTGTCTATTGTGAAAGATGCTATGCGGATGCGCTGGAATGAGCACGCAGTTAAAGCGAAGGCAGGCTGGCAGATGCGTGATGTTGGAAATTGCCTTATGCGCATTTTTGCTTGCTCTCATCTCGCTCGTCCTGCGCGTGCCTTTCGATTTAGAAGCCTCTGGTGCGGGTGACTGGCTAGGCATTCTTTCCAGTGTGCGCGGCTTCCCGCGCGATGTTTGGTTAAACTCGTTGTTCGCGCTTTTTTCTATCGCCGCGGTGAGTCTGCTTGCCTATGAGCTAAGCGGGGGTGCGGTTTCGGTGGTTGTGGCTGCTATTTTTCTGGCTGTTCACCCATTGCATGTGTTGTTCTCGCGCCTTGCGGCGGATGATTTGACTGCTTTGATTCTCATTTGTCTTGCGGCGGTGCAGGGACTTCGCGCCTGCAAAAGCCGGGAATCCTCTGCTTCAGTCATCTGCATGAGCATCAGTTGTGTGTTGCTGCTCGTTTTGTTTTGCCTGATTGCTGCTGGTGAAGGAGTGCTGCGCGGCTATATGCCGCCCTGCGCTGCCGTGTTTTGCATCATCCTGCCTTTCTGGGTTTCACGCTCCTCCGCTCCCGGTGTTTCCTCTGGGCGAATCCGCAGAGGCGTCCTCCAGATAAGCCGTCTGCAGCCGCAGATATTAAGCGGTGTTGTTCTGCTTTTGGCCGGGGAGGCTATTTATGTGCTGTGCTTTCGCCGGGAACTTGCGCCAACAAGCTTAAGTCTAGTTTTCATCAGTTATGTTTTGCCCCTCATCGTTCCTTATTTGTTGACAATAACGCTGCGCAGCAGTGCGGTGGGGCCTGCGCTGTGCGGGGCTGCGTTCTCGCTTAATGTATTGCTGCTTTTCCGCTTGGTGCTTGGCGGCAAGGTTTTATTCGATGCCGGTCAGGCGCAGCAGTTTGCGCAGGATCTTATACCATGGGCCATATGCTGCGGTGCGGTTTGTTTGCAAGCACAAGTTGGGCAATGGCGGCTGGGGAAATGTTATTTGCTGCTCATTGTCATGTCGGGCGTTGCTTACTGGGGCTTCTTTTCGATGCTGCCGCAGCGCAATGTTGAGTTCAACGATAAGCTGCACGCAATCGATCGGATTGCGCAATCGGCGGGCGCAAGGGGCGCTGTTGTGCTGCTGGTTCGCTCGCCAGCGATCATGAAGGAAGTGGCAGCGAGGTTGAAAACCCGCCGCGGCCTCACGATAGCCAATGCGCGCAACGAGCGGGATGTGTGGCCGCTCGTTGCAAGTTTCGCGCAGCAGTACAAAAGAGTGCTGCTGATTACAAGCGAAGCTATGGCGGTTTCAAACAGCGTGTTTGTGGAAACGATTAATTACAACCGCGGCGTGTTTGGCTGCACCCTGAATGCCAATGGCCGGTATCTTTGTCCGCAATTTGCCGGTTTTGGCGCAGCGGCAAGGCAAAAACCGCTTTATGTCTACCAAGTGCTCGGGACTTCGTAAGACGCGGGAAGGAGTTGATTTATTTGAGATTTCTGATATAAGACAGCGCACTCGATGGGCTGGGAAAAGTGAGAATTGGCAAGATGTTGCCCTACCGGTAATCCCTCCTGTTGTCTGAATTTCAAGTTTGGGTAAGAAAACTTTGCTGCTCTTGCCGCGTGTTTAATCTGGTGGGAAGAGGAGCAAACCAGTTGCGTAAGTAGGTTTTCACTCCTCAGTGGAGCACTCAACTAAGGAGAAACGAAGCAGTGAACAGAAACGGAAACGGAAATGGAATTGACGGGCTAATCGCGCTCAACGTCGAGCATTCGCGGCTCTTCTGCAGTCCGGGCATGGCGCTGGCGCGGCGCCGCTACAGGGCTGAGCATCCGACCGAAATCGGCGTGCTCAAGTGTATGGACGGGCGCCTCAACCTGCCGCTGATCACCAACACGGCGCTCGGCATTATTCAGCCATGGCGCAACATCGCTGGACGGTTTGACCTCGGCTGGATCGCGTTTCAGCAGTCGATGCTCGAGTGGACCAGCTACGCGATTCGCCGCGGGCGAAGCTGTCTGGTGCTCGTCACCTACCATTACTCGAATTCGTCGGACCATCGCGGCTGCGCCGGGTTCAAGTATGATACCCAGGCAGCGAAGGCGTTTGCCGCAAAGCTGACGGACGACTTCCGCGAGGTGTTCGGCTCGACCGTGGTTTATCCGATTCAGATCGGCGTCGAGACCGATCTCGATGCACTGATTCTTCACGGCGAGAAGGGCGAGGTCGTCAATTTATCGGAGTTCTTTGATACCTCGGAAGACGGGGTTGCGCGGCTGTTGTCGCGGCTCTACCCTTCAATGCCCCCGCAGATCCGGCGCGACTTCGCACCGCTGGTCATTGGCAACATCGGGCACGTTGCGGATATTCGCATGCAGCAGCGCCCGCTGACCGATGCTGAACACCAAGAACACGTCATCGCGGTGGGCCGCGGCTTCGACTGGCTGCATGAGGCGAACAAGGCGATTATTGTGGGACCGTTCGATCCCGACATGCGCACTGCTATTGTCACCGCGGGCAAGATTGTAGCGGACAACGTGCAATCTGGGCGTGTGAGAGCGGACGAGGATCTCGTGCTGATGACGGCCGCTCCTTACCGGGAGCTGGCGGGTCCAGAGCCGTGGCTTGCGCAGAAGAAGGCGATCTTCCTTCGCGATTTTGCGCTGCAAGCGCTGGGGGAGGAAGTTCCGGATCTCGTGCCGAAACTGCAGCACTTCGCCGCGCGCGTGAACATGGGCACACGCTTGATGGAGGTGCTTTCGCGAAGCGCATAGCACGGAAACGTCAGATCCTAAGACGTATTCGCCTTGGCGGATGCTGAAACGTCTCTTGCACGAAAGGAAAAGGAAAGGGTTGAACGGCGGCTGGTTTGACTCTTTCCTGCTGTGCTCGCGGCTCTGTGCGAGACAGCGGCAGCCTCAGGCTATCTGCGGCTTTCTGCGATCGGCCTGCTCCCAGAGCAGAAGGAAAAGCTTCTTCTGCATTTCGCACAACTCGCCGCTTTCGATAATCATCCCGTAGTTCTCTTCGCGGGAAGACACGATCGCCGTCTTGTTGTCGAACAGATACATGCTCAGCGGGAAAGCCAGGTCGGCGGAGAGATAGCGCACCTGGCGATGCTGCACTTTGCTCGTAATGTACTTGCGGGCGTAAGTATTGCTCGTCATGGCGAGTTTATCTTTTTCCATCGTGCGCAGCACGAGCAATGTATAGCCCCGTTTAATCCGCCGGTTGGTGTAATCCTCGAGGTATTCGGGTCCAATCAAGTCTGCGATGTCGCCTAAGGAAAGAAAGGCGCGAAGGGTCTTCTCTTTTGCTTGGAGCGTGCAATCGAAAACAGCTCGTGCTCCGTCCCGCCCTTCGAAAAACTGAATTTTAGGTTTTGAGGCAAGCGGATTCATCTGCTGGCGGAGTTCTGACAACGTGTCTGTCAGACGGCGGCTTGTCTGCGCCAGTTCGCTTCGTTGGTGTTCGACATAATAGACCAGCTGCTCAGGATCGAGCGGGCTGAAGTATTGCACTTTGCGGCGGATGCTTTTTGAGACCAGCCCCTTAGCGAGAAGTGCGTGCAGCGTCACGTACGCCGTGCCGCGGTTAAGTTCTGTTTTTTCTGCAATGAAGCTGGTCGGCCGGCTTCCATACTTCAGCATTGCCAAGTAAACGGCGGATTCTTTTTCGCTGAGACCAGCGCGGAGGAGGAGTTCCGTTTTCGACATGGCAGGATAAGTGTTAGATCGTTGCCGGCTAAGCATTGAAATTGACCGAATCATAGCCCGTTCTGCTCGTGTTTCCAAGTGTTTCTTGGTGCCGTGAGCATGATGCGGCAGCAGCAAGAAGTACGGACCAACAGTTTGCTGCTAGATATTATTAGCACTATCTGAAAATCCGCTCTTTGATTTTGTCTGTGTTTTGCTAGAGTATCTTGCAGAGAACGTAAAAGTTTCGGCCTGGAGGGCGGGGCGATGCGAGCATGTGCCAATCATCTTTATCAGTTAGCTGTTGGCGCCAGCTTTGCCTGCGCCGTGGCTGCTGCTGGCGGCGGGTTCGTGCAAATAGCGGCGGCAGCCGGGCCAAGCATTACTATTGGTTTGATGTCTGAAGCCACTGGTCCCTATGCGGAAAACGGAGAGAATTGCCAGCGCGGGTGGCGTGCGGCACGTGATGCATTCGCACCGGGAGACCGCGCCGGGGTGCATGCGGTGCGTTTTGTGTTTGCCGATTCGCAGGGAGATGCAAAGACGGGTGTGAGCGAGTTCCGCCATCTTACGGAGAACGAGCACGCGCAAGCTGTCCTTACGACGCGAAGCCAAGTGGGCATGGCCGTGAATCCACTTTCCCGCAGGGCAAAAATCCCGCTGCTCGGTACGGTAGGGCATCCGGATTTTGTGCGCGATAACGAATACGCCTTCCGTTTTTATCCCACAGTTAAAGCAGAAAGCGCCGCGTTGGTTGAAAAAGCGCATGAGTTGAAGCTGCGGCGATTTGCGCTGATTACCGCAGAGGATCAATGGATGCTTGCTTTATCTGATGCGTTTTCACAACAGCTTAGAGAAAGCGGCGGCGAGGTCGTGGGTAGCTGGTCAATCCTTGATTCCGATGCCAATATTGCCTCGACGGTAATGCGCATTAAACAAGCAGATGCTGATGCAGTATTCGTCAATCTAGGCATCAGCCAGTCCGGTATGGTGTTAAAGAGGCTTTATGAGTTGGGTGTGGGCAAGCCTCTCTTTACCCAGTTTTGGGGCGCATCGAAAGAGGCCCGCGAAGCTGCCGGAGCGGCGGCGATGGAGGGGGTGATTTTTGTCGAAGCGGATCTGCGCAAGCCAAAGTTTCTTAAGCTGCTGCGCAATGCTTATAGCGATGAGCGCGCAAGCGCCGTGACCTTTTCGTGTTATGTGGCGCTAAGTACTCTTCTTTTTACACTCAAGCAGAACAAACATATCGACAGCACGGAATCGCTGCATGCTCAGTTGTTAAAAATACGGGAAGTAGAACTGCCGGATGGAACGCTTATGCTGCGCGATCGCGAGGCGCAATATGACTTGACGTGGAAGACGGTTAGCCGCGGGGACATCATCGAACTCCCGCGCATTGCCGCGGGTATGAGCAAAGGAAAAACGAACTAA
>JAKPSH010000088.1 GCA_029555385.1 Pseudomonadota bacterium
TGAGGCCGCGCAGGATCTCGATTGTCTCTTCCACCGAGGGTTCAAGAATATCGACTTTGAGAAAACGGCGGGCAAGCGCCCGGTCTTTTTCAAAATGGTTTTTGTATTCTTCAAACGTAGTGCTGCCGATGCAGCGGATAGCACCGTCGGTCAGCATCGGCTTGAGCAGGTTTGCTGCATCGAGCGTCCCACCCGAAGTAGCGCCAGCACCGATGATTGTGTGAATTTCGTCAATGAAAAGCACCGCATCCTTGTACTTGCCCAGCGCTTTAATGACGCCCTTCAAGCGCTGCTCAAAATCGCCGCGGTACTTGGTGCCGGCGAGGAGCGCACCGAGATCCAGCGCAAAAATCCGCAGGTTTTTCAATTTCTTCGGCACCCGGCCTTCCTGCACATACTGGGCAAACCCTTCGACAACAGCCGTCTTGCCCACGCCTTGATCGCCGACGAGGAGCGGGTTGTTCTTGTTCCGGCGGCAGAGGATGTGCACGATTCGTTCGATCTCTTTCTCACGCCCGACCAGCGGATCAATCTGCCCGCTTGCCGCTTTCTCCAACAAGTCCGTGGTAAAGCGCGCGAGCACATTGCGTTCGCTCGCCGCGTAAGTGCGCCCAGCAGGCCCCTCATGCTCTTCCGGCTCTTCTTCGGCCTCAAACTCGGCATCTACCGGAGCACCGTGAGAAATATACTCCAGCACGTCAAGGCGCGAGATATTTTCCAAGGAAAGGAAGTACACCGCATGACTCTCGGTTTCGGTCAGAATCGCGGCCAGCAGATCGCCCGCTGTGATTCTCTTGGCACTGGAAAACTCAGCATGCAGCACCGAGCGGTGAATAACACGCTGAAAGGCGATCGTCTGCTGCGGCTCGTAATCGACGATATCTTCAACACGATCGAGCTTATCGTTGAAAAATTGCTCCAGGCGCCGCTTAAGGCTTGCGGCATTCCCGCCGCAGCTGCGAATAATCTTTGCCCCGTTCTCATTCTGCAACAGTGCATAGAGCAAGTGCTCGACGCAGACATATTCGTGCCGCCGCTTTTTTGCTTCGGCAGCGGCAATCTGCAGCGCGGCCTGCAAATCACGTCCCAGCATTAGTCCGGCTCCATGGCGCATTTAAGCGGAAATTCGTTCTGGGCAGCGAGGTGGTGCACCACGGCGATTTTGGTTTCCGCAACTTCGCGGGTATACACCCCAGCAACCCCTGCGCCTTTTTCATGCACACTGAGCATAACCTGGCGGGCATCCTGCGGAGATTTACGAAACACGCTTTCCAGAATTAGAACCACGAAATCCATGGTAGTATAGTCGTCGTTCAGCAGCAGCACACGGTACATCGGCGGTTCATCCGTGGTGACTTCATCCCGCGTCAGCACCTCACCTTCTTCTTTTGGAATCAAATCGCCCATATTCTTACTGTGTTATCAATTGCCCCTGCCTGTTCTGATGAGCAAAAATTATATCACGATTTCTCTAAGTTAGGCCAAGATTCTGAGTATCCAGCATTACAGACGCACCAAGCACTCAACAAGCCTTCGTTTTGTGTTGGCTCCCGGGTCAAAAAAAAGATGTGCAACGTGAAAAAGGAAACTGATAGTTGTTGCTGATAGACTTGCGATTAAACTTCAGGACAACCCATGTCAAAGCAGTTGATTGCGGCAGATATCGGTGGAACAAGCAGCCGGTTTGCGCACTTTGTGCTGGCTGAAAATTTCACGCTGATGAAAAACTCTGCCGCCTATTTGGCTACCGCAGATTATTCCTCTTTTGAAGCACTGCTTGACGGCGCTGCCCCGTCGGTGCTGGGTATTGAGCTTAGCGCGGCAGATTTGTGCATTTTCGCACTTCCCGGACCGATCGATGGCGGGCTCTTTTGCCGTCCGCCGAACATTTCGTGGACAGTCGATTTGCGCAGCAGCTCTGTGCAAGAGCGTATCGGCCGCTTTCTTCTGATCAATGATTTCCTGGCACAAGCTTATTCATGCTTGTCGCCGTTGGCTCGTGAAGCGAAACTTGTTCTCCCCGGTCATGCTCAAGGTCAAAGCACGATTGCCGTACTGGGGCCGGGCACCGGGCTGGGCAAAGCAATTCTTGTGCCGGACGGCAGGGGCGGCTATCTTGGTATTCCTTCGGAAGGGGGACATGGCAACTTCTGCCCGGAGACACAAGAAGAGCTTAGTTTTGCTGCGTTTGTGGCCAAGCACGAAGGAAGCGGCTATGCCACATGGGATGATGTAGTATCAGGCCGCGGATTGAGCTATGTCCACGAGTTCTTAACCGGTGAGCACATTTCACCCGCCGCCGTATCGGCCAAACTGGACAGCGCCGGCGAGACGATGCGTTGGTTTACGCGCTTTTGCGCACGCGTCTGCCGCAACTTCGCGCTGGATACTCTTTCACGCGGCGGTGTTTATGTTGTTGGCGGTGCTGCGGCCAAGAATCCCGCGATTTTTTCGCATCCGGCGTTCAGCGCAGAGTTTCGCGCCTCGCCTGTGCACGCAGAACTGCTTTCGCAGATTCCGGTGTCGCTTATTGAGAATCAGGAGAGCGGCTTATGGGGTGCAGCTTATTACGGCGCACGGCTGCTTGCGGAGGAGAATAACTAAGTATAATTTCTAGGATGACCTATGTTTCATGACTCGACTTTTTCTTTGTTTACATTTTCGCTCGTCATTCCAGCGTATGCGAAGATGGTGCTTCTTTCGGCGCTTGTCGGCCTGCTCATCGGTCTTGAGCGCGAGTACCGGGGAAAAGCTGCTTCGCTTCGCACTTTCTCCACGATTGCCGTAGGCAGCTGCCTGTTCACTATTCTCTCAGTTGAAGCAGCGGGCGGGGAGCTGGCCAGCCCGCACGACATTACAAGAATTGCCGCGCAAATAGTGAGCGGCATCGGTTTTTTGGGGGGCGGTGTAATTTTCAAGTCCACTGACCGCATTGAAGGCATCACCACCGGAGCACTTGTCTGGCTGTCGTCAGCAATGGGCATGGCTTGTGGATTCAACAGGATATCGCTTACCTGCTGGGTGTTGCTCTTGGTCGTCCTGCTTCACTTTATTGTTTTGCTGCTTTACCGGATTATCTATTATTTCCGGCTCCGCAACAGCTCTTTCTATCAGACTTAGTCGGCAATATGTTTTCTGGCACAAAACAAGGGAATGCGCGTATATATATGATCGTCTAAGACCAATAATACCGATAGTGGTCTCGACTGGCTTCTTGTTTTTGCGCCTGCCAAATATAGAGACTGTGGATAAAACATGAGGGAACTGAAAATGAGAACTTTCTTGGCGTTGGCCGGCATCATGGCTGCGGCGTTCCTGCTAATACCTGCCGCAGGGTTTGCCGACGGGATGGAGGAAAAGCCTCCGGGCGTGCAGAATCTCAAGAAACAACCGTCCGCAGTTCAGGAGTCCGTCAAGCCGGCGCCGCCGAAAGCAGCCCCAGCGGGAGCGGCGAAACCGGGCACGGGCAACACTAAGCCGCTCGATGATTTCGAGTTGGCGCGCTACCAATACTGCGGCACCGACAAGGACTGCGTTGTCTCAATCAACGGCTGCTGCGACTGCGCAAACGGCGGAATCGAAGTAGCAGTGAATAAAGAACGGCGTGACGACTTTCGCAAGCGCTTCGACTGCTTATATTTCGAGTGCAGCCATAAACCGGCTAATCCACCCTGCGCAAACGGGGTGGTATCGTGCGTCAATCACAAGTGCCGGTATTTCGATACGACGAAGCGATAAGACGCGCCGTTAATCCGCCAAATGTTGTTTCGTTTTCTCTCTGAAATAGAATAATTCCAACTCGGTCTTTCAGTTGGTAGTATGTCTGATGAACGAGAGAGCTTACTTATAACCCACGTGTTTACGCTGAACACGTGGGATGAATAAAAAACATCGGTTCTTAGGAGGGAAACTGTTCGAGGATGCGGAAATGCCCGCGGTGGTTTGTATACAACCGGTAGCGGCCAGGTCGCGGGAACTTCTTGCGCACTTCAACCGCACGGTTCTTGTAAATAGCTTCCACCGGGGTCACCATCAAATACGGACCGGCGATGAACGGTTCGCCGTTTCGCAGCACGGCACCGCCAACGATGTCCACTACCGCCAGTGTTTCACTGATCGGCTCCGGACTGGCCACGACTACAGGCGTTTGTTCCATTCCCATTCCCAAAAACATCGGCACGCTCCTTATACCCGCCGCCCGGTCCGGCGGATTGACTGTTGGTTTGCCTATTGTTCTTCATAGAAAGGCCGGGCTCTCCCCCGCGAAGGTGATTGGACCTTTCCGGGGGAAAACCCTGCCATCGAACAAAAAACGGCTATCTTTTCCTACGCCGACATTCACGTAAAAGAAGCAATACAAAACCTTGGCTTATGCTCTCTCGTTCCCTTGTCTTACCATTCGATAAACAAAGGAAACGAAAGAAAACATTCTATCTGGCACAGGCGCAATCAGGATTCTTCAATGAACTTTCTGAGAACTGGCGGCTTACGCCGCGGCCATGGTTACTCTTAGAACAAAGATTATAAAACTGCAAACTGATCCAGGTTCAGACGTTCCTCAGACAATCCGTCTGCCACCCCGCTCACGGACGAATAAACAAGATGCTTCGGCCGCGCAGCATCAGTTCTTCCAGACTTCGCCTAAAAGAATCCCGGCGGCAAGCCGCTGGGCAGATGACAGCGCGAACACGTCCACGGCTGGAAGGAGTCATGGCACTGCGCAGCGCAGGACGGCAGGCCCGGCAAAGTCGGAGGAGGAGGTGGTGGTGGTGGTGGCGGCGGCGGCGGCGGTGGCGGCGGCGGGGGAGGCGGCGGCGGCGGGCAATCCCCTGTGTAATAATCCGACTGGAGCCGCATTGTATAATGCGCAAC
>JAKPSH010000092.1 GCA_029555385.1 Pseudomonadota bacterium
GGAGGCCGCATCGCCGATGCGGCCTCCGAACTGCGCGAAATTGCTCACGGATGAGCAATTTCGCGCGCTATAACAGCTAGAGCAGTTTGCACAAAGATTACACGGCTCGCCTCAGGCGAGTCCTTATTTCTCGCTACACCATAAGTCAAACTGCTCTAGTGGCTGGCATTCACGCTGCGAATCCCTATTGGCAAATCGCCCATCAATCCCCACTGCTGGACCTTAATCTGCCAGTTCGTAAGATTGAGAGTATACCACGTGCCTTCCACCGCGCCGAGCTTAGGACGCCACACTCCAGGGCTTGCCGCACCGCTGCCGTCAAAATCACCGGCAACCGGTATATCGCCTGGAAGCCCGAGCTGCACCGCGGCTCCGCCCGAACACGTTATCGTCTGAGGACCCGCGCTTGAAGGACAAATGTACCACATGCCGCTTGCCGGGCGCCACACGGCGGCATCGGCAATTCCGTCACCATCGTAATCCGCAGGAAGCGGGTAATCACCGGGCAACCCCCATTGCAGCGGCACTTCACTTAGGCTGCCGCCTTCCGCGACACTCTTGCGGTACCACTGGCCTGTTTGCGGACGGTAGATAACCAGATCGTCGCGTCCGTCACCGTCAAAGTCCGCCGTATTCGGGATATCGCCGGGCAGACCAAATTGTACTGTTCCAAAACCGCCGTCACTTGACCGCATATAATACCACTGACCGATTATTTGCATCGGTCCCGCATCAAGGTGCGCGCGCCAAACGATAAGATCGTCTTTCCCGTCACCGTCGATATCACCGCTCAGCGGGAAATCACCCCAAAGTCCGAACTGAACATTCGCCCCCTGACCGCAGTCGTAGCCAGATGAAGACGGACAGATATACCATACGCCGCTTCCCGGGCGCCAAACTGTTAAATCCAAATAACCATCGCCATCAAAATCCCCGCGGACCGGCATATCGCCCGGGACCCCCCACTGCCGCTGCAGCACTGCCGCTGCATTCCCGGACGGCTCATTGGTCAGAGCAAACCACGTGCCGCTTCCCGGGCGCCAAACCGCATAGTCGCTGATTCCATCGCGATTATAATCGGCAAGCGGCGTAGCGGGATTTTGCGCTGGCCGCCAGTTTACTGGACTTTGCGGCACTCCGGCCCCCGGCGGCATCACCGGCGGAGCACCCACTCCTCCGGGCTTGGACGAATACCATAACACATCATCAATATATCTATGCGAAGCCTGCCTGGTTGGTCCGGTACTGTTGGAATGATTCCCGCCGATCCACATAATGTTCCAACCACGGGTATCGCGGCCACGGATGCTCATGTTTGTCTGTGAAAGAATTAGCTGCCCGTCTAGGTAAAGGTAGACAAATCCATCGGCGGCACCCGGCGTATTCTGACGCACCCATAAGCCTAGTCTGACCCAGCGTCCAACGGGGATGGGCTGTGCATCAAGGCCAATATCCAGAGTCCTGCCGTTAAGCTGCCCGCGCGGATGATACAAGAAGACCTGCATCCGGCTGTTATTATCGAGCACGGCAAACGTCATTTCCGTTCCGCGTTCCTCGCCGGCTTTCCAGTAGTCAAAACGAACCATTTTTTGCCCATGATCGGCAAAATTATGATCTTCCGGAAAAAACTCGGACCATTCTAAATAAAACTCGTCCGCCTGGGGCCGGCCTGTAAGGCGCTGGAAACTCGCCTCGCCTTCAACAGACATCTGCGCCGGAGTTACCTCATCTACCCCCCGCGGAATATAATAATGCACCGCACTTTGATGACCTGCCAAATCAACAAACGCCGCTTGATTGCTGGGCGTATAAAGATTCTGCTGGAAGCCGGCGATGGACCAATGCGGCGAAAACTGGTTGTAGTCAAAGCTGTCGGAAAGATACAGCACCTGCGCTTGCGCAGCGGCACCACAAAAACCGAGCATCGCTAGAAATGTGACAATTCGACCTATCATTCGACTTTCCCTCTTCTGACCTAATGAACTTTAGATGCCGTAGAACGCCGCTGGTTGTTTAAGAAAGAAAAAATGCTTTCGGAGCGTTTAAGAGAACAGACATTGGTTGGTCAAGAGGTTTTCTTGCTTGATTACCCAATCAAGCTGCCGCGAACAAGTTACAGCTCGGTCATTTAAGACGAGGACCCGCGCAGCCTTCCGGAAATTAAGCTGTTTTTAACACAATGAAGGGTATGACATCCGCTGTAATACATGACGCAGGTTTAACAGCCCGCTCTGCATACGAATGAAATATCGCGGTTGAATATCACCACTCACAACACGGGTTATTTGCCTCATTTTGCGCGCTTCGCGCACACACTCGCCAGCAACCAGAATCTCCGCTTCACAAAAAGCGCGGCCAATGCCGCCAAGGCAGCTCTGTCATATTTCCAATGCAAAACAAAAGTTTTAACTCGCCGCTGCCACTTGTTAAGCGATTTAGGCAAAAGCTGCGAACATTGGCCAGATTTAATATTGCATATGCAGTAAGCATCGATTCTCTGCTGCCTGCTGAATTCATCTGTCTCAAAAACAGGCTGCACGCCATGCCCAAGCAAGACAGCGTCTTTGTAATCCATCAACATTCGCCCATTGTTTTCCACCCACTTAGCCGCCGCAGTTCCGGGAAGCGGCAGAAAGTTCCAAAAAAACACCAGATCAAAGCCGACTCTCTGGGCAAAGGCGAGTGATTTCATCTCTGAGGCGAACGAGCTGTGCGGCAGACCGACGATGAAGTAGCCGAAAACCCTTAAGCCGGCGCTTTTTGCCAAAGCGGCGCCGCGCTCGATATCTTCCAGAGTCTCGCCTTTGCGGGTCTTGCGGAGCACATCAGCGTCGCCGCTTTCCACGCCAAAAGTAACAGTATCGCAGCCGGAGGCTTTCATCTTTCCCAGAAGCTCCGCGTCGACCTTATCCGCTCTAAGGTTCATCGCATACCATTTCGTGTTTTTGCCGCTCTCCAGCAGCAGATCGCAGAATATTTTTGCCCGCGCGATATCATCGCTGAAAGCATCATCAACAACAACAAACCTCGACGTTTGGTATTTCTCCATCGCCCAGAAGAGCTCGCCGGCGACTTTTCTTACATCTCTCGCTCGGTAGCGGCCAAGCACCGGCACTGCGCAATAAGAACAGCAGTGCGTGCAGCCTCTGCTTGTAACCAGGGGATAGCCGATTGAGGGAATGAGTCCGCTGGTATCGAAGCATGAATAGTCGGGCAGCGGCAACGAATCCAAGTCACTGACCGGGGCGCGCTGCAGCGTCCTCACGATATCCCCCGAACTTCGAAAAGCAATGCCCGCGATATCGCCTAGTTCCTTCTTGCCTGCTGCCGCATCGCATAACTCGACTATTGCCGCTTCGCCCTCACCGGCCACCGCCGCATCTAATCCGGGAACATCATGAAGAAGCCCCGCTGGATCAATGCTTGGGTGCGGACCCCCGGCCACAATCAGTTTCGGATTGGACAATTCACGGACACGTACAACAATGCCGGCTGCGGTCCTGATTGTCATTGAGGTCACATAGACGCCGGCGATATCAGGGCGGATTGACGCCAACGCCGCATCGAGCCTCTCCTCACAGCGCTCCGGATCGTTGACAAAGTCAATCACGCGCACCTGATGCGAGGCCGCTTTCAGCGCGCCCGCCAGGTAGCCCAGCGAAGGATGCAAGCCCGGCGATTGTATCTGGGCCGGGGGAATAATGAGCAGCACCTGCATAGTAGCTTTTCAGTTTAAGCACAACTTTGGCATAATGACCCCATCCGCTGTGTGCTGGTCTACAAGCGTTGGTTAAGCTGCCGTGATAATATCAAAATCCCCTCCCGGCGTAAAAACGGCTTCTGCACCGGATGCCCCCGGTGCCGCTAGACGCCGGCTGCGTAATCAGCTAGATTCGGATTCTCGTCGGCAGTTCCTTGTCTCAACCTTAAACTCGAGTAGTAAACAATGCTTCATCTCTTGTTCACATGTTGAGCAAGAGATGGAAGCGGCAAAAGGTTCTCTTTTTCCCGCTCCGCTCTACTGTGTCTTGGAGTTCCCGTAAAGTATTGTTTCTTGCGATAAGGAGACTCGCTGATGAGCCGGATGCGCAAATCTCAAATTGAGTTTTGCGGGCATGCCTGCAAAGACTACGTGTTCAGTGGCCTGGAAGGGTTCCCCAAACGCGGCAAGCTGACGCTCGGGAACGGTGCCGTGGAACGCGCCGGCGGACCTGGTTTCGCGGCAGCGCTTGCTTCTGCCTGGTATCTCGGTGAACGCGGCGATTGCTGCTTTACCGGCTGCTTTGGCGAAGGAAACGCTGCCGATTCGCTTGTCGAAGATGCCAAGGCTGCGGGACTGAGCCTGCGCGTCAAACGCAGCGGCGCAGCTTCAGTAACAGCAGTACTCGTCGAGACGAACGGCCAGCGGACGTTTTGTCACAGTCGCGGCGCAAACGACAAGCTGACCGTGACCGATCTGCTGCAAATCCCCCTCGCCGGACGGCATCTAATCCATCTCGGCGGATGGGGGTTGCTCGGTGCGCTGGAAGGCAACCGCCAGGACCGCCCGCCGGTTGAGGAGTTTTTTGCGCAAGCAAGAAATGCGGACTGCCGCACTTCCCTCGATACGGTCTGTTTGGGAAAAGCGGCGCCTGGTTCAAAGTGGCGGCTGCTCGAGACGCTGCTCATGCACATGTCCTATGTCTTCATGTCGGTTGATGAAGCGCCCTACTTCACCCGCTTGGAAAAGCCGCAAGAAGTTGCGCGTTGTTTGATCGAATACGGCGCCGATGCGGTCTTTGTCAAAGCCGGCAGCCGCGGAGTGTGGGTGATGAATGCCGAGTGGCCAAAGCCATTTCGTATTCCCGCTTTTTGCGTGCCAGTAGTCGACACAACCGGAGCGGGTGATGTGTTTTGTGGCGTCACGCTCGCCGAACTGGAGCTGAACCGCCATCGTGACCTTGCTCTCGCCGCCCAGCGTGGTGCAGCGGCCGCAGCGATCGTCGTCAGCCGCGGGCGCGGAGCTTATGGCACACCAACCCGCCAAGAGGTATTGAAGTTCATCCGCGCGCGCAGCAGGTAGTCTGCCCGCGAGGACACTCGGTTATGTAAGGCGGCGGGAGCGTGCCCTGCACCATCCCGCCGCCTGCGCCGCTTCATCTTTCTTCACTTCTCAGCACATTGATATAAGGAATAGATCCAAGGAAACACCGCCCTGTCCTGCTTTATTGTGCAACCGAATCGCCATTCGGCCCGCACGGCATTACTAAGCGTGATACATCGTCAATACACGAACTAACGTAACACGCATGTGGCAAAAAGCTGAATAGCAGTTCCTGATATGGGATAATATACTCAAATGAAACGGCAGCGGACCTGGGATGGAACTAAATGTGCCGCACGCCGTCAGGGTTTTGCTGTGGAGGTTATATGGCCGCCCGGACACTCGACCTTTCAGATATAAGAACTGCGCCGCAGAATACTGAACTTCGATTCCCGCCCTCGCCGGAATCCAGCAAAAACAGCGCTGCTCCGCGAGAAAGACTTGACGCCGCTCTTCGGCTGCCCAGTGCCGCGAATTATTTAAAAACGGAAGATTGCACCCTTCGTATTCAAAACGAACTTAGCACTGCCGCGGCTATAGTTTCCTCTTTAAAGAATACTCTCCGCACCGCGGCCGACGCGTCGCCCGAGGTCGCCAGGCTTGTGCGCGATGCAGCAAAGATGCTGGACGAATCGCTGCGAGCGATCCCCCCGGAAGCTCACGGGGAGCAAAAACAACTCGCTGCAAGCATCAGCCGTGCCAGCGAAAGCCTGAATCTTTTCAGCATCGACTACGAGGAATTTTTGAGCGCCCCCTCTTTCAGCTTTCTCTCTCCGCAAACCTGGGGAGCGTCGGCCAAAGCAGCCTCCGTCATGCAGCGTTCGTGGCAGTGGTTTGAGGCGGACTTTGCCTGCGCGCTTTCGGCGGGCAAAGTTAAAGACACGCAAGCAGCTTAACCTTTACATTCATTAACCAATTATATACCGCAAAGCAGACCGAGGAACACCTGCCGGTTCCGGTCTCTGGGCGAGTCCTTGCGCGGCGGACTATAATTATTCGAGGTGTGAATGCAAATCCCCAAACGGCGCAGGCTGCGTGCTGTTGTCACGTTTGAGCACAATAAAGGAGAAGCATATGCCTGAGAAAATGCTTAAGGAGTATCTGGACCGGAACAGAGTTCCCTATCATGTCATTTATCACCGTCCGGCGTTTACGGCGCAGGAAGTTGCCGCGTCCGCGCATATACCGGGCAGCGCCTTGGCTAAGACAGTGGTGGTGGAAGTTGATCACCGGCTCGCCATGGCGGTAGTCCCAGCAACAAAGAGAGTGGACTTGGATCGGGTGAAGGAAGCTGCAAATGCGCGAGAGGTTCGAATAGCCCGGGAAGAAGAGTTTAGCGCTTGCTTTCCTGGTTGCGAAGTCGGAGCTGAGCCGCCCATCGGCGAACTTTATGGCATGGAAGTTTATCTCTCTGCGGATATCGCCCGCAGCAAAGTGGTAAATTTCAGCGGAGGCACTCACAGTGAGCTTATAAACATGGCATACCGGGACTATGAAAACCTGGTTCGGCCAACGCTGATGACATAAACTGCTGCGGAACTAGATGTCATTAACTGCATCTGCGCGAGAAGAAGCGTAGATACGGTTAATGACATCTAGTCCGAAAATAAGCGAATAAATTCTGCCTCGGCGGTGGTCCAGAGGCTTCGCCCAGAGCGATGCTGCCGGATGCTGAAGGCGCGCCGCCGCCGGCTTGCAGAACTGCGCTTGCAGCAGACACTGCCGGGCTGAACAAGCTGCGGCCAGACAAGCGCATTTCCACCAGCCGGCCCGCCCCACTGCCCCGCCGGCGCAAAAAGGGCATGCCTTCAGCACCCGGCAGCATCGCTCTGGGCGTGATCACGACATACTCAGCAGCTCCGCCAACTTTCGTTCTTCAATGTAAGAGATTCAGCCTGCTGAGAAGCATTCTCATTACTTTCTCCCCGCACCCCAAAGCTGTGCAGAACATCCAGGTATTCAGAAAAGTGGAATACAACCAAGAAAGGCAGCAAGGTGCCTGCTCCGGTTCGACGCCGGTGGAGAGTTTGACGCTGCCGGGCGATGAAGGCTTAACCTGATGCGCCGGGGCGGGGGTGGTGCGGACCCGCCGCAGGAAATCGGATTGCCCTGCTGTTTTGTGCAGTGAAGCTTCTCCGGTTCCTGCAAGCCGAGTTCTGCAGGCGGGCGGCGGCGCGCCCTCAGCGCACGGCAGCGTCATTCTCTGCACCGCCCCGGCATCAGGCCAGCCTTCACCCAGGTGATGCCACAAATATGCGCCATTTAACGACTTCCAGGCGGAGTTCCGGCTGCGGCAGATTTACGCGCTTATTTTGAGTCTAGCAGATTGCTGAACAGGTCCCATCCATGGGACTTTTCACTCGCTCCAAGCTCCGGCAGGCGCGACAAAAGTTATGCCGCAATAATTCTTATAGCCGCTCGGCTTTCCAGCGATAAGTTACTTTCCTGTCCAGCCCGCCCGTTGTGGACGACGATCCTTCCATCGACTTCAGATCAGCGCTGACAACGGCCGCAGATGACAGCTTCGAACCACCGTGCTCTATCGCAAAGTTGAATTTGAGTTTGCCGTCTTCTGCGCTTTGCTTTTGTCCACGCAGCATCAGCATCGACACGAGGCCGAAGACATCCCTCTGGCCGTGCGGACGAACGGCCTTGTCCACCACTGAATACCCGCGGATATAGCCTTGATCATCGTAATCAGAAATCAGCAAGTACCCGGCTGGATGCTTGCTGCGATAGCTCTCATCGGCAAAGCGAAACGCCCATATTCCACTGAGCGATGTGCCCTTTGCCGCGCTGGCTGCCGGGTTCGGTTCGGCTTTCTGTTCAATGACCAACGGCTGCCCGGCTGGCAAACCGCCGAGACCTTTGCCGTAAGAGGAAAGCAGTTCAATCGGCGTAATTGCCGATGCACCAAACCAGTCGACCGACGCTCCTGTTTGCACTTTACCATCCACGACACGCTCATATCCGACATTGGCCCGCAGTGTTCGTGTATTCTGGTTCGCTTCATCGTAACGGTAAAAAATCTTCGTCACACCGGTATCCCGAAGCGACGCGACTTCTCCCGTGTCCGCGATGCCGTTCCGGTTGTTGTCGAACCATAAGCCAAGCGGCTCCAGTTCAGCGCCATCGAGCAGGCCGCTCCCGTCAGCATCGAGCGCCGCCAAGGCCGCGAAGCCGTCATCCCATGGTGCCGCGATCATCCCCGGTCCATCCGATGCAAGCGCCGCCAGGCGCTGGCCCCCAAAGGTCCAGTTTCCGAAAAGCTGCTGGCCTGAAGTAATACGTCCTGAATGATCCGGATCGTAAACCAAAAGCGGAGCCTGAGCCGACGCTTTCCATTCATACCACCGCCCAGGACTGCGCGGATCAAGCGGAAACTGCACCACCTGGGCATCGGAATCAACATTCACTTCAGGGGTCCACAGCAGCGACACCGGACAGGAAAGCTGATAATTCGTGGTAATCGCTCCGCAGGCGGCAAGCGCATCGTTTGGCTGAACCGTCTTGCAGTCTTTATCAAAGTAAAAATGCCCTTCCGCACAAGAATGGCAGCTATTTATATACTTCTTGTTCTGGCTGGCCGGACAATACCATAAGTCTGTCCGCAACAGATGCGTACAAGTCGCCCCGTTGCTGTGGGTCCCAATCTTATGCTTATTGCCGTTCCAATCGCTAAAAAACTTGTCAGCTAAGTGGGTAACGAAGCAATCGTCGTAATTCTTTGAGAAGTTTCCCGTCGGCGAGGCGTTAAAGTGGATTTCCCTCTTGTAGTTGCGGCAGGTCTCATTAATCTCCTCAATTGCTTGATCGAGACATTCCAGCGTCGCGGCATCGCCAGTCCGTTTCAGAATCTTATCCAGTGACCACGCTTGATTGCCATAGCTTCCGCTCCAAGTCATACTGCCCTCATAATAATCACAAGGAGCCGGTGTCGGCGTTGGCGTTGGCTCCGGCGTAGGCGTTGGTTCGGGAGTAGGCGTTATAACAACGGTGGCTTGAATATCCTCCGCGGGATTAGCGACAGCGCCGACTTCCGCGGATGTTTGCTCTTGAGCAAATACGACGGCACTAACGCAAATAACAGCAGCAACGGCAATAATGTTTAGAAAACGCATGTAGATAGGTTGACGTCCCATTTGGTCACTCTTTTTTGAACTGCTTGTAATACAAATAACTGCTGAAGCAAACGGCTACAGCACTTACCCGGAATAAATTTCCGACCGCATCAATTGTCGGAAATTCGCACTACAAACTTAATACTTCATACTAGGGCAAACAAAAAAAGACCGCATCACACGGAGAGTCCCACCGCATCGACCAGATACCGTCAGTTGCGCCCACATACGCTGCGAAACCAACACTGATTCCGTAACTTCGCTGCCAACGCTCACGATACTAGTTTCAACAAGAGCTTGCGCGCGATCTCAATAAACAGCAAACGAATGTCCGAAGAATTATGCGTAGGCATATAAATCCCGCGCATTCGCGGATTCGAAGCCGAACCGGCGTAATCACTGTAGCCCTGGAAATCAAACTCCGGCTTTGACGAATCCATTTGACGATAATCAAGCGCCAACCGCGTCAGGAAAATATCCTTACGGTGAAAGCTGTCACTGACATTTTCGTATGGATCGCTCGGATCGAACGTACCGGCAGCCGGCTTTTCACCTAAGCCGACGACATAAAACATGCCGCGTTGACTGCGGATAAAGTCAGCTACCTGAAGGGCGCAGTTATAGTACGCCTTGCGCCATTCGCCGAAACCAGCAAACACTGGCGGGTCCCCGATTGTTAGATCATATGTTGACAACTTATTCCATGGCAGGTGTGACTCAAATGAATTAAGGCAAGGACCGAACACTTGATTCGCCACGCCGGCAACTGCTGCTTGCGACGCAACCGGCGGAGCCGCGCCAAAATCAGCATTGACCGTCGCCAACCCATCGTTACACCCACCGGTCCCGCGATAAACAACGGATTCGTCAAACATCGGGTTTTCGAACTGCGTGACAGTGGAACTGCACATCACACCACCGCTGCCGCAAAGATACCGCGAAGGCACCAAGACCGACGGACCGGCGATAATCTTGTTGTTATTGTCCACCCACTCAATAGTATAGCTCAGATAATCATAATCACCCGGATAAGACGGCACTGGACCGCTGGTCGGATCCGCCGGATCCTCGGGAGGATAAAACACGCGGTTAATCGCGAGATTAGCTTTCTTCGCCGCCGCATCACTAAAGAGGAAGCGTCCTGCTGTTGGCGCACCATCAGTGAAAAAGATGTAGTTTACCGTCTCCGCCGTGCGGTTGTGTTTAACCCACATCCGTCCATAAGCCTGCATTAAAGCGTCACAAAAGTTGGTTCCACTTGCTGGCGGAAAAGTATCTTTGAAATTATCGCGAATCGAGTCAATCACGGAGTTGGTCAACGGCCCCAACACATTAAACAAAGCTCTTATCTCATCCGTCTTTGCCGCTGAGGCGTTTATATTGAAGGGAACAACATGGATGTTGTCACGGTCAATATCGAGCATCCGCATAAAATCAGCTACCGCCTCGGCTAGATCGTCAAACCGCCGGTTAGGTGTTGTTGGACAAGATACCCGGCTTCCATCCGCGGCCGGCTTCAGACAGGCGCACTCCCCGGACTTTGGACAATTCATTGAACCTGATATATCCAGCACCAGCGACGCATTGAGCTTTCTCCGGCGGGATAAAGAAGTTGAGCCGACGGAAATTTGTGAACCGCCTGAATAAATCGGAACCGCTCTCATCAGGAGCAAATTCACGGGCCGCGTTGCCTGAATCTGATAATCGTAAGCCGAATCCCCGGAATCGGGGTCACCTACGGCATATTGCGGGGTCACTGTTATTGGATTGGCCGCTGAGTGCGCAAACCCCGCAAGCGCCATGTTCGCGCGAACATGATTATGCGGCATCTCATGCATGGTAATATTCAAATAATCCTGCACCTTGGCCACTTCGTCCACCGGCAGAGCCCCTTCCGCCCCGGCTTTTTGCAGAAAATTCAGCTTGCCCTGCATTGTAATGTGATTGACCGTGCCCAACGAAGCAACGTCTGTCGCATTCTGGAGTGCAAGCTGAGCCCGGTAAATGTTGCCCGCATCAATGGCCAAACCAAGAATGGCAAGCAAAGCTACCAGCACGAATGCCGTAAAGATAACAATCGCACCACGTTCGCTCACTAAGCAGCGTTTTCTAGAGTATACTTTGCGCATGAATATCATTAAAACTAAACCCCAGCGCCTGAAGTACACTTTCAAAAAACGCCTGATAAGGAACATGTACTTCGGCAATAACCAAGATACCGTAATCGTGGAGCAGTTTCGCCAAGCTCCCGCTCGAATCTAATAAGCCGCCCGGCCCACTTTGAAAATCAGATGCCTTGACCAGCATGGCGCCGTTGCCGGAGGACGGCAGGAAAAGAGACGCTCCACCAGTACCCGCGTCGTACGTAACCATAGATATCGAATATGTTGCCGCCGCCGAAACATTAACCACGCTTGGATTCAGAGACGCTCGCACAACAGTTAAGCATTCTTGCGGAGAAAACAAATCATTGAGCTTTCCGCTCAGCGCAGCATGAGATGACTGGAAGTCCGCGATGTTCACCACACACTCACGATAGGCAGCGCTCGCAATCTGTTTGCTGAGCGATAGCGCGACTTGATAGGTGTTGAGTGCCCGGGCAATGTCGTAGCCAACAAGCGCCAGAAAAATCAGCAGTGGCATTACAATCGCAAGCTCGATCATTACATTGCCCTTCGTCGGCGAGCAACAAATACATCGAGAACTTAAGCTGTCATCTTTATTACACTGGCTCATTTCGCCCCATCACCGTCACTGTAATGGTCACCTGTCCGGATCTGATTATATGGGCAAACGTGCCCAAGAAAAAGACACGAAAAGACTTGGTCAAGCGGTAAGCAACCAAATCCCGGCTTTGCCCCGGAATATAACTGCCCGCTGGACATGCAATCACATTATTGATCTCTGCCAATGGACAAACTGTAAGGATATCAGCGGCTTCAAGCTGTAAGCCGAGACCGGCCAGCTTGGCGCCAATAAGATTTCGCGCATCAGCTAATGTCGGTGCAGGTGCAGCAACAGCTTCCCGCGCAGCTTGAGTCAGCGCATACTGAAGCGACAACTGACAATAACAGAGGCGCAGAAAGTCAAAGGCAACCAGCAAAAACGCGATAAACAACGGTATCGCAAGCAAAGCTTCGACCATTGTTGCACCTTTGTCAGCTGCCCGCTGCCGATCTGTCACGATTCACTACCTCTTGGCTACTTAATTACGTTCTAGGGCGGAGCATACAAGCACGCTTCTCCCCCGCGCAACTCCAGATCGTTGACCCGGTTGCCATTCGAAATCATTACTATTCTAACAGAACCGGCTGGTCATCGAACATAAAATGAAAGACGGGCAGTTTCGCGCGCAAACCTTCGTTAAGCTGTTCGCCGGCAACATCACCTACGACAACTACCACAAAATTGTCAGGATGAATCCTGCTCTTTGCTGCGGCCAAGACATCAACCCCGGTTACTGCTGCAATATTAGCTAAAAAGCGCGCATCATAATCCGCTTCGTAACCCAAGATTTGCAGCATTGCCGCCCGTTCAACCACGGCTTCCGGCTCCGCAAACTTAAACAAAAAACTCCGGGTAATTGCCGCCTTTGACTGTTCCAGCGTGCGAACATCAAACAGCTCAAGTCGTGACTTTTCTATAACACGAAGCGACTCATCAATCGCACGCGCAGCTTCTTCAGGCTTGGTCGAAAAATCCACCTGCACCAAGCCGCCTCCTGCGGCGGGCCAAACACCGCCGGCGATGTAATAAGCTAGTCCTCTGCGCGAGCGGATTTGAGAGAAAAGTTCGGTCCCAAATCCACCTTCCCCCACAATCCGGTTGTAAACAGCGATAGCATATTGGTCATGAGTATGGCGCGGGGGCCCTTGATGACCAATGGCAACAGTTGCCTGGTCTAGTTTCCTTGGCAAAACATAGATTCCGGGAACCGGACGAAACGCGACCACCGGCAGCGCAGGAAGTTCACTATTGCCGCGCGCCCAGCGTCCTAAATGCTCCGCAAGTACAGAACGCACAATGGTCTCCGTAACGGCGCCGCTCAAGGCAAAGACCGCGCGGTCCGGCTGGACGAACCGGCGATGGAAACGGCGCATCTCATCAACGGTAATGCGCCCCAGCGACTCGCGGCTTACCACCCTCGCCTGAGGGCTATCCGCGCCGTACAAGAATGTTTTGAGCGCCATATCAGCAATAACATCCGGGCGATCGCGCCGGTGCGCAATCTTATCGGCTGTCACTTTTTGCCAAAGCGTAAAGCGGGTTTCATCAAACGCTGGACTGAGCACAACTCGAGCAAAGAGCCCAAACACTTCGGCAAAGTCTTCCGCCAGACATGAAAAACTGATCGTGCCGTACTCACGGCCAAAATCCGACTCAATTACCGCTGCGAGATGGTCAATCCGGCGATCCAGTTCGTCCGCGGTGATCCCTTCTACGCCGCCGCTTCGCATCTGCGCGCCGGCGGCACTGGCCAGTCCGGCAATACCCGAGGCATCATACAACTCGCCTCCCGGCAGATAAAGCGTACCACGAACCACCGGCAGCTCATCCTGCGGCTGAAAATATACGCTCAGTCCATTTGGCAAAGTCCAGTGCCGGGGACTGGGCCGGACAAACTGCACGACCTCCGCTTGAATCTCTGCCCGATAAGGAGGGATCCGGTGCACAGCGCCCACGCAAGACACCAGCAGAAACCCAAGCAACAGCAGGGCCGCAATAGCCGCCGCTTTCCTATTCATGCCACGCTCTTTTCCCTTTTTCAGATTTCCTCAGCATCACGATGGTGCGGTTTTCCGGGACAAGGTAGCGCCGCGCCACACGTTGGATGTCCAGTGCAGTTACCGCATCAGTGCTAAGGTAAAAATCAAGCTGCGTCTCAAAACGTCCGAACAATAGCTCGCCCCGCGCCAAAAATCTGGCAAGGCCGTAATTAGATGATAAGTCCTGAAGCATCTGCGTGCGGAGCCTTTTTTTTGCCGCCGCAACCTCAGCTTCGGGGAGAAAACGATTCTGCAGATCGCGGACAACATCCACAATTTCTGCAAGCACACGCTCGTTGCTTACCACGCGGCGCGGCGTGGCACCAAGAACAAGCAATGATGGATACAGCTCTCCCGGCATCTCAGCGGCAAATTCAGATATGGCAAGGTGTTTCTCCTGAATGAGCCGGCGATGCAGCAATGACGATCGTCCATCACTGAGCAGTGATTGGAGCACGGCAAACACGGCATGGTCAGGATCGGGATGCCCGGGTTTATGGTAAGCCAAAACAAGCCGCGGCTCAGCATCGAACACCACCTCCACTCTCCGCTCACCTTGCTGCAGCGGCTCTTCTTGGCCCAGCGGTGGAATAACCCCAGCAGGCTCGGGCAGCCGCCCGAAATACTTCTCCATCAGCATCCGTATTCGCTCAACGTCGAGGTCGCCGACAAGTGAAATAACGATATTGTCCGCACGGTAATACTGCCGGTGCGCCGCCTCAACATGGCGCGTGCGCAAACGCTGAAGATCTTCTCGCCAGCCGATAATCGGCAGGCGATTGGGATGCACCCAATAGGCGGCGGCCAACAGTGACTCAAAGACTCGCCCGCCGGGATTGTCATCAGTGCGCATCCGCCTCTCTTCCAAAACAACGTCGCGTTCCTTATAGAATTGGCGAAACACCGGATGCAGCAGCCGCTCGGATTCCATCCAGCACCAAAGCTCGAATTCGCTTGCAGGAAGGCTGACCATATACATCGTATATTCTTTGCTCGTCGCTGCGTTAAGGCCGGAAGCTCCGCGGGTGCGGTAAATATTAGAGAATTCATCTGTCACTTGCAGCGCGGCGAGTTTTTCCTGCAAATGGCGCAGCTCTTCTTTTAGTGCTGCCGCATCATAACGTTCAAGCTCATCAAGCACCTGCTCATAACGCTCAAGAAGTCGCTTTTCCTGGGGCCAATCCCTTGTACCAACCGCACGCGTCCCTTTGAATGCCATGTGTTCCAGCAGATGAAAGACTCCGGTTTGACCCGGAACTTCATTCACCCCGCCCGCCTTAACCCAAATCTGGCTTGAGAAAATTGGACTGTGCGTTCTCCGGTAAAAAATCACTCGCAGCCCGTTCGGCAGCGTAAACTTGACTGCGTTTTTCGCAAGAAGCGCGAGATGTTCGCTGGGAAGTGCCGTCCGTACTTTATCGTCACCTGTATTGTCTTCTTGCGCCAAGACACTGGAGATGCCGAAGAAAAATAAGGCCGCCAAAGCGGCAAACCGGAATTCTGCTGCCATAATGGCAATGTCTCACAAACCCTACGGCAAGGGCAATTCGGACGCCACATTGTCACCGCAGCATCTGGGATTCGGTCTGAGCTCGTCCGAACGGCATGCCATCTCGCCTTCGCTAAAGCTACGGCGGGCATACCGGGCGTGCCTAACCCACGTGTTGACCCTAACCCTGGAATCGCAAAGAGCCGTCATCCCGCGCGCAACAACCGTGCTAAATGGCGGGGTGTATTGCGCGAGGGATCTCACACCTGCACAGGCCGGCGTAAAGCTGCGCTGGGAACAAGCTCGAAGGCAGATTCTGTCAACGAATCAACAATCAGATCCTTCAGTTCTTGCTGCGCGATAAACTACATCTTCTCCCTAGGTTGAACATGCGCTCTGGCACATCAAGATCCCTCGCGCCGCGACCCCTGCCCTAAGGCTCTAACTGTGGGCTCGCGATAAGGCGAGAGAAAAAGCGCCGTAGCGCGTCAGAAAAGCACAATTCACCCCCAGGCAATCAAGAAAATCGTGCAGTTTTGGCGCCGCTGCGCTATTTTATCCCGCATGAAAGCTAACGAATTAAAACAAGACCAATCCTCTCCGGATAGGAGCAAAACGGCAATTCTTGTGCAGCTTTTGTGTCTTTTCCTGTTTACATTCGCCGGGGACATGAAAGGCTGTGATGAGAATATCGTGCTTGTGCCGGGCGCCTCCTCGTCCAGCTCGACTTCTACTTCGACGTCAAGCTCGAGTTCGTCAACATCGACATCAACTTCGAGCTCTTCCTCATCCAGCTCATCCTCCAGCAGCAGTTCGACTTCCGCTTCGTCTTCTTCGTCGTCATCTACTTCATCATCCACGTCATCCTCAAGCTCCTCCTCAACTTCCAGCGGGTTCTTCTTTTTTTCCGCTGCGCGCCAAGGTTCAAGTGCCTCCGCTGGAGATGAACAAGACTCCGGGACCGACCGCGACCGCGATGGTTTGTCCGATGCCCAGGAAAGTGAACGCGGAACTGACGCTACTAATCCGGACTCCGATAACGACGGATTCTCCGATGGGTTCGAAGCAGCCGTGGGCACGGACCCGCTTGATCCAGCTAGTCAGCCAGCCTTCAATGATTCTTTCAAAGCGGACAGCGCACCAGCCGCACTGGCGGACACAGACGGCGACGGCCTTCCCGATCTCTACGAGGAAGAGATCGGCACAAGCCCTGTTAATACCGATTCCGATGGCGACGATATCGCAGATGGCGTTGAGCTGCTGAATCAAACAAATCCGCTGGACCGTGCCAGCGGCGCAGTAACCGACAGTGACCGTGACGGCGTAAGTGATGATGTCGAGCAGCGCCACGGCTCAAACCCAGCGTTGCCGGACACCGATCTCGACTCGTTGAGCGATCCGCTGGAGCTGCTCTACTCGCTCGATCCACAGAATCCTGATACCGACGGCGATGGGTTGATCGACGGCTGGGAAAACGGTTCCCGGCAGTATAAGTACACCAACCGGCAATTTCACTTTTAGCGGCAGTACAAGAGTTCCTCTGAGATTTTCGGAAAGTGAGCAACAAATCCTGGGCCGCAGTCTTCGATGTCGACGGAACGATGATCGATAATCTCCAGGCCCACCGGATGGCTTGGGTGGAGTTCGGCAGAGCGCACGGCATGGAAGTAACGGATGAGTACTACAGGACCAAGATCCATGCCCGGACGAACGATTTAATCATCGCCGATATGTTCGGCAAAAACTTTAACCGCCGGCTCCTCCAGGAGTTCGCCGCGGAAAAAGAACAGATCTACCGCAGGCTTTATCGCCCGGCTCTGAGCGAAATCCCCGGTCTTACACCCCTGCTTCATCAGCTTAATGAACATGGAGTTCCCTGCGCGATCGCTTCTAATGCACCGGCGGAAAATATTCAGATGGTGCTGGATAAGCTGCGCATCGGCAGCTTGTTTGCAGTTGTACTAACCGAAAGCGATGCAAAGAAAGGCAAACCTGATCCCGAGTTGTTTTTGCTTGCCGCCGAACGGCTCAGAATGCCGCCCAGGAATTGTCTTGTCTTCGAAGATTCTCCCAACGGTTTTCTTGCCGCCGAACAAGCGGGGATGCCCTATGTCATTATTTCACAGGGCGCCGAACCAAAAAGCTTAATTTCAGCCCGCCTCGCCCGCGCCGTTTACCGGGATTTCACACAGCTCAATTTCAAGGTGCTGTCGTCTTTGCTCTGACAGGCATAACGATCGAAATCACTTGATTGTTAACTTCTCCGGGTTTTGCCTTCGACTCAGTCTCCGTCGGAGACGCGCTTTGGCCGGTGCAACTGCACCACCTCTGTTTCGCTTATTTGGCGTCTAGTCACGCGTGCCGGTAAGCGGAACGCTCACCGGAAGTTCTTCCGCTTCCTCTTCCGCAAATACTACGTGTTCGGGTTCTTTTCGTTCGGGTTCGAGAACAACTTCGACTTTAAGCTTGCCGCGTTGGATCTGTGCAACCTTATCGAGCACGCCGTTGACAAACACCGGAGACTCGTCGGCGCCAAAAAACTTGGCAATTTCTATGGCTTCATTAATCGCCACATTCGCCGGGACTTCGCTGCTGAAAGCAATCTCGAATGTGGCCAAGCGTAAAATGGCGCGGTCTACCCGCCCCATGCGGGAAAGACTCCAGTTTTCGCTCGCCCGGGTCAGTAAGGAATCAATTCTAGGCAAGTTGGAGAATACCCCCTCGCAGAGCTTCACTGCGTAACCACGAGCAGCGGCAGGGATAACGAAGTGATCGAAACAGAACGCCACATCTTCTGCTTCCCAGCGCCCGAGGAAGTCGCACATGTAGAGCGCCTGCAGCGCGGCTTGTCTTGCTTGACGTCGAACACCCATGCTCGTTCTCCTACAGCTTGCTGTAAACCCAGTGAAAACAGTTACTCCTTCAACCGCAAAACGAGGTTTGCCATTTCGATCGCCGCTTGCGCCGCTTCCCATCCCTTATTGCCCGCCTTAGCTCCCGAACGGGCCATGGCTTGCTCCATGTTTTCTGCGGTGACCACGCCGAAGGCAACCGGCACGCCGGTTTCAAACATCACGCGCTGCAGCCCGCCGGCCAACTCACCAGCGATTAACTCATAATGGCTCGTATCGCCGCGAATCAGCGTTCCGACGGCAACTACCGCATCGACCTTCCTTGTCTTGCAGAGTTCACGGCAGGCAAGCGGTATCTCGAAGCTGCCCGGAACGCGAACAACGGTAATCGCGTCCTCGGTTCCGCCGTGGCGCAATATCGCGTCGATCGCACCTTGCAGCAGACGCTCGGTAAAAATCTCATTCCAACGTGCCGCAACAATGCCGAACTTCCTGCCGCTTGCGCTCAGATTCCCTTCAATTCTTGTCAAAGACACAAAAAATCCCCCAACATTGTCCTCGGAGAACCCAACCCGGCTAAGGCCGGAAAGCTCAGTATCTCCTATAAGTTATGATACCCAACGGGACTGCCGTAACATAGTTTGACAATCCTAAACTTCAAAAAGATCGGGAACTTATCGGCAATTTTATAGCCGAGTTTGGAAAAAAAATCAAAGAAGGGCTGAAATCATGGGTCATGGCGGCTTTTACCCCCAGCCTCTACTAACCTAGCTTAGCGGCATAGCGGCAAGAAAACGCTCCGCGGCGGGACTATGCCGGAGCGGAAAGAACGGCAGCAAAGAACAACGGAACAGCGATCGAAACAGCAGCGCGTGGTGCCCATCTGCCGCTGGCTGCGCGATCGAGCCCGGCCCCTTTCTGCCCAATCTGCACCGAGAAGTTTGACCTTGGGGAGGATTCTACATAGCATCAGGCCCTGGTTTCTTTCCCAATTGATCTGATTGTTCCTTCAGTTCACTGAACATGTAGTGAAGCATCAACCGTTGCGCCATGCCGGGCGGAGGCTATCCTCTTCAGGGCTTGGCGCAGCAGAGAGTAGAGCAAAAGGTTTTAATTCGCTTCAGAGACAAATTTGCAATGATTCACGAACGTCAAAGCGCCAAACGGCAGCAAACGCGCCGCTTGGCGCTTTGACGTTCGCGGTGAGCGCCCTGCTGTAGGGAGCTCGTAATTCTCGAGGTTCGAACACGGGAGAAAGACTTATGAAGAAGCAATGGACTCGAACAGAAAAAGGATGGCAGCCAGACGGACCGATGCAGGCTGGCATAGTCAGCGTCACTCCTTACACGCCGCGCTACGGCCGGGGCGCGCTGATGGAACAACTCCAAGTTCGCGCGGGAAGCGACTCTATGCTTTTCCTGCCTGACCGGGGCGGCCAGATTCACGAAGCCTGCATCAGCGGCGTTGCCCTGGGATGGGATTCGGGGACCGGCGTGGTCAATCCGGCTCTCGGGTTTGTTGACTCCGCCGCCCTTGGCGGACTGGGATGGCTCCGTGCATTCGGCGGCTGGGGCGTGCGCTGCGGAATGAGAAGCATGGGAGCAACCAGCACCGATGAATTGGGCATTCCGCTTTCGCTCCACGGCACGATCGACCTCACTCCGGCGGATGAGGTCGGCGTGACGATTGAGAGTGAGACCGGCGAGGTCTCCTTGCGGGTTGCCGCGCGGGATGTCCTGCCGGTTCTGGGAAGCGATCTTTACCTGAACAGCACCACGACGCTGCGGCCGGCGGAGAAACAGATTACGCTGCTCGATACGGTGACCAATAGCGCCCGGCGCCCCGGTCCGTACGAGATCCTGTATCATCTGAACTTCGGCAATAGGGTCGGAGCCAAGGGAGCCCGGTTCCTCGCGCCTTACGACACTGCGGCGCCGCGGGATGCTGACGCGGCCCGGTATCCGAAAGGCTGGGAGGTATACGACCCCGACCGGCCCGAAAAGGTAGAAACCGTGTATTTCTTCGATCTCCATGCCGGGCCGGACAACCTGACCCGCGCAATGCTCATCTCGCCTGATGGCGACATGGGCGTCAGCGTGATCTGGGACAAGCGCCGGCTTCCCTGCCTGACGCTCTGGCAGCTCTGCACCGGCGAAGTCGTCGGTGTCGAGCCCGGCACGAACTGGCCCACGCCGTACCAGAACGAACTAACGAAACGCCGGATCCGGACGCTGGCGCACCGAGAATCGGCGGAACATGTCGTCACCGTCCTCGTTCATCCGGATCGCGCAAGTGTTGCCGATGGCAGGCGCGCGGTCGATGAGCTGTGCCAAGGCGCACAGATGAACGCACTTCCCCAGCCCAACCCAGCGTGGTAGGCAATCCATACACCGAGCGAAGCCGGCAAGATGTTGTTTACAAAACATGCGGCAGCCGGACGCTATCGACTGTTCTCAGGTCATAGGTCCGCTGCCGCATGGAGGATTTCTGTTATGTTTCGTGCTCTGCCTCTCTGCCGCAAAGACACAAGACTCTTATGATGCCTGCGGCGGCAGGATATGACCCATGCGTTTGCGTTTGGTATCCAAATAACCGGCGCTCAACTCATCGTTTGGCACAGGAATGGCAACGCGTTCAACAACATCGATGCCGAACGCAGCAAGAGATTTCATCTTATCGGGGTTATTCGTAATCAGCCGCACACGGCTCAGGCCCAGGTCATGCAGAATTTGCGCACCGACGCGGTAATCTCGCTGATCTGCGGCAAAACCAAGTGAAACGTTGGCATCAACGGTATCGAGTCCCTGCTCTTGCAGTTCGTAAGCGCGCAGCTTGTTGGCCAACCCGATGCCCCGGCCTTCCTGCTGCAAATACACGAGAGCACCATGCTCCTCGCCGCAAATCGCCGCAAGCGCCCGGTCAAATTGATGCCCGCAGTCACAGCGCCGGCTGTCGAACACGTCCCCGGTCAGACATTGCGAGTGAATCCGGACGAGACAACCGTTGATCGGCTCTCCCTTGACAATAGCGAAATGCTCGCTTCGATCCACATCATCAGCATAGATTATAATTCGCAGCGGAACCTGGGGTGCACGAGCAATCAGCGATTTAATTTGTTCATTGCGCTCAAACCCTGAACCCGCACCAAGCGGCAGCTCAGCCATGCGCCGCACGGAAACTTCGTTATGCAGCCGGTACTGGCAGATTTCCTCAACGCTGGTAATTCGCAGATGATGCTTCACGCAGAACGCCTCGAGTTCCTCTCCTCGCAGCATTCTTCCTTCACGATCCATAATTTCGCAAATAACTCCACCGGGCTTCAGTCCGGCGATGCGCGCAAGATCAACCGATCCCTCGGTTTGACCGCGCCGCTCCAGCACACCGCCGGCCAAGGCGCCAACGGGGAAAACAAAACCCGGAATGATAAACTCCCCGGCCGAAGCAGCATCACTCATCGCCGCAAGAATCGTCCGCGCACGGCCCCGGGCGGTCACGCCGGTGGCCACAGTCGATGCGTGGTCAACACCAGCGCCAAAGTTGGTACCAAACACTGATTTGTTTTCCTGCGCCTGAAGCGGGATGCCGAGGGAACGCAGCCGGCTCTCGGGAAGACTCAGGCAAATTAAACCTCGGCCTTCCCGCATCATCAAGGCAATGGTTTCAGCACACACCTTTTCTGCGGCGACCATTAAATCACCTTCATTCTCCCGGCTGGCGTCATCGACAAGCACGATCGGCTTTCCCTGGCGCACATCTTCGAGAATATCAGCAAACGAATCCAGCTTCACGGCGAACGCTCAATATAAGGGGCGGCAAGCTGTTTCAAATAACGCGCAATACAATCAGTCTCTAAGTTAACACGGGTTCCTGCGGTGTAATTTCTAAAAACCGTCTCCTGCCGCGTGTAGGGAATAATATAAACTGAAAAGGAATCCTCAGTCACTTCACCCACCGTAAGACTGACGCCATCCACAGCGATCGATCCCTTGGGGGCCACAAACTGCGCTATTGCCCCCGGCATCGAGAAAACGAAGCGATAAGTATTTTCTTGCACTTCGATTTCGCGCACATTGGCAACCGCGTCGACATGCCCCTGCACTAAATGCCCGTCGAGACGCTCGCCGAAACGAAGACTGCGTTCGAGATTTACCTCAGCACCGGCTTGGAGCAGACCGAGCGTGGTTGCCCGCCGTGTCTCGCTCGCCAAGTCGAAATATGCGGAGCTGTCCTTAACGTCAGTAACCGTTAAACATACCCCCGACACAGCCACGGACTCTCCGGCGCCCGCCGCGTCTTCGGCATCCGGCGCAAACATCCGCGCCCGGACCTCAAGCCGGGCGCTGTCACTGCTAATCTGCAGCTCAACAATTTCACCAGTTTCGCGAATTATCCCAGAAAACATAATAACATACGCCGCTAATCGTAAATCACACGACGCGAAAATTAACACACATCGGTGCGGGAGTCACCTTCCTGAAATTGTAGTATGTATGGCTGACGACGGACCTTACAGACTATGCGTTTCACCGCGAAAGGAGCGATCTTGAGCAAGGATGAGGATGGCGCTGCGTAACGACAATAAGTTCTGCCATGATTGATGAGCAACATTGCGCATCTCGTGATCGGCTGCTGGTACTTTGTGCAATGGACGCGGAGCTGAAAGCCGTTCTCGCGCAGGCTGACTTTTCAGAGCTGCAAATCGCCTCGCCGTTTCCGCTGCATGCCTGGATGCACCAGTCGGAGCACCGGCAAATTTTCGTGCTGCGTACAGGCGTCGGGTTGGCTAACTCGGCTGGTGCATTTGCCGTTGCGCAAGACAAGTTATGCGCGGCTGGTGCAGTTATGCTCGGGCTCGGCGGCGCGATTTCACCCGCAATTGCTTGCGGCACGCTCGTTCTGGCCGGGACAATCATTCAGCACGATTCGTTTGCCGCGGGGAAAGACGAAACAGTCATTCCCCCGGGAGCAATCCATCTCTCCAGAAAATCTGCCGCACGGCAGCCAGCCGGCTTTGCGGCCGATGCTCTTCTGCTCAGCAGACTTCAGACGCTCACCGCCCGTTCGCCGGAGCTTGCCCCAAAAACCGGTCTTGTGTTGTCGGGAAGCGAATTCGCCGGCAATCCACAAAGACGGAACCGCCTTGCAGAACGTTTCCCCGGCGCGCTGCTTATTGACATGGAATCCGCTGGCGCCGCTCTCGTTGCGCAGCGTATGCGCGTTCCATTTCTCTGCGCAAAAATTGCCGCCGATACCGCAAACGACACTGTTTGCGCAGCAACCTTCAGGCAATCATCAGCACTCGCCTTGAAAAACCTGGAGATACTCGCCCGGCTCATCCTTACTGGACTCTAGGCAGAAATCACATCATACACCGACAACGCATCAAGACCGACTTGCTGAACTCGCTGCAAACGAAGCTCCGGGAAAGACAGCGCCCCGTCTGGAGTTTCAAGCACTCTGCCGCCTGCACCGACTAAAACCGGAATCCGGTAAACTAGCACGCGCTGACAGAGCCCATGACACAGCAGACCGCGAACAACATCAAAGCCCCCCTCGCAAAGCACAGATTGGACACCGCGTTTGCCCAACACCGCAAGAAGCTCCGCAAGGTCCACACCGCCCCCCGGACCATCGAGGGCCAATACCTCGACTCCTGAAGACTCAAGCTCTTGGCGGCGGACGAAGGCCGCCTTGCTGTTTGTTGCGGTGATCACCCGGCGCGCTTCCCCGTCCGGTGCATCCGCCGCCTGCGCATAAATAGCTGAAGCAACCGGGGCGGACAACTGCGCATCTATTACGACACGCAGCGGCTGCCCACCTTTACCACTTCGATTCGTAAGCTGTGGATTATCTACACACACCACATCTGCACCGATTAACACCGCATCAACGTAACGGCGAAGCCGCTGCACATGCTGGCGTGAGATCGGCGAGCTGAGCCACCTTGACGAACCGTTGCTGTAAGACATCCTGCCGTCGATAGAAAGCGAAAGCTTCACCGCAACAAATGGACGTCCGGTGAGAACCCAGTGGCTCCACGCCACATTAAGACTGCGTGCTTCTTCCGCCAGCAAACCGACGTTTACTTCAATTCCCGCCTCGCGAAGCCGCTCCACCCCCTGCCCTTTCACGTGCGGGTTCGGATCGCGCATGGCCACCTCCACCCGCCGGATGCCCGCCTTAATTATGGCTTCCGTGCAAGGCGGCGTTTTTCCGAAATGATTGCAGGGTTCCAGCGTGACATAAAGCGTTGAGCCTTGCGCATCCGCGCCGGCATCCGCGAGCGCAGCGATCTCCGCATGCGGCTCGCCGGCTGCTTTGTGCCATCCCCGTCCGGTAATTCTCCCATCTTTGACTAAGACCGCGCCGACTAACGGATTCGGCTGCGTCGCGCCGCTTGCACGGCGTGCAAGCGCAAGCGCTCTGCGCATCCATCCTTCCCGTTGCTTATGCAAGCTATCGACGGACGCTTCAGCAGCAAAGTTCTGCATCTTTTTCCTGAAACCTCACTCAGAAGGAAGCTTGCCCGGCGGAGATTCGTTGAAGCGCAGTTCTTCCTGAGCACGATTTGCCGCTTTGGAGCTTTCTCCTTTCTTCCGCACAGTTTCGGAAGAACGGTTTGAGCGCAGTGGATAAATATTCTTACCGGCAGCTTGCGGAGAGGCACCGCCTGAAGCAAGCTGCCGCAGAGTATCCATAAACTCACTGATATCGGAAAACTCGCGATACACGGAAGCAAACCGCACATAGGCCACTTGGTCGATCTCGCGCAAAGCGTTAATCACCATTTCCCCGATTACTTGGCTGGATACTTCTTTATCACCGCCTTCCAACAGTCTCATCTCGATGCCTTTTGTCGCATCTTCAAGATCAAGCACGCTCACCGGTCGTTTTTCACACGCTTTCTTCATACCGCTTAATATCTTATAGCGATCAAAAGACTCGCGCTGCCCGCCTTTCTTGACCACCATCGGCAGGCTTTCCTCAATCCGCTCGAAAGTCGTAAAACGAAAGGCACACGATTCACACTCCCGGCGGCGGCGCACAGTCCTTCCATCTATTCCCTCGCGGGAATCAACGACTCGGGTTTTCGGCGAATCACATCTTGGACACTTCATGGTCTGACATCCGGTTGCTCGCTGCAAACTTGACTAAAGAAAATGCTCTCGCAAAAATTCCAGGTTCAGTTCCGGATAAACGGGGAACCGATCCAGCAGTGCCTGGGTTCTTGCGCGTGCTTCGCGCTTGACTTGCTCATCCAGAATGTATTTGGACTGACTGAGCGAACCTTTGTTCTTTCCGGACGTCACTTCCGCAGCCTTCGTTCCCGAAAGAATCAACTTGAATATGGCAGCAATCTCTTTCATTTCGGCATGTCCCATCCCGAGTGTAGTAACAGCCGGAGTGCCGATGCGCAGGCCGCTCGTGAACCAGGCGCCATTCGGGTCAAACGGCAGGGAATTCCTGTTCAACGTGATGCCGCATTCGCGTACGGCTTCTTCGGCCTGCCGCCCGGTGATACCGAACGAGGCAGCAACATCAAGCAGCATCAAGTGGTTGTCCGTGCCGCCGGTCGTAATCGAAATACCCTCGCTGACCAACGACTCCGCCAAAATCTGAGCATTGTCGACGATCCGCCCCGCGTAAGTCTTGAATTCTGGCCGGTTCGCTTCTGTAAAACAAATGGCCTTTGCCGCCATCACATGCGCCAGCGGACCGCCAATTACATAAGGACAGCCTTTGTCGACGTATTCGGCGAACTCTTTCCGGCAGAGAACAAGCCCTCCGCGCGGACCACGCAGTGTTTTATGCGTTGTTGTCGTTACGACATCAGCGTACGGAATGGGATTCGCCGTGCCGTGAAAAACCTGGCCGGCCACCAGTCCGGCAAAGTGCGCCATGTCGACCATCAGGACCGCTCCGGTCTTGTCGGCAATTTGACGCAGACGTTCAAAATTCAGCGCTCTCGGATACGCGCTGTAGCCGGCAAGCAAGATTAGCGGTTTGAGCGCCAGCGCTTGACGCTCAATTTCATCATAGTTCAAGAGGCGAGTTTCCCGATCTACCGTGTAAGAATGCGCGTCAAACATCTGCGCCGACACGTTGTAGCGGTAGCCATGTGTCAAATGGCCGCCTGAGGAATAATCCATCCCCAACAGCACTTGGTTTCCTAACTTGCTGCGCAGCTCGCGCCACTGTTCGAGAGACAGGTCCGTCATCTTGGTCTGCCCGAACTGCTCCATCATCTTCGCGCCGATACGTGCGTGAAGAATTGCCCAAAAGGCAATCATGTTCGCATCGGCGCCGCTATGTGGCTGCACATAGGCATGATCACAGCCGAAGAGCTTGCAAGCTTCCGCACAGGCAAGCGCCTCAACATCGTCTACGTTATCGCAGCCGGCATAGAAACGGTGCTGCGGAAATCCTTCAGCATACTTGTCGGTCAGGAGGTTCGCCATTGCCGCCTGCACCGATAGCGAACAATAATTCTCGCTCGCAATAAGCTTAAGGTTGCTCCGCTGGTCAGCAAGCTCACGAACCACAGCAGCGGCCGTTTGCGGTGAAACTTCCTTGACCTTTGTTAAATTCGCCAGGTAGCACAAGAAATCAACATCAATGTTGCCCAAGTCTACGGATGACAAGTAAGAATGCAGAGCTGATGCTGGCACTGAACGTCTCCTTTCGATCAATAAATAATCAGTATTTGACAAACCTAGAGTCTTGCTGTTGCCGCGGGTTGATAGCGCGCACCGCAACTGCCGCGGTGTTTAAAGATCACCACGAAGAAGATGAAGGTCACGAAGTGTTCTTCTGATTAGCCAAAGGAGCGTCAAAAGCAGATCCTTTTCCTGACCTTCGTGCTCTTCGTGGTGAAATTCAATGTATATCGCCGCTACAACGTTTACGTCATAAGCCCGCGGGAACACGAACGCCCACAAGAGTCTACTCTTTTACCCTGAGTAAAACTACTGAGACAAGCTTGTGCGGCGAAAGTAAAGAAAAAAACCCTGCGCGACGGAGGCAAGCGCCTCCGCCCGCGAGAGGTCCGCCCTGTTCCGGGCGAAAAACAAAGAAGTGAAAATTCTACGAGGTGTGCTCTTGAATATAATTCACGGCGTCTCCGACGGTCAGAATCTTTTCGGCATCTTCGTCAGAGATCTCGATGTCATATTCTTCTTCGAGAGCCATCACCAGTTCAACAATATCCAGCGAGTCTGCGCCCAAGTCTTCGATAAACGAAGCACTTTCTGTGACTTCTTCTGCCGGGACTCCTAACTGCTCGACAATAATGCTTTTAACCCTTTCCGCAGTATCAGAATTCGACATCCTTCCAGTTCCTCCGGTCAGTTCAAGGGGAAATTACCGTTCCAATCACTAAATCAAATACCTTCGATAATGCAAGCTCCTCAAAGAGGAAAACTATTTCATGCGAAAAAAAGATTACGAAGGCAACTATCTAAAATTATGCAGCAAAATACTCTGCAAACTCAAATACCAGCACACTTAACTACATTCCACAAACTAGATCAATAGATCAATTACAAACCTCAAAAGCAGCTTACAAGACCAAAAACAATAACCAAAAACTAAAAACTCTACATGTACATTCCGCCATTTACGCCAAGCACCTGCCCCGTGATGTAGCGCGCTGCCGGAGACGCGAGAAAGGCTACGGCTTCAGCTACATCCTCAGCCTCGCCCAAACAGTTGAGCGGAATTTGCTCTACGAGCTTTTCAGCGTGTTCGCCGGAAAGCGCTGCCGTCATCTGCGTCTTAATGAATCCCGGAGCAACCGCGTTAACAGTAATGCCGCGGCTGCCAAGCTCTCTGGCCAGAGTCTTGGTTAAGCCCATCAATCCTGCTTTAGAAGCAGAATACGAGACTTGCCCGGCGTTGCCCATCGCACCAATTACTGAACTAATATTGATAATCCGGCCACAACGCGCCTTAATCATCGACTTGGCGCAGGCGCGCGCGCAATAAAAAGAACCTGTTAAATTGACATTAAGTGTCTTGTGCCAATCATCCGCCTTAGTTCTAATCAGCAGCGAATCCAGGGAAATGCCGGCATTATTCACCAAGATGTCAATCGGCCCGTATTCCTTGATCGCCTCAGCAATCCCTGCTTCCACCGCTTCTTCATTGCTGACATCAAAACACACCATACCCGCTTTAACCCCGGATGCTGCTAAACTATCAAGCAGCTTCTCCGCAGCATCCGTTCGCCGAAGATCATTCACCACGACTGCCGCGCCCAGAAGCGCCAGCTTGCGGCATATCGCTTCACCGATACCCTGCGCACCGCCGGTGACAAATGCTGTTTTTCCTGCGAGTGGTTTGGTCTGGGCTGTCTCCATAGTCATCCTTCCTCACAACAATCTGTTTTATTTTAATTATCCTTCGTCATCCGCCAATAAGCGCTGTTTGCCGGCACTGCTTCGCGTCTCCTCACCGGCAGAATCCGTGTCACGGCCCGCTGCCTGCTCTGCATTAATCCGGCTGCGTTCTTTCTTATTCTTCACCGCAGATTTCTTCCGTCCGTTGTCGAGTCCCCTGCCGTTATCTAAACGCAAGTCTTTGCTGCGGCTGAACACGCTGGAAATAATCTCGCCATCAATATCCGGCATGCTCTCGTCAAGCTGACTGAGCGCCGCCGCTATTTTGTCGGTCATTTTGTTTGCCGCGAAAGCCTCGGCCAAACGCACTGCGTTTTTCACCGCACGGGCGTCGGACGAACCGTGCAGCACTATGGCCAGTTTGGTCAACCCCAAAAGCGGTGCGCCGCCGTGGGCCGTATAATCAAACTTCTGTGCAAACACGTCGCGGTACATCCCTTGAGAAATCGCCACCGCAATCCGCCGCAAAAAACTACGCCGGGCTTCATGGCGGATCTGATCGAAAATCAGCCGGACGCAGCCTTCCATGCACTTCAGCACGACGTTGCCGACAAAACCATCGCAAATAATCACATCTGCCTTATCCGAGGTAACATCGCGCCCCTCAACGTAGCCAACGTAATCCACCGAGTCCATCTGCGAAAGAATCAAGGAGGCCCCGCGAATCACATCGGTGCCCTTTGAATTCTCTGTTCCGTTGGAAAGAAGGGCAATGCGCGGGCGCTTTTCGTCAAAAAGGGACGAGTAATAAACCGCCCCCATAACAGCA
>JAKPSH010000093.1 GCA_029555385.1 Pseudomonadota bacterium
GGAGGCCGCATCGCCGATGCGGCCTCCGAACTGCGCGAAATTGCTCACGGATGAGCAATTTCGCGCGCTATAACAGCTAGAGCAGTTTGCACAAAGATTACACGGCTCGCCTCAGGCGAGTCCTTATTTCTCGCTACACCACAAGTCAAACTGCTCTAGACCATTCAGCATCCCCGCAAGCACAGCCGCCGCTCCCAAATCATGTCCGTATTAACTATAGAGAAAGGCAGCGCGTCCGGAGAACCCGTACGCGCTGCCGAAAACACGGCATTGACGCGCGCTTCATGCAGCCCGTGTGCATCTTGAGGCCAAACTCTGGCGCAGCAAGGCGATCATATCTTTCGCTTTGTGCGTCACGCCAAGATCCAGCTCTACGCCAACCTGCGCGAAGATAGCCGCAACCTCTCGTCTTCTTCCCGCTCCTATTTTCCTGCGCAGGTCATCCTCGAGCAGCGGTGCAATAACGCCAAGCGCCTGCTCCGCGCACCGTACAACGCCGGGGTGCTCGTCTTCGCGCAGCCTCAGCGCCGCATCCAGCCCCGCCGGACCCAGCTCTGCTGCGCACTTCGCCGCAGTCTCACGATTGCGTACATCGCTTTCCGCTATCGCCTCATCAAGCCAGACCCCGGCGCGCGGACCGAATGCGGGAAGTAAGCAGATCGCCGCACCACGAATCCGCCAATCAGGATCGTAAAGCATGGTCTGACCGGCGAGAGTCAAACCGGCCGCACCCATCGCTGGAAGAAGTTTCAGGGCATCCCGGCGCACGTACCAAATGGAATGCCTGAGGACATACTGCAAGTCAGCACATCCGATCTCGCGGCTGGCGACAAGCAGATCGAGCGCACCGCACTGAGACGCAATATCTTCCTGCCTGAGCAAAGATCGCGCGCAGTCGATGATGCCGCGCAGGCAACGCCGCACAACTTTTGCATCACGCTCGATCACGGACTTAAGCAGCAAAAAGGCAGCCGCTCTCGATACTTCGCCTGCCTCTCCACGAATCAACCGCTGGAAGATATCAGCCTTAAGCCTCCCCTTGCGGATGGCGGATAACACCTTATCCACGACCCCTTTGTCGCGCATGTAAATAACATCAAGCACCACACGCAGGGGCGTGTGCTCAAAAGTAGCGAGCACTGAAACCAGCCACTCGGCGGGAACCCGCCCGAAGCGGATATCATCAGCAAGCTCACGCGCCGCGGCCCGGCGCGCATCTCCTTCTTGCGCTTCGGCACGCCACCTCTCGCTGTCTCGGACAGCTCTGATTTGACAGACAATCGCGCGCGCAATCAACGCGAGCACAGCCACGACCACGACCCAAAGCATTACGTTAAACATTGCCAATGCCTCCTTTCGGGAACACGGTGCCTTTAAGAAAAAAATTCAGACGCTCTTGCCCCTCTGCGCGCACCGCCTCGGCCGGCGCAAAGGGAAAGAAATTACAAGTTCCCGGATGAACGAATAGGAAAATAAAGACCAGAAAGGGTGAAGAATCCTAGCATAATCATACGATTGGGCAAACCCTCGCGCACCTGCCGAAATGCAGTTAGTCCGTCTCTTCCCGGCAAGCAGCGTAATAAACTTCCATCGCGCTTTCCCATGCTTCGAGCGCAAACCCGTCGATGGGCGTTCCGTGCTTGCGGCAGATCCGATCGACGTCGAGATGTTTGATACCGCCAGGCTCTCCGCCGCATTGCCGCGCAGCCAGACAGCGATCCACCTGCGAAAGCAAGCCGTCAGCTTTCCCGGATTTGATAAAACTGCTCACGCTTCCCGCCGTGCCGTAACGTCCTTTAGTCTCGGGCTCCGGCTCAGCAAGCGCATATATCTCACCCCGCTCCCGGCTGCTGTGCCGCCTGAGCGGGTAAAGCCGGCAGACGAGAGGACGGAATTCATAGACTCCGCACTTCGTTCCCTCTAAAAAAATGCAACCGCCGGCTTTTTCGTGTTTGAGCAAGGCATCAGCCGGCTCGACGAACTTCGCCAGAAACTCTCCCGTACCGAGCGCCAAGAACCGCGCGAGGCGCAGCACGTCAAATGGATAAACCGGTATGCGCTTATTCCGGCAGCATTCGGCACAGCCGGCGCACACATAAGAAAAACCGCTCCCAGCCGAAAGCGGCTCGCTTGTTTTAAGCAGCAAGTATGCAGAACTATTGCCTGCAATGTTTTTCTCGTTCGCCATCAGCGTTTCACTTCTTCCGATAATACTTCTCGCAGACCGGCGCCATATTGCTGGTGCTCTGTCTCTGTAGCATTATCCTTAAGTTTTCTGCTATCTTGATTTGCCGTGCTTGGCTGCACCAGTTATCCTGTTAAAGCGGTTAAAGCGTCAGGAAAACGTGCGGATTCTCCGAGGCGCACAAACCTGAGCTCCTTAGGAGGCGCCGCTCTATGCCAACCCGGGAAAGAGACTTCGCTTCCTTAAATCCACAAGAGGAAGCAGACGGCGGCGCACGGTTCAGTGCAGCACCAGCGATAATTTCTACCGCAGCTTCAGACGAAACCGTGACAAAAGAGGTCTCCCTCACTGATGCCCAGCCAAAACTGCCCGGAGGTGTATGCGATCTTCCTTTTCGTGCATCCGCATCTGATATTCCGCTGCGCCGCACGCATACCCAAGAATCACTGGAAAGAACAATTGAACGCCAGAACGATTTTCTCCTCCGCGTCATCGAAGCGCTGGATCATCCGTTTTACGTGATAGACGCGCAGACTTATGCCATCAAGCTCGCTAATTCCACAGCCCGAAAAAACGCGCGTGCCGGTGCAAACACATGCTTTGCGCTGGCCCACGCCGCGGACAGCCCATGTGAAGGCAGGTCGCATCCCTGCCCGCTTGCCGAGGTCAAACTCTCTAAGCGCCCTTTTGTTGTCGAACATGTCCACTTTTCTCAGGACGGCGCGGAGCATCATGTTGAGGTCCACGCCCATCCTGTCCTCAACGATGCCGGCGAGGTGAGCGAAGTAATTGAGTACTGTCTGGACATCACCGAGCGCAAGGCGCGGGAAGCAGCAGAGCACCGGCTGGAAGAGCAGGTTCGTTATGCCGAAAAACTGGAAAGTCTCAGTATCCTCGCCGGCGGCGTGGCTCATGACTTCAACAACCTCCTGGCCGGGGTGCTCGGCAACGCCGAGCTTGCGCTGCTTAAGCTTTCAAGCGCCGCAGAAGCCCGGCCCAATATCGAACAAATTAAGGAGATAGCCTTCCGCGCAACAGGCCTTACTGCGCAAATGCTCGCCTATGCCGGAAGAGGCGCCTTTTTCTTTAAGACGCTCGATTTGAACCGCTTAGTCACAAACGCCGCCGATTTCCTGCGCAGCTCGCTTGCCCCGAATATGCATCTCTCGTTTGACCTCGCCGCAGACCTGCCTCCGTTTCACGGCGACCCGTCGCAAATCAGCCAGGTCATTCTCAACTTGACAGCCAACGCCGCGGATGCAATCCGGGAGCATGGCGGCGTAATTATCTTGCGCACGGGAAACATAACTCTCGACTCCCCTTCTCCCGCACGTGCTCCGGCCTTGCAGCCGCTCCAAGCAGGGCGTTATCTGTGGCTGGAAGTTGCGGATTCCGGCTGCGGCATTGCGCAGGAGTTTATCGGCCGTCTTTTCGATCCCTTCTTCAGTACTAAATTCGCCGGACGCGGACTGGGCTTGGCCGCAGCTTACGGCATCGTGCGCGCACACGGCGGCACGATTACCGTGGAAAGCAAAAAGGGAGAGGGCAGCACTTTCCGCGCGTATTTTGCCGAAACCGCCTCCTGACCCCCTGTCAGCACCCGGCAGCATCGC
>JAKPSH010000320.1 GCA_029555385.1 Pseudomonadota bacterium
GGAGAGTCTTTCGGTTTTCTTGGACACAACGGCGCCGGCAAGACAACTACAATTAAGTGCATTACCGGGCTCATTCATCCGACAAGCGGCCGGATTCTTCTGGATGGCGAAGATTTGCGCAAGCCCCAGCAGCGCTTCCGCCTGGGCTTTTTGCCGGAGCAACCGTATTTCTACGACCACCTGACCGTTGAAGAAACAATGAGATTCTTTGCCGCACTTCTGGGACTGCCCCGCAGCATCACGCCGGCGCGAATCAGCGAGTGTCTTCACCTTTTCGGTATCGCCGATCGCGCGCAGAGCAACGTGCGCACACTTTCCAAGGGGCTGCAGCAGCGTTTAGGGCTTGCCCAGTCCATACTTAATCGTCCGCAGCTTCTGCTTTTAGACGAACCGTTTTCAGGCTTAGATCCCATTGGCCGCAGAGAAGTGCGCGAGGCGCTGCTTGCTCTCAAAAATGAGGGAACGACCATTTTCATGTCGTCGCATATCCTCTCCGACGTTCAAGATCTCTGTGACCGCGTCGCAGTCATGGCGCGCGGCGAGCTGCGCTCTGTTTTTTCTTTGGCTGACATACCGCGATTGTTCGGCGAAGCTTTCGAACTGCGCGTCACTCTGTCCACCGCCGCGGAATCAGTTTTGACTGAACTGCGCTCTGCGGCTGATGACTGGAAAACGACGCACACGCTTCAGGAGGAAATCCATTCATTTCGCTTCGCCGACTACCTTACAGCACACCGCGCACTGGGCGATGCCGTTGGTGCGGGCTTACGGATAAATGGTTTTGAGCATATCGCGCCAGACCTGGAAACTGTCTTTGTCAAGATCACCCAAGCCGCAAGCGCTGCAAACGGAGGCGGCAGATGACCAAAATCATCAGCATTGCGCTGAATACTTTCCGGGAAGCTATTCGCAATAAAATTCTTTATACCGCAGTATTCTTCGCTCTCTTGCTGATCGCCGTATCCGCCTTTTATGGCACGGTAAGCATTGGTGACCAAGTGCGGGTGATCAAAAACTTTGGACTATTCTCGCTTTCGTTTTTTGGCGCAGTGATTACAATTATGACCGGCGTCAGTCTCTTAGCCAAAGAGCTGCGCGAGAAAACAATTTTCAACATTCTCTCGAAACCAGTTGCCCGGTGGCAGTTTGTGTTGGGCAAGTATTGCGGAATCGTCCTTACCGTCAACATGCTGGTCACCTTAATGTCTTTGGCTCTCTCCTGCTTTCTTTGGTTCTTTGAACAGCGCATTGATTGGCTGCTCTTCCAGGCCGTGTTCTTGGTGTTTCTTGAAATCTGCATCATCAGCGCTGTAACCGTCTTCTTCTCCTCTCTGGTGGTAACCGTTACCCTGACTGGACTTTTTACACTTGCCACTTATATCGCTGGACATTCCATCAGCTATCTCGGACATTTCCTCAAAGAAGGGGAGAGCTCTTCTGCTCTTGTTCATCATAGCGTGCGCGCATTCGATTTCATCCTTCCTGACTTAAGCCTTTTTAATGTCGCTGATGCTGTTGTCTACGCGACCCCGGTGCATACCGCCTATGCGCTGCACGCTGTCATTTACTGCGCCGGGTATTGTGCTGCGGCACTGGCACTGTCCGTGCTCATCTTCTCACGGCGCGAACTGACATGACCAAACTACGTATCACCTGCTAATGAACAGATTATGCCGGCAGTGCCGCAGTGCCTTTAATTTAGAACTTGCCGATCTAAAAATTCTTGAACGTCTTTCTCCTGTTATCAATGGCGACAAACTACCGCTTCCTCCTCCAGCCTTCTGCCCGGATTGCCGCCTGCGGCACAGGCTTGCGTTCCGCAATCAACACTTCATTTATGTCCGTTCCTCCGGCTCTACCAGCAAAAAACTGTTTTCCGTATTCCCGGAAAACGCGCCTTTTCCGGTCATTGATAATGAAGAATGGTGGGGTGATTCCTGGGATGCCATGCGCTGGGGCCAGGATTATGACTTTACACAACAGTTTTTCCCGCAATTTGCCGCCTTACGCAATCTCATCCCGCACATCGCGCGAAACGCATTCGGCAATGAGGAATGTGATTATTGCAACAACATTATTCACTCGCGAAACTGCTATTTGAGCTTCAATGGGACCAAACTTGACGGCTGTATTCACGTAGAAAGTGCATATTCAACAAGCGACTGCCTTGACTGCACACGGATGTCTTTTTGCGAGCTATGCTGTGACTGCGTGCAGTGTTCCCACTGCTATATGCTGCAAAGTTCAGCCTTTTGCGAACAATGCCGCGACAGCTATTTTCTGCGCAACTGCCGCTCGTGCGCGAACTGTTTTTGCTGTGTAAACCTGCGAAACAAACGGTTCTGCATTTTTAACAGGCAGCACTCCGCAGAAGAATATACGAGATATCTGCGAAAACTTTCGCTTTCGTCATTTTCTGAACGCCAAGCGATAGCTGACAGGTTCATGCAATTTGCGCTGCTGCACCCGGTGCCGCATACCTACAACATCAACGCCGAGGAATCGAGCGGCTGCTTTCTTGACCAGACCAAGAACGTACATCATAGCTTTTTTATCCGCGGCGGAGAGGACCTCCGGTATTGCTTCAATTTGAACAACGGCATCAAGGATTGCTGCGATGTCTCGATTTTTGGCGAATCCTCCGAACTCCTTTACGAGTGCGCGATGTCCGGCATCAACTGCCGTAATTTGCACTTTTGCAACGAATGCTGGATGGGCTGCACAAACTTGCTCTACTGCATGTATTGCGTGGAATGCCGCAATTGTTTCGGATGCACCGGACTGAAACGTAAGCAATTCTGCATCTTAAACAAACAGTATTCCGCAGAAGATTATTATTCGCTCGTGGCAAAGATAGTCGTCAGGATGGAGGAAACTGGAGAATGGGGCGCGTTCTTCCCGATGACCCTTTCACCGCTGCCTTATAATCAGTCGCTCGCGGCATACTATTTTCCGCTCACACAGGAAGAGTGCCAGCGGCAGAACTTGTGTTTTCAGCACAAACGCTTGATTGAGGCTGCGCAATCAATCAGCACAGCGGAGTTGCCCGATGGCCTGCCGGAGACAGACGGCAGTATCGTCGTCCAAAGCGCAGCGAGCGGGATTCCTTTTCGCATCACCGCACAGGAAATAAAGCGCCGCCGGGCGTTCGGCGTGCCGCTTCCGCGCACTACTTATGATGAACGGATGGATGAGCGGTCACGGATCCTTGGCGGAATCGCGATGTATCGGCGCACTTGCGCCAAAACCGGGCGTTCCATACTTACTGCTTATGAACCGGATACGCCGTGGATCGTCTGGGATAAGGCAGTCTACGATCGTGAATTTGCATAGGACTAGGCCTTGAGCATATTCCTGCCTGCCACAGGGCGGCTGAGTCCCACGAGGACACAGCCAAGACAACCTGCCTTTTCTGCCCCGGCGCACATCAGCCTCGGCGGTTGATATTCGCGCATCAGCATGCTGTCGTCCGGTTGGACAACATGACGCCAAGGGTGGTAACCAGGACCACGGCAGCCATGCTGAGACACGAATAGTACAGCGCGTCCATCAGGGGCCCATACTCATAGGTCCGAATGACCCCGACCATGGCGAAGATGAGGGCGATCCCCCACCCCGCAAGCTGTAGCATCGGCGCGCGCCACATCGGGACATCGTCGTAGGTCTTGCGGCGCCGCAGACCCATGTCAATGACGACGGCCCAAACAAGCGAGCAGACTACGCACACCACCACCGCCGCGACAGCCAAACCTTGCGGACTCATGGGAATTTCTCCTTCCCAAAAACCAGCATCTCGTGCCCAATTGATCCCGAAAACCGGATGCTTGCAGTAACCGGGATTCACACTCCTGCCCCAAGCCCTCTCTGTTCCAAAAAAGGACTCAAGGCAGGAATGCGCCCGGCACACCGCACCTGATCAATCAGCTCAAGACGGCATTCGCTCGTGGGACTCCTCCTGTCTGGATTATACGGAGCAACGCAGTTTGCGTGACGAATACAGTGTTCCCACTAACAGCAAAAGCCGCTGCTCCCGCTTAGGTCTGACGCACCGGCCCATTTTGCGGACATTCCGCAGGAATGCGGGATTTCGTTTGGGCCGATACGGCCCTGTCACAGAGCGCTTGTTGCCTGGCGGGTTCTTCGTGTATCCTTTATTTACAGACGGAATAAGCCAAGGGGCCTGTCCCAAAATGCGGCCCTTAAGGTTCGGCCACTTCGAATTAAGATTGTATGTTATTTGAAAGAATTCTCAGGCATTTTCAGGAAACGGGTCTTAGGTATGCTGTGATTGGAGGCATTGCCGTTAATCTGCATGGATATAATCGCCTAACAGGGGATCTCGATATCATCATTTCCCTCACCCATGAGAATGTCTTGAAGTTTGTGAGCGCAGTTAAAGAGCTTGGTCTAGTACCGCGCCTGCCCGTAAAAGTAGAAGACTTTGCTGATGAGAAACTACGATCGAACTGGGTTCGTGAGAAGAGTTTGAAAGTATTTACCGTTCATAATCCAGCCAATCTCCTGGAACATGTTGATGTAAAGATTGATGCGGTTGAGCGGATTGAACAATACCTTCGCAATGCCGTTGTATTTAAAGCGGGGGACATTAATATTTCAGTTGTTACTGTCGATGATCTGATTGCCTTAAAAAGAGAAGCGGCGCGAGATAGAGACCTGATTGATATCAAAGCACTGGAACGAATAAGAAGGCTGGATGACTACCGAGGAGTTTGATATCGAGGATTTGCGTTACTACCGCACCCTCGACGCAAAACAGAAGCTCGAATACTTAGAGCAAATGCTGCTTTTTCTGCAAAAAATCACACCGGCTGAGGCGATTGAGAAAAACGATATTTTGAAAGAAGAAGGTTTTTAACGCTCCGCTGGGGCAGGCCGCGGCAAAATCTTGCGCTTAGCCACTTCCCAGAGCAAACGCAGGTACCAGTGCAGGTAACGGGGGAGCCAGCGCCAAAGCTTAAAGCGGCTTTCGCCTGCCGTCCGGTCCCACCATTCAGTCGGCAACTCCGTAATCACGCCGCCGCTTTTGAAGCATTTGTAACAAAGCTCCAAAGCAATTTCGAAGCCTCCGCGGCTTTCAATCGCTTGGCGGCGGATCCATCTGCCATCATAAAGCTTGAAATTGTTCGTCGCATCCGACGTGGGAAAACCGCACAAACCAAGGAACCTCCCGGCCACAGTCGAAAGAAATGTTTTCAGCGGCGGACCGCCATGCTGTTTTCCGCCCTTCATATACCGGGAAGGAGAGACAATAGTCGCCCCGTTGTACCACGCGCTCAACATATCGGGAATAACCGAGAGTTTGTCAGAGCTGTCCCCCATCAGCACAATCACCGGCCCGGGCTCGCAATGCGCAAACCCCCAGCGCAGCGCCTTAATTACGCCGCAGCCATATTGATTCTGCTCGGACTTAACACGAGAGTCAGTCCGGGCAAGCTGTTCCAGATAGGGCAAAGAATTGTCGTCAGCACAGTCATAAACGTAAGTCAGGGCATCGAAGGGAATTCTCTCTTCAATTAGCCGCCGGTAGAGCCGGACAACGTTCTCTCCTTCATTAAAAATCGGCACAATAAGCTGGACAAGCCAGCTTTCCCGGTTCTCATCAAGGATTATTGAACTAGCCGCTTTTCTGCTGCTTACCGCTTGACTGCTCATATTGATACCGCTCGAAGCAAAACAATAAACGGAATCGAGCGCCGGCTAAATTGTACCCAGCTTAATCTGCTCCGTGACCCAAGCAACCACTTCGTCAAGAATCGACTCCAGGCTCGTCGTAGCTTCGTAACCCAGCACGGTTTTCGCCTTAGTTGTATCAGGAACCCGCTTCTGAACGTCGTGTTCAAACGGCTTATCTGAGACAAAACGAAAAGGCTTGCTGCCGTTTACCTTCTGCCAAATCATTTGCGCCAGCTCCAGCACCGTCGTCGATTCCGGAGTGGAAAGATTAAAATCATTGTTCAGCGCATCCGGATGCTCAATAGCGATGCGTATTCCACGCGCTAAATCGCCGCCGTACGTATAATGCCGGATTTGGCTGCCGTCGCCGAGCACGTGCAGCGGGTCTTGACCTTTGACCACTTTCTGAATCAGATCCGGCACCACATGACTGAGTGCAAGCTTGACGTTGCCAGACAGTACTTCAACATCGGTCAGCGCACGCTGCTCACCGATGCCAACGCAGTTGAAAGGCCGCAGAATTGTGTACGGCAGGCCGTACTGCTGATACGCCCCTCGCACGAAGTATTCGCAAGCAAGCTTTTGGAAGCCATAAGTGCTTTTCGGCGGTGGAGATGTCAACTCTGCTCCTTCCGGTGTCGGATAAATATCCGTGGACTCAAAAACCATGCTGGAGCTCATCATCGTGACTTTCTGCAGCCGGCCGTTTTTGTGCGCATCGATCGCTGCATCCAAAGTTGAAGCCACGATACGCTCGTTTTCCGCAATCAGGTCATAAGCAAACTGATGGAAGTAGCTGATTCCACCGATCATTGCGGCTCCGGCAAGCAGATGGTCGCAATCGGCAAGGAGCTCTCGCATCATATTCGTATTCTTCACATCACCCTCGAAGAAGTGATAGTTCGGGTGAGAGTCGTAAGACTTTAAAATCTTTCCGTATTTTGAGTAGTTGTCGATGCCGACCACATCCCAACCGTGGTCCAGCAGCTCCTGCACAACGTATCCCCCGATAAAGCCTGCTGAACCGGTGACAAGAATTTTCTTCGACATAAGCTCCCCACGCGCTACTTGTTGATCACTTGAAGCTCCGGCTCCGCCGCTTGGCGCCCCGGCAAAATTTCAAGCTGCGGTTGATTATAAATTCCCCACACATCAATCATCGGCTTCTTAAAGGTTAAGCCTAGATATTCCCTGTGCGGCGTCCCTAAAACATACGCATCGCAAGCGTCCATTATTTCGCTGAGAGACGTCGAACCCTCAAGGAAAGGATCGTGCCAAAGCACCGCCGCTCCTTGGAACTCCAGACCTTTCTTCACGCGGAAACTAAGCGATTCCCGAATATCATCATTGTTCGCCTTAAAGCCCATGCCCAAAAGACCGACAGTGCGGCCCCATAATGCACCACCCAATGCCCGGCAAGTCTTCTCCACCGCAAATCCGGCCAGTCCTTCGTTGACCAGCATCGCCGCGTGGCCCATATAAAACTGATGGTCAAAGAAACTGGCGAGCTGCATCGTATCCTTGAACAAGCACGGTCCGGCTGCAAACCCAGGCGTTTTATATCCCGCCGCCCGCGGGTAATCATGCCGCACCGCTTGATAGATCCGGTAAAAATCAACACCATTTGCTTCGGCGATCATATAAAACTGATTAGCAATCGCAAACTCCAGATAACGCCATGAATTAGCCATCAGCTTGGTCATTTCAGCTTCCAGAGGGGTGAGACGGATAATTTCCGGCGCAATGCGCGCAAACAAATCGTATGCGGCTTCAAAACTTTCCTGCTCAAATGCCGATACGATTTGCGGCAAGTTGTCAATCTCTTCGAGGGCGACCCCCTGAGCCACACGCTCTGGGCAAAAAGCAAGCTTGAGCTTCATCCCGTGATGTTTGGTCCGGTTGTAGAGATGCTCCATCGTTCCAGGGAAAAGAGTAGAACGCATAACCACCAGCGTTCCAGGATTAAAGTATTGGGCGTAGCTGTCAAAGACCCGGAGCACATCAGAAATCTTCGGATTAAGGTGTTCATCAACGGGAGTGCCAATAACAAAGATCAGCACGTCGGCATCCGCGCACGCGGCTGGAGTGCAAGTTGCGCGCAGGCCCTTGGCCAAAGCTTCACGCAACTGCCGATCACCGTCTTTTTCCACAAAGGGAAAGTGGCCGGCATTAACACCGGCCACCGCCTTTTCACTCAAATCCACCAATACGGTCTGACATCCGGCTAGAGCAAACTTGACGCCCAGCGGGAGTCCCACATGTCCGCAGCCGCCAATCACTGCAACTTTCAAACTACCCGGTTTTTTGTGCTTCATTTTATCCATACTAATAAAAAATCCTGCATAGGCAAAAGCATTGACAAGTCTCTCGTTATCGGGGGCGCGCCGCGACAAAAGTTTGCTGCCCGAAAAAACGCCAGAGCAAGGGAAAACGAAGGTAGAATTCTACAAACGCCGCAGCGCGCCCTCCTCGGCAATAGCGTCCGATTCTGGACCGCACGGTATACGGCAGAAACCGTGGAATCAGTTCCAACACCTTAAATCCTGATATCTCAAGCGCTTCAGTTAAGCTAACCTCGGTAAGCGCGATTTGATGATCGATATAGTCCCAATAAGAGTTCCCCACATAGCGAATATTCGGCTGAAGAATCAGCAGCAGCCCGCCGGGTTTTAGCGCACGCCGGCTTTCATCAAACACATCCAGAACTGCGCGCTTACTTGGAAGATGTTCTAAGAAATTGCTCATAAACACGATATCCGCTGTTCCGCCCAACGCTCCGGCAAACTCCGATGCGGGAATTTGCATGACTTCAACACCGGACTGCTCAAGGTCGTGAACATGGGGACTCAAATCGACAGCCACCCGCCGCCGTGCCGTAACATTGCGGATAAAATTGCCGTCTCCCGCCCCGACGTCAACGACAGTATCTGCACCCTTGAGAAACCGGCTGAAAAAGTCGCGCACCAGCACGCACCAGACTTGCGCGCGAATCTCTTCCTGAACTTCACTGAAACGCGCACGGTATATTGTTTCTTCGCGTCCCAGTCCCTCTTCGATTCCGTCTAACTTCTGCGTGTGTGCTGCCTCGTCCATTTCCTCCACCCTTAACTTAACGCATACTGGCGAACTCTTTCGACGAGCGCCGGAAAACGCCTTCTAAGTGCACGGGAAAGCCGCCGTATTTCACCGCGCCGTACCATCCACCAAGCGCGCTCGGCCAGTCCCCGTATGCGGTAGATTGCTCCGGTTCCCGGAACAAAGGTCAATGCCAGCGCCTGCGCGCGCACTTGCTGCCCCAAGAGTGTTTTAGCATTGAACCCAGCACCTTCCACGCGGCACAGCGGATAAGGAGCCTCAAGCAGGCCTCGAACAATAAACAATCCTTCGTCCGCCGTGCTTACCGGAATCTTTGCGTTGTGCTCATGAGCCACGCAGCGGATCTCAAATACATAATCTGCGCCTCCGCGCACATGATGCAGCGCAGGAAAGTCAATGCCAATCAAACCGTTGAGCGGCAGTTCTGTGCCAGGGATGCGTTTTCGCGCGACCGCCCTGCCGGCTTTTTTTCGCAGTGCCAATTCCACAAACTTAATCTGTTCCCGCCGCTCGGGACGGCCAAGCGCCACCGGAGTTTCGACACGGCGGATATGTTCTGCTGGAACAATGAATGGCTGACGAAGCGGCGCCGAATTCTCACCGACACCAACATCGACCGCGGTTCCTGACGGACTGAGGAACGTCGCGCGAATTCCTACTGGGCCAATCGCCGGCTCAGCGGCGGGCGCTTTGCGGGGAGCCTGCAAGAAATCAATCAGCGGCTGGATTGTCTTGTCCCACGAGAAACGGTCCTTTACGAGCTGCTGGGCGTTCCGGCCTTTTGCCGCAACACTCTCCGGCGAAGAAAATATCTCTTCAATCGCTTGCCCAATCTGCCGTTCGTCTGCGGGGTCCACCGTCCATCCGGCATTATAATCGCGAATATGCCCGGCAATCTCGCCAAAATCATTATAAATTACGGGCAGTCCGCACCAAAAATATTCAATTGTCCTGGTCGTAAACGCAAGCTCCCGCTCCAGATTGAACTCCATGGCTTCTACCGCCACACTTGCCCGGCGGTAGACATCAATCAATTCTTCCCGGCCAATATAGCCGTTTGTCCGGATGCGCGGCGAGGCTCCGGCCATAGATTCTACCCGCTCATAAATGTCGCGAATAATGATCTCTTCCGGTGACATATTTGACGTCTCATGTGGAGTGCCAAAAATGTCGATTGTTCCGCGGCCACGCTGCATTACGGCTTCGCAAACGGCAAAAATGGCCTTCGACTGGTTCTGCCATGGGAACCATCCGCCACCGCTGACAAAGCGCGGAGCATCCGCACTGTCCGCGGCTGGATAGAAATGCTCAGGAAGGTCCGGCGACAAAGATACAGGCACGTAACGGATAAAATGTCCGTCGTCCGGCACGCGGCCCGCTTGCAGCAGCCATCCGTAAAAATAGTTTCGCTGCTTCTTTCCGGCGCACAAGAAGCAGTCAGCTTTGCTGAAAATTCGGACTTTATGCTCTGTGCTTACCGGATTATTCCACATTGTCGTTTCGATAAGCCGGGAACCATGAAGATCAATAATCAAAGGAACCGAAAGCGGCTTTGTCAGATTAAAGTGATCCCAGTTCGAGGCAAACAACACGGCATCCGGAGCAACCCGGCGAAAGATCTCGTCCTGGGTCTCCCAGCGCCAAAGCATCTCACGCTGTTCCAGCGGAATCTTGTCATAGTGCTTCTCTGCCAAATAAGTAAAACCCGGCATCGAGGCGATGACCTCGACTCCGTGCGCCTGGAGCCCGCGCATAAGTTGATAACAGCGTAAACCGCCGCCGCTTGTCGGCAGATCACCAAAGGGCATAAGATCATTACTAAAAAGGAGGACTTTCATTGCATAACAAATGAAAAATGTGCTACTTCATGGGCCGAATGCAAAAAGCAATTGAGCATATCAGTCATGGGTATTAATTGCCATCCTTCATGGTTAAATCTGTGCTGCCTTGCGAAAATCTCACATTATTACAGATACTTAACGTGGAGGCTATCAGTCGTTAAATGAGGGTACTCGTCTTCACCACCGACATTATTCCACTTCCTGGTGTTCCCACCAGCGGAACGGCCTTGCGCACTCATGGTTTTATCGAGGGCTTTCGCAGTCACGGTCACGACGTGATCGTATCTGTGCCGCTGACCGCGGTTTCCGGCTTTGCGCACACCTACGACCTGGCATCTTTGGACAGTGCCGCTAAAGCTAAGTTCGACGAGCTTCGGCGCTTTGCCTTTGACGGCAGCAATCAAGCGAAGATTATTTCGGATGTTAATCCAGACTTGATTTTCTGCGGCCACTGGCCGGCAATGACGCTTTGCGCAAAACCATCACAGGCAGTTGTCATCGATCTTGCCGGTCCGCACTTGCTGGAAAGACATTACCAGGGCATGCCGAACCAGATCGGTGCAGTGCTGGCCAAACTGAACGCCGTCAGCAAAGCAGACTATTTTGTAGTATCGGGGCCGGCACAACGGCTGTATTTCCTTTCTTTCCTGCTGCGCGCAGAAATTCAAAATCCGGAAAACCGCATCGTGACCATACCCATGCCGCTGAGTCCCGAGATTCCCAAGCGGCCAGCAGTTGATTGCATTCACTTCCCGCATTTTGTTTTTGGCGGCGTTTTTCTTCCGTGGCAGGACCCTGCACAAGGACTCCGGCAAATCAGCACTGCACTGAGCAGCCGCCACCAAGGCCTGCTGTCACTTATCGGCGGCAAGCATCCGAATTACGATATTAAGTCCGGTATCTACGCTGAACTATTCGATGAGCTTCTGCAAAATCCGCGCGTAAAAAGCCTCCCGCTGCTCCCCTACCCGGAATTTATCAACGAACTGTTGACCAAAGACGTCGCAGTCGACTTGATGAAGTGGAACCTGGAACGTCAACTTGCGGTGACCATCCGCACCACGACCTACCTCTGGAGCGGGGTTCCTGTCATTTACAATGATTACGCCGACCTCGGACGGCTGATTTCTAGTTACGATGCCGGCTGGTGCGTAGATCCCGGAAATACCGCCGCACTCGATGCGGTCTTGGCTGAGATTTTCGATAACCCCGCCATGCTGCGGCGCAAGTCGGAAAACGCACTTCGGCTTGCCCGTGAGATGTTTTCCTGGGACATTGCTGTGTCACCCCTGCTCAATCTCTTGTCGCTTCCCGCGACTAAACGTCTCAGAGAAACCGATATTATCCTTGATTTTCCGGACAACGCCGGCCTTCCTGTTTCACGCGAGCAGGCGATTGAACAATACTTCGTCTGCCGGATTAACGGCCTGACACGGGTTGAGTGCCGTATAGCCACACACAACCGGACCATTCAGCAGCCGCTTTGGCTGTCGCTCTATCAGCTTGAAAAAGCAAACGGGGAATACCGCGGAGCAACCAAACAGCTCATTGCGCGCAGCGAACTTGCCGGAGACGCGCTGCGCAATAACGAATGGTGCTCATTGGATATTGAGCCAGTCGCAGATTCTGCGGGCAAAACTTTTCTCTTCAAGATCGAAAGCGACGAAGAGGACGCTCTCGCCAGCGCGAGTCCCTGGGCGGTACGCGGCAAGCCTTATCCGCTGCTCCAGCTCTATCACGGAGAGAACCACATCGATAACTCCTCGTTGTGCTTCCGGACAACCTGCGCAGGGTCTCATGAGTGAACAGCCGCTTCCGTCTGTGGTTGTCCATATCGTAACCTTCAACAGCAGCAGAACCATCCTGCCGTGCCTTGAATCCGCGCTAGGCCAGCAAGGTTTTGAACTGGACGCCAATTTACTCGTCGCTGTTACGGACAATGCCTCAATAGACGATACTTCCGCTATCGTTCTGCAGCACTTCGGCAATCGCGTGCAGTTTACCCAAAATAGCGTCAACCTCGGCTTTTGCGCAGCACACAATCACGGGATAAACACAGCCCTTTCAGGAGGAGCGCGCTATGTGCTGCTGCTTAACCCGGACTGCCGGCTAGCGCCGGATGCTCTAGCGCAGTTAGTCTCCACGCTTGAAAACGATCCGCGCAGTGGCGCGGCATGTCCCAAATTGCTGCGCGCCAATGCCGGACTAGAGCCGGTGGTTCCGCACGTTTTTGACAGCAGCGGCATGTATATCACACCCCAGATTAGGCATTTCGACCGCGCGTCCCAACAGCTGGACTATGGCCAGCATGATTGCGAAGAATATGTCTTTGGGGCATCGGGAGCCGCGATACTCCTCAAAAGTCATTTTATCGAAGATGCCGCACTGCCGCCATTATCTGTCGGCATGCCAGCGCGGCTTTTCGATGAAGCATTTTTTGCATACCGCGAGGATGCCGATCTTGCCTGGCGTGCACTGCGGCTTGGCTGGAAATGCCGCTATGTGCCGCAGGCCGCAGCTTTTCATGAAAGGGTAGTCTTGCCAGAAAACCGAAAAGCGCTGCCCGCCGAGCTGAATGCTTACAGCGTCCGCAATCGCTTCTTGCTGCAGTTCAATAACTTCTCTTTTTGGACCAATCTTCATTGCCTGCCATTAATGATCTTGCGCAATATACTCGTTATTCTTGGCGCATTGTTTGTCGAAAGAAGCTCCCTGCCTGGCCTTCGCGGTGCATACTGCCTTTTGCCGCAAGCACGGCGCAACAGACTCTGGCTGGCTAAGAGGGAACGCATTTGTCCAGCTTATGCCGCCAAATGGTTCAGCAGCAGGCCGTATAGCGAACCGTTGCTGACCCGCCGGGCCGCCGCAGCGAAAATTCAGTCATTACTGATCGTGATTATCAACTACAATTCCGGTTCAAGGCTGACCGAGTGTCTTAAGAGCCTTTCACCGGCACTGCGCGGGATGATGCCGCAGATTCACGCAAGAATTTGCGTGGTAGACAACGCATCTACCGATCTCAGCGCGCACCGCCTGGAACCGGTGTTTAGTTCCACTCGCCTCTTCGCGTTTGAGCTGTTGTCAGAGAATCTCGGCTTTGCCGGTGCAATTAATTTCGCCGTAAAAAAATATCCGGCCGATGCCGTGCTTGTGCTAAATCCCGACGTCTATCTGCGTGAAGACACTATCGGCGAATTGACCCGAGTTTTGGATGAATATGCCGGAGTTGGTGCAGTAGCACCCATGCTTTACAGCCCAAACGGCAAACCGCAAACGGATTTTGTAGCACGCCGGCTGCCCTCGCTTTTTTCAACGCTGGCCGAGCTTTTTTATCTGCATCGAATCTTCCCGCAGAACCGATGGACAATGCGTTACCGGATGCAGGACGATCCTTTTATCGAACAGTACTTCTCCCGATCCTTTACGGATCGCCATTTACCGCACGAAAATCCCGATCGTCCGCTTTTCGTTGAACAGCCCCCTGGAGCATGTCTGCTCATTCGTGGTGCCGCTTTTATGAAATTGTGCGGTTTTGATGAAAGCTTTTGGCCAGCCTGGTTCGAAGATGTCGATTTCTGCAAACGGCTGGCGAAGCACAATTACTCATGCGCCGTCTTAGCTCGCGCAAGCGCCATACATGATGGCGGCTATTCACTGGAAAGTCTTCCCGCCGGAAGATTTTCCGAACTCTGGTACACGAATCTGCGGCGGTACTGGAAGAAACACGGCTGCTTAAGCGAGCGTTGTCTGCTCGGCGTCATGCTCCCGCTGGCGCTGCTGCTGCGCAGCATAATCTGCATACTCGACGGCATATTCCCCGGCACTAAGGCGCCGGACTTCCGACGGGAAAAACTGGTCAACGCACGCATTCTCTGCAAACTAGCGCTGCGCGCGCTTAAGCCGCTTAGAAGAGGCTGAAGGCGTTTAGGTGAACCTTGCAAAAGTCTCTTGATAGGTGTATTTACCCCGGCTGCTTATGCATCTGGAGAATCCGCTAATGGGGACCATCTCATATCTTCGCAATTTTGCCCGGGACAGAAATATCGCATCCATCACGCCGACCTCATCTTTCGGTGTAAACCGGATAATGCGCGGCATTGATTTCAAGAAGGCAAAGGTGATTGTTGAATACGGTCCCGGCCTGGGAGTATTTACCGAGAAACTGCTGGCGCAAATGCATGAAGATGCAATGCTGATTGCCATTGAAGCAAACAGTCATTTTGCGCGCGCACTAAGTGCAAAGTTCGAGGATTCACGAGCGCATATCGTCAACGACAGCGCAGAAAACGTCTTAGATATTCTCCAAGGCTGCAATGTTCAGTCCGCCGATTATATCATCTCCGGTATTCCATTTTCCATGTTTCCCGTAGAGTTGAAAGACCGGATCCTGGACAATACTCGCCAAGCTCTAAGTAAAGAGGGCCGCTTTTTCGTCTATCAGTTTTTCGGGCTGCCGTCGAAATCTAAGACAGATATCAAGTACAAGCTCGCCGAACATATGGATATTGTTCGCAGCGAAGTGGAGATGCTTAATATTCCACCGCTTCGCATTTTCGAAGCAGCGGCGGCCGCAGAATCAGCACGGTCAGCAACCAGCTAGAGCCTTTTTTTCCTTATCCCGCAGGCGCCCAATAAATTTGTAGTACTTGCTGCTCAGCAGCAGGCTGGCTGCCCCGGAAATAAGCAGGCACAACTGCACCATCCCTCCGCTTTCCGGGCGCACCGGCATATCCTCTGGGAAAAATCCAGTAAGACTTTGGGCATTGATCAGGACGCTCAGAAAGCTGAGATAAGCAATAACAAACAGGATTATTCTCCTCAGGCGAAACTGCCGCAGAGTCTTTAGATAGACAGTGCAATATCTCTGTACCATCGCCGTGACAACCGCATAACTATACAGAACCGCTCCGGCATTAAATAGAACAAACAGAAAAGTATCGCCGCGCCTTGTTTCGTCAACGCTGAAAGGATTCTCCCAGACCAGTTCATAAAAGTTAGGCAAAATAGACAACAGAAAAAGCAAAATATCAGCACCAAGCAAAAGAACGGTAATAATTCTTTTTGCAGAAAATTGTACCATCGTTCAAAACCGGATGCATGCCGCCAACTCGTCGATTATCCTCGCCCACGCACTGCCTTGCACAGCGCTGGAACAGTTCTGGCGCAAGCGTCCGTAAAGCTCTTCATCATCGACCAGCCGGTTGATCGCTCCGGCAATCGCTTGTTCATTCGGCTCAACGACCAGCCCGTTCAGTTCGTCGGTAATAAACTCCAGCACAGTACCGCTATCCAGCGCCGTAATCACAGGGCGGCCACTGGCCAGCGCCTCTAGCGTGACAAATCCATAATCCTCATCAAACGGCGCGTAGTACACCGCAAAGGCATGGGCGTAAAGCTGAAGCAAATCAGCATCGCTCACCCGGCCCAAAAACTCGACGCGATGCCACAAATGATGCTTGTCAATTTCGCTCTTCAAATACTGCTCAATTGCCGGTTCGTCAGCGCCGCCAGCGATTTTCAGCTTCAAACATTCATGAATCAGCGGTAAAGCTTTGATAATCAAATCCACCCGCTTAATGCTGCATAAACGCCCGACCGAAAGAATATATTGCCCCGGCTCAGCGTTGTAATAGTTATCCCCAAGCGGCAATGGCGGCATGAGCACTTCAGAGTCAAGCGCAAGATAACGCTTTAGCCGGGCGCTGACGTTTCCGGAGATCGTATAAATCCGGCGGCATTCGGCCAGAGCCTTCCGGTCCGCTTGCATAATCATCTGCCTCAGCGATTCATCCGCGGGACCGGTATCAAAATCGCCAAAGCGGGAGCCATAAAGCTCATAAACCTGACGATGCTGATGAATCAGCCAAGCTGCTTTTGCTGGATGCTGCACGCAATACGAGGGAAACTTCGTCGCGACGACAAGATCGACATTCCTGCCCGCAAAAGCCTTAAGTTCAAGCGCCCGCCACATTGCGATGTGCCGGATGATCTCTGTCTTCGGCAAAGCTGAAAAAGGCAAGGATACGACATCGACACCGAAACCTCGCGCGCTCATTTCCCGGTACAGGCCCTCAATCAGCATTTCCGCACCGCCTTTAGTAAAAGGAACCTGCACGCCGAGAATCAGAATATTGGGATAGCTGCTTTTCATTGCGAAAGAGTTGTTACGGATAGATTATAAGGTTTAATACTTCAAGATTGGATAAAGAACAACCGGAAGAGCATTACGCAGGGGGCGGCAAGGGGAATAGTAAAATTGTCCTCCCGAGCGCAGGAATCGTTTCCAATGGCGGCGATCACTGCGCAAGGGATCTCACGTCGGCTCAGAGCGATGCGTGCCTCCGCTGGAGACGAGCTCGAAGGCAGAGTCAGTCAAAGAATCAACATGAAAAAAGCCCGGGTGCAGGGGGATAGGGACCCGCACCCGGGCATGACCACGGCTCTTGGGAAAGTGAATTGTGCGGCCAGCACTGCGCTTTAGGGACGATTCCGTTCGCTCCCTATAGCGCAGTGCTGACAAGCAGCAGACCAACCGTGACTGCCCGCTGCTTGTCCTGCACTGCGGCTTGTTATCCGAGCAGCGTCAATGCCAGGGCCGGCTGTTGGTTCGCCTGCGCCAAGACCGCCGCACCCGCTTGCTGCAGAATATTCAGCCGGGTCAAGTTGGCTGCTTCTTGAGCAACGTCAACGTCCCGAATCTGACTTTCGGCAGACAAGAAGTTTTCGCGGGATACAGACAGGTTGGTGATTGCCACAGAAAGACGGCTTTCCGCAGCACCAAGCGTTCCACGAGCTGTTGTTAGCGAGCTGATTGCCGCCTTTACTGCGTCAAGCGCGGACAGCGAGGCTGCCTGCTGGTCTTCAGCAGAACCTCCGGCAGTCAACGAATAAAGCAGTTGGCTTGAACCAGCATTTGCTAGATTCAACGAAGCAAGAGTCCCTTCTACTCCGTTGTATGTAATTTGCGAATTGGTGCTTGAATCAAACCCGACTTGCAGACTGACCGTGCCGCCGCCGGAAAGGAGCATCAGGTTATTGAACGTAGTCGTCGTAGCAATACGTTCGATTTCGGATGCCAGCGACATGAACTCGCCATTCAGCGCCGAACGCTGCACCGTCCCCAGGGTTCCGTTGGCTGACTGTTCGGCGAGTTCCGCCATGCGGGTCAGCACGGAGCTCATCTGATCCAGCGCACCGTCGGCGATGCTGATCAGTGAGATGCCGTCGTTCGCATTGCGGATAGCGACTGAGGCAATCCGTGAATCCGCGCGCAAGGTATCCGCAATCGCCAATCCGGCAGCATCATCACGCGCACGCACAATGCGCAAGCCTGACGACAACCGCTCGAACGATTTTCTCAAATCACCCGTTGACTCACTCAACCGGCGTTGAGCGTTAAGGGCAGCTATATTGGTATTAATTGTAAGAGCCATGAGTTATCCTCCCTGAACAATTTTCATTCCCTTGAACCTTCGCCCGCTTCTCTCTATCCACCGCGGCCAAGACTGCTGAACCGGGCTTTGCCGGATCCAGCGAAAAGCAAGCGAATGCTTTCCCAAAGGCGTGTCAAATAACCGCATATCCTTGCGGTGCCGCACGACGCTTTGAGAAAACTACTGTACTGCTGTTACTGCTTAAGACTGCCGTGGTCTCAATTCCCGAATCCAAGGCCGGTCAAGCGTTGGATCCAATTTTGAGCACTACTGGGAATCGAGTGCCGCGTTGTTTGTTCAACGCTGAGGAACAGAATCGGCAAGCAGAAAAGAAAGCTTGAGCGGTTTTTTGGGGGGGAAGGAAGTATCGGCCATCATGGGGTATTCTTGGTTTCATTCGGTTTTTCGCTGCGGCGTGCAATCTTGCTGCTATACTTTGGCTGAGGCTGAGGCTGAGGCTGAGGCGAAGAATAAGACCAAGGCAGAGATATAGGCTAAGGCTCTTTTTCTGACAGCGACCGCAATCCCTCCGCCTCAGCCTTTGCCTTCGCCTTATTCTCAGCCTCAGCCTTGTTTTCAATCGACCTTAAAATTAACCCAAAACGCAAAAAACCCAGACATGCCATACTGCACATGTCTGGGCACCACGACTTTGAGAACCGAAACTACTAAGAAAATACCGCAGGTAAGAATGCTTCGATCCTTGAAGCATTCCTCCTGCTAGCGGAGTACTTCCACTAATTATCCGAGCAACGCCAGAGCCAGAGCGGGCTGCTGGTTTGCCTGCGCCAATACGGCAGCGCCGGCTTGCTGCAGAATGTTCAACCGGGTAAGGTTAGCAGCTTCCTGCGCCACATCCACGTCGCGAATCTGGCTTTCTGCGGAAGCGAAGTTTTCCCG
>JAKPSH010000321.1 GCA_029555385.1 Pseudomonadota bacterium
GTCACATTTTGCGCTGGAACGCTATCACCAGGGCTTTGTCGATATCAGCGAGTTCCTGCGCCAGCCTGCGCGGCGCAGTGCTGTTGAAAATCAATATGTCGAGATGGTCTCGCAAATTGTGCTGGAGGGGGTAAGCGAGCGTCCGGTAGATATCTTAATCTGTTTGGCGCAAGCGCCGCTCTCGGGGCGCGTGCTGACGGAGCTGCGCCAGCGCGGGGTTATTACCGTGATGTGGTTTGTCGAGGACTGCCGGCGCTTTACCACTTGGCAGCAGATTTCGCGTTACTACGATTACATGTTTTTAATTCAAAAAGACGAATTCCCGCGGTTGGTCGAGCAGGCTGGCGCGGGGAGGGCGGTCTATCTTCCGGTGGGGTGCGATCCTGCGATTCATCGCCCGCTGCAGCTCAGCGATGAGGAAAAGGCGAAGTGGGGTTCACAGCTCTCATTTGTCGGCGCGGGATACAACAACCGGCGCTACATGTTTTCGCTGCTCGCTCAGCATGATTTCAAAATTTGGGGAACGCAGTGGCCGGCATGTATGCCCTTTACAAAGTTGGTTCAAGAAGGCGGCCGCCGTTTGGCCGTGGAAGAGTACGTTAAAATCTTCAATGCCTCGACGATCAACTTGAACCTTCACTCATCCGCAGAGCGTGACGGCGTTGAACCAGACGGGGATTTTATCAATCCGCGTACTTTTGAGCTGGCGGCTTGCGGGGCGTTCCAGCTTGTCGATCAGCGCAAGTATTTGGCGGAAAACTTCACTCCCGGTGTGGAGATTGCGGATTTTGCCGATGAAAAAGAGATGCTCGAGCGCGGTGCATACTACTTGGCTCATCCCGCTGAACGTCAGCGGATTATTGATGCCGGACGGAAGCGGGCCCTGGCGGAGCATACTTACCAGCATCGACTGCAAGCGATGCTCGATTATATTTATGCCGACCGTTTTGAGGATCTCAAAGCGAGAGTGCAGCAAAGTCCGTGGGCGAAGACATTCGAGGCGGCTAAGCCCTATCCGGAACTGATCAAGCGTTTTAACGCGGTTTATGAGCGTGGGGAAGAGCCGACCATCGAGAGTCTCGCGGCCGATATACAGACCGGGAAGGGGGCACTTTCCGAGACGGAGCAAAAGCTGCTCTTTTTGCATCACATTAGGTCACAAATCAGCCATGTGCGGAAGCTTAGAAAAGAAGGTGAATAACATCCTGGTTGTCGCGATCACGCGCTTGGGTGATATGCTGCAGTCTTCGCCGACAATTGCCGGATTAAAGGCGCATAATCCAGATGCGCGCATCACTGTTCTGATCGAAAAGCAGTTTGCCAAGATTTGCTCCGGAATTCCGGCGATTGACGAAGTTTATGTCATTGATCTGAGTTATGTCTGCCGCTGCCTGCATCGTGAACGTGATGGGATTGTCGAAGCGTTCCGCTATCTTGATGAGATGCTGGCCGATCTGCGAGAGCGCAAATTCGACTGCTGCATCAATATGTCGAACTCTTCATATACAGCGCTCTTGCTGAAGATGCTCGATGCAAAAATTAATACCGGTTGGCTTGCTGATGCCGAAGGATTCCGCTTGATGGCCGATCCCTGGGCCATGTTGTTTTCCGCGTTTGTTTATCATCAGAACCGCGACTACAACTGTCTCAATTTGGTTGATATTTTCCGCTGTGCGGCAGGCGTCACGAAGCATCCGCGGCATCTTTGCTATAATGTGTCGCCAAGTTCGCGAGTATTTGCTGAGCAGTTTCTGCAGGAGCACCGTCTGACTGGTCCGGGGCCTCTGATTTGCATCCAGGCGGGCGCTAGTCAGGGCAAACGGCAGTGGGGAGTGGCGCGCTTCAGCAGGCTGGCGCAGATTCTTGTTGAACAAATGAACGCGCGGGTGATTTTTACTGGTTCGCCGGATGAGAAAGATTTGATTGAGCAAATCTTGAAATCCTATTCTAATCCGCGTGTGGTCAGTGCCGCCGGCAAAACGAATTTCGATCAACTGGGCGGTATTCTGGAACGTGCCGGTGTGCTGATTACGGGCGACACGGGGCCGATGCACTTGGCTGTGGCCAGCGGCACGCCGGTGGTGGCACTTTTTCTTGCGTCCGCGCTTTGTTTTGAAACCGGGCCGTACAGCGAGGGCAACTTCGTGCTGCAGACGCAGATCTCGTGCAGCCCATGCAACCCGAACTATCCTTGTTCGCGCCCCGATTGTCATGCGCAAATCAGTCCGGAACTTGTCGCCTATGTTGCGCAGCTCCGGTTGACAACGGCGCGCGGGGAGGAAGGTTCGGTCAGCATTCCTGCGGCGGTGGCCGATCCGC
>JAKPSH010000153.1 GCA_029555385.1 Pseudomonadota bacterium
CCTGGGTTCTCAATCAGGTCGTCTTCTCGGGTGAGGATCGCTTGGCGGCGGTCCAGCGGCTCGAAAGCATGGGCTATGACCCGATCGCGCTGATGATGGAAGACCTGAAGAAAGGCTACGATACCGACAACAATCTCTACTGGCTGGAGACGCTCCTTCCGGAGCGGCCCGATGCAGTTTGCCGTTTACTTCACGCGGCAAGGACAGCACCGCCTTTCCAGGCCGGCCGAGCGTGGGAAGCAATTTACCACGGAGCGGCCGGAGGCGGAGCAGCGGATGACACATTCAGCCATCCAGCGGTGATCAATGAAATTCGTTCTGAAGGGATAAAGGGTGTGCTGGCCTTAATGGATGAAGACAGGGTCAGCGCCGTTCCCGGAAACCGCCGCGACGAGCACTTAGGCCGCATGATTTATTTACTGGGCCGGCTCGGTTCCGGCACCACTCTTGAGGTCAGCGCTGTCCTGGCGTATGCCCGCGGTCCACATTGCTACAATGCCCGGTGCGCGCTTGGCCGGCTTTACCGCAGTGCTCCGGCAGCGGATCGGGAGCGGATTCTTGAAGCCTTGCGCAGCGGCCGCGACGCGAGTTCCGCGGCACGGAGTGGTACGGTCCATGCGTATTGCGCCATGCAGCTTCGGCAGGAAGAGCCGCTTCCTGCTGGCGATGTCCAGTGGCTTTGCAGCTTGGTCGATGCAAAGCAGGTGTATTGGGAGCCCCGCGTGAGAGCGCTCGATGTCCTGGAAAAGCTTGACTTGGCGCCTTCCCGGGGGTCGGTGTTGGCTGCGGCGCAGGACAACGTCCAGCGGTATCAAGAACCTATTCGCTGCCGGGCTATTATCTTTCTCGTCGATAGTGTCAAGGCGGGCCGTTATGCCGTCGACCAAGAAGTGTTTGATATTCTCAAGCGCTGTCAGGTCGATGAGGACGATAACGTCCGCGGAAATGCCAACTGGGCGCTGTCTGAGCTAGGAGCGCTCGACAGCGGCAGCAGCAAGGGATGATTGGACAATCCTTGCGTCGGGAACAAGGGCTGCTGCGGCACGGAGGTTGTCAATGCTTGCTCGGTGCGAGCGCGGTGACAATTCCTGCGGCAGCAGCCCTAATGTTTCAAACAGACGTTTTGCTAACAAAGCGCAGATGTATTTGCAGCTCGGCTCATTTAGCACGGCCCCGCCCATTATCGTGCGGACGGCACCGGCCATGCCGATCGTGACCATGTGCGCAGCGCACATCGGGTCTGGTGCGGGGGGGCGGATTGTAGCTTGCGCAGGAACGGTCATGGCACCAGCGGTTTCCCGGCGGGGCCCAAAACGGTCTCGGCATATAACGGCGATCGTCATTGCGGTAAGTCGGGAAATTCGCTACGGCGCCGATTGGCCGGTAATCCCGGGAATCATAATAGATTCTATTTTGGCGGACGTTGAACATCGCACGGCAGCCGTTGTCGACCCAGATGCCGCGGGACGTATATCCCCAAGATCGTCCATAAACACACGGCGCATCAGAAAATTCATCCACAAGGCTGATGCCGCCGTATGTGTTTGTCGGGCAAAAGTTATACCGGTTTCCGATACTCTGGCAGCGAAGAAGCTGATCGGCTTGGGCTTGGCCGACAAGACCAAACGCAAGGAAACAAAGCACAGCAGATAATGCAAACTTTGTCATGGGGCGGTCCATATACCCTCAAAATGGGACGTTCTTAAAATATTTAATTAATTCAAGCTCTTGCTGTCCCAGAGCGAGCCTTTTCTTTTGTATCTTAGACGCAGAGGGCCTTAAAAAAATGCGCGTTCAGCATTTAATGCAACGTCCGGCTTGTGTTGAAGAAGAACAATATTGGGAGTTTAAGTGCCTGATTTTGTATCGGTTTGATTAGCGAGGTTCTATGAAGGGGAAGCATTCATCCGGAAAGCTGTTGTTCACTTTGGTGCTTTGCGCTTTGGTTGGACTGCACGGCTGCGCTGTGGACTCCGGCTCGGAAGACGAGGGGCCGTATCCCGATTTTGAAAATCCGGTAAGTGAATCCAGCGCCTCCACCGGCACAATTGGCACGGTGTCTTCTGTTGATGAAAGCTTTAGCCGGACGATTGCGTTCTGTGCCACGGAAGAGCCCAGTAATGACGGCTTGGCCAATTTGTCTATGCTCTTTGCCGACTTCCAGGCCGAACGCAGTGCTGCCCGTTCGGCCGCGGTTACTCTGGCGCGAACCTCGGCTACTATTCCGGTATACTTTCATGTGATCAGCAAGGGTCCCACTGAAGAGGAAGGCGAAGTGCCTGATGCGCCGCTGATTGAGCAGATAGAAGTGCTAAACAGCGCATACAGCGGAGAAACCGGTGGAGTTGCCACACCGTTTCGCTTTACGCTTGCGGGCATTAATCGCGTGCGCAACGCTGATTGGCATGTGATGTCGCCTGGCTCAGAAACCGAAATGCAGGCCAAGCAGGAGTTGAAACAGGGTGCCGCGGATACCCTGAATGTTTATCTCGTGGATATTCAGGCAAGCGGCGAAGTCTCCGGCGGACGGGGCACGATTCTCGGTTATACAACGCTGCCGGTATTCTATCCGCTGCTTGCGCAGTACGACGGTGTCGTGCTGCATTACAAGGCGATCGTTGGCGGGCCGCTCGCACATTATGATACGGGTCACGTGCTGGTACATGAGGTTGGCCACTGGCTGGGGTTGCTGCATACATTCTCCGGGCAGTGCGACGGATTCTTTGATGACCTGATCAGCGATACGCCGCGGGAGAAAACGCCGGAGAGCGGCAACTACTGTCCGGTCGACCGTGATTCATGCCCGGACCTTGATGGAGAAGATCCAGTACATAATCACATGACCTACACAGCCGATGAATGCCGTTCGGAGTTTACGGCGGGACAGGTTGATTTCATGGTATTTAATGCGTCGATCTTTCGCAGTATGCAGCTCTATTAACCTGGAGTCACCTATGCTTTTCAGCAGATTAACTTTGGCAAAGCTTCGCCCGGTCTGTCTTGGCGCTGTACTGTTTGGCCTTTTGCTCGGTGCGATGACGGATGGGGTGCAAGCTCAAGCAACGGGAGTCCCGCTGCAGGATGCGGTAATTGATGCCGTTGAGCGGAAAGCCGATGCTGTAGAGAAAGACATCGTCCGCACAAAAGCCCACGCTGTTGAGCAAGGACGGGGATTCATTGCGGGAATCAAGCGCAGTGTTCGTGACTTTAAGTGGTATGTTATTGGCAAGGGCCGGCGATTCGCCGCAAAAGTCCAGTCTGTATTTGCGTCCATGAAAAACCGGCGCCAAGGGCTTATCGCCCAGCGAAATGAGCGTCTTGTGGGCAAAAAGCCGCGGCGCGGCAAAAAATAGCTCCGCCTTTTCTAGCGGACGGCATTCTGCTAATTTTATCAAATCCAAAGCGGGATCGTTGCCGGGTCATTTAAGCCTTTTGGCGGCGCCCCGGTGATGAGCCTTCGGTATAACTGATTTGCACAGCAAGATTTTAGCTTTTATGTCCAAGAATACTTCCTTCTCGTCTTTGTCGTTGGCTTTAATTGTTTTTTGCTCCGCGGTGCTTTCTGGCTGCGCTATGCTGGGCCCGGCGCCGGCGAAGTTTGTGCTGCCGGGAGACGAACGCGATGCACCCCAGATGCCGTTTGCCGGCCTGGAAGCAGAGACTGCGGCGCTGAGTGCGCTGGCCGGCGGTTACCCGGTGCGGCTTGAAGATACTGCGCAAAAACGCGAGGCGTATGCGCGCTGGTTGGAGGCGCTGCTTGATGCGCGGGCATATCTCAAGTCGGAAGGTGAGACGGAACGCGTGTTGACCGTGCTGGCGAAGCTTTACCGGCAGGGGCATAATATGGATGTTGAAGGAGCGGGTTCGCTTGCCGTCGAGAGCGTGGATTTCTGTTTGGCAAAATATCCCCGCTCGCGAAACTGTCATTTCGCCGCGGCGTATCTGTTCCTCGTTGTTTCGCCTGAGCCGCAGTATTTGACCAAAGCGGAAAACAGCCTGAAGATTCTGCAAAATAGCTATATGCCCAAGGCGCGGGAAGATGTAGAAGATGCCCTGGTTTATTTGTATGCCTACCAGCGCAAGAATGCTGCGGCGCTCAAGCAGATCGACCGCTACCTGGCCATTTTCCCGAAGGCAGCAAAGCGCGAGACATTCTTGCGCCTTAAGGCCGCACTCAAAGAAAAACGGCAGGACATCTACCCGGGATCTGACTTTCCCGGCCCGAGCGGTGTCTGGCGCTAGGTGTGCCTGTTTTGCCGCTGTTTGGCAGCTACTCCACTCCGAGCAGCTCAACCTCGAAAATCAAATCGGCGTTAGGCGGGATTGCGCCTCCCGCGCCCGCGGCACCGTATCCGAGTTTGGACGGGATATAAAGCACGCGCTTGCCGCCGATTTTCATTCCCGCGACGCCCTCATCCCAGCCCTGAATCACTTGACCTACGCCCAGGATAAACGAGAAGGCACGTCCACGGGTGACAGAGGAATCAAATTGTTTTCCTCTGCTGCCGTCTGCATTTAACCAGCCGGTATAATGAACGGAAACTTTCTTGCGGACTGCTGCCTCCGCTCCTGAGCCCACTTGGATATCTTCGTACTTCAAGCCCGACGGCGTCGTTGTCATTTTTGGCTCAGCCGTTGCCAGCGGAACAAAAAAGAGAAGAGAGAAAAGAGAAAGAAGGCGTTTCATATTGTTTTCCATCCTTTTCGGCTAGTTCAACTCCGTAAGCAGTTGCGGACGCTTCAATACGTGGCGAAAACGTCAGCGCCGGAACAGACCGGTATTCTATGCAATCCCCAGGTTGATTCGCCAGTTTTTTCTCGGCTGAGAGAACCGGCCCTGTGAACTAACCATTTAGTCTAACTGAGTATTTGAGACCTGCTTAAATTAATTGAAGCACTTACGCGGCTGGACCTGATGAGCAAAAGGTGAGTTGTGGGGCGGCGCCGGTTTAACAGCGTAGAGTAATAAGGGGTTTTTATGCGCAATCGGGGTCTTTCGACCGCAATCATCATTAGTTCTCTTATCTTTTCCGGATGCAGTGAAATTAATGCAGGACGTTTTGCTGACGCTGGTTCGTTGATTAACGGACTAAAGAACGGCACGCCGGATGTCAGCTCCTTGGGCAAGGTTGATGTTGGAACCGCAATTAAAGCGGGAACCGAGTTGGCCAAGGCTGCGACGTTGAGTTCGGAAGAAATCAAAGCAATGTCGCTGCAATTTGCGCAGCATTCCGACAAGAAGCATCAAGTTGCAGCGTCGTCTAACCCTTACTCAAAACGTCTGGCCCGCCTGACGGCCAAACACCAGAACGAAGACGGCCTGAAGTTGAATTATAAAGTCTATATTACGCCGGAGGTAAACGCCTGTGCCTATGCCGACGGGAGCATTCGTGTAAACAGCGGCATCATGGACATGCTTCCCGATGACAATGACCTGCTGGCCATTGTCGGACATGAGATCGGCCACGTCAAGAACGGCCACACCTCGGAAAAAATCCGCTTGAGCCACGCGGCGGCTGCCGCGCGAACCGGACTGGCGAGTATGAACAACACAGTCGGTGTGCTTGCGAATTCGGGCATTGTCGGCGGTATGGTCGAGGAATTTGTTAATGCGCAGTTTTCCCAGTCAGAGGAGCGGGAGGCTGACGACTACGGGCTGCAGTTCCTGTCCCGGCACGGCTACGACCAATACGGCGCTGTGCGCGCGTTTGCCAAGCTTGCCGACTATACCGAGTCCAAGGGGAAAAATGCATCTGGTTTTCGTTTCCTTTCATCGCACCCGGCACCACGCGAACGTTCGGAGCGCATGGCAAAGCAGCTAGGTGAAAAGGGCGTTGTGCCGGTCAAGGTCGCCAAGGCGGCGCAGGCTCCTGTGGAAATTACGTCCGTGCCGGAGGTGGTCGCGGCGCCGGAAAAAACAGACCGTGCCGAACATCAGGCCGCTGCTGATGCTGGATTTTCACGCGGCGTAAAGACGGCGAAGCTCGAAGCGGCAGTGGATTCTGCTTCTGCGGTGGTAAGCGACGCGCCGGCAAGCATCGGATATAGCGCGGCTCCGGCAGCAGCAAATAAAGATGGGGCTGTGCTAACCAATACGCATCATCAAGCAGTGTTCATCATTGACGAGCTTGCCCCGGGCTACTATGTGCAAGTCAAAGCCGAAACTCTGAAATCCTTGGCGGAGGATCGTTTGGCAGAGCTTCGTTCGCGAGGCATCACCGCGCGGTCCCAGGAGGCCTTGGTTCATGGCACGCGGTATTTCCGCGTTCTCGTGGGACCGTTCCGGAGTTTGTCAGGGGCGAAAGCGAGAAAAGCCGAACTCACAGCCGCGCAAATCAGCGAGGATGCATTGTTTATTCAGGACTTGAACTAGGCGGATTGAAGCATTAACGCTATCGGAAACCCGCCATGGGGGCCAATTTCTCCATGACGGGTTTTTATTTTGTTTTTTCAAGCCTCTGCCTAAACGACCTTTCTTATCGGCAGTTACGGAAATAAATTCAGCGCTAAAATAGTGGGGCTGTCTTGCTGCCTGGTGGCTAAAGATGATACCTTTCGCTTCCCCGAACTTAATTGGCCGCACGGCATAATCAGTAAGTGCTGCGGACATACTGCCTGACGGGCTTAGCAGTAAAATCTAAATAACTGACGAATGGCCGGGAGTTTAATCAAACCGGCCGGGCGTTATTTAATAAAGAACGCAGTAAATAACGCAACCGGTGTGCAGAACCGGACTTGTGCTGAGATAAGGAAGATATCAAGTGACCCAGGAAAATTTCTTCATCACCGAGTACGACCAGTATTTGTTTCGTCAGGGAACGCACTACCGGAGTTACGAGAAACTAGGCGCGCATTTGGGTTCTTACCAGGGCCAGGAGGGTGCGCGTTTTGCAGTTTGGGCGCCCAATGCCAAGCGGGTATCTGTCGCCGGGGACTTCAATGACTATGATGCAAAGCGCAATTCACTGATTTGTACCGGCGACTCCGGCATCTGGGAAGGGTTTGTGCCTGGGGTGAGGAACGGGGATACGTACAAGTATTATATTGAGAGTAAACACCACGATTATAAAGGTTGGAAGGCGGATCCTTATGCGTTCTTCGCGGAGAAGCCGCCGCTTAGCGCATCGCGAGTCTGGAATATTTTTGACTATCAGTGGTCCGATGGAGATTGGATGGCAGGCCGCTCCCAGAGGCGCTGGCATCGCGAGCCGATGAATACTTATGAAATGCATCTTGGCTCATGGAAGCGTGACGAGAATTGGCAGCCGCTGTCCTATCGCCGGCTCGCGGAAGAACTGCCCCGGTATCTTAACGAAATGGGGTTTACCCACGTTGAATTTATGCCAGTGACGGAGCATCCCTTTGACGGCTCTTGGGGTTATCAGACTATCGGTTACTTTGCGCCGACCAGCCGCTTCGGAACGCCCCAGGACTTTATGTATCTGGTCGATGAGCTGCATCGCCATGGCATCGCCGTGATTCTGGACTGGGTCCCGGCGCATTTTCCGCGCGATGACCACGGACTGAACTATTTCGATGGGACTCACTTGTATGAACACGCCGACCCGCGCCAGGGTTACCATCCGGACTGGGGCTCCAACATTTTCAACTTCGGACGCACGGAAGTTGCCAACTTTCTTCTTTCCTCGGCATTGTTCTGGTTTGAAAAGTATCACATCGATGGCGTGCGCATTGATGCTGTGGCTTCCATGCTTTACCTGGACTATTCGCGTCGGGACGGGGAGTGGCTGCCTAATCAATGGGGCGGCAAGGAGAATATCGAAGCGATCAGTTTCTTGCGCCGGCTGAACGAACTTATTTATTCGCACCATCCAGGTGCATTCACCATCGCCGAAGAGTCGACATCTTGGTCAATGGTTTCACGCCCGACAAGTTATGGCGGCCTGGGGTTCGGTTTTAAGTGGAACATGGGCTGGATGAACGACACGCTGAGCTACATGTCGAAAGAGCCGGTGCACCGGGCATACCATCACAATCAGCTTACTTTCAGCATGCTTTATGCTTTTCACGAGAACTTTGTTCTGCCCCTGTCGCACGATGAAGTTGTCCACGGCAAAGGCTCGCTTCTGCAAAAGATGCCGGGCGATGATTGGCAGAAGTTTGCCAATTTGCGCTGTTTCCTCGGCTACATCTACGGACATCCGGGGAAGAAACTGCTTTTTATGGGCTCCGAAATCGGTGAGTGGGATGAGTGGTGGAACGAGCGCCAGGTGCATTGGGAGAATCTGCAATATCCCAACCACGCGGGGATGCAGCTTTGGCTCAAGGATTTGAACCATACGCTGCGCAACGAGCCGGCACTTTACGAAGTGGATCACGACTGGCGCGGTTTTGAGTGGATTGACTGCCACGATTACCAGCAAAGCATCTTGAGTCTCTTGCGCTGGAACGAAGACCGCTCCAGTTGCGTTGTTGTGCTCTGTAATTTTACCCCCGTGGTGCGTCATGGCTATGTGCTTGGAGTACCCTGGGGGGGGCAGTGGCGCGAAATCCTCAATAGCGATTCTCAATACTACTGGGGCAGCGGTGTCGGAAACGGCGGAGTGATTCAAGCGAACAACTGGGGCGCACATGGGCGTCCGCACTCGCTGACGCTTACGCTGCCGCCGCTTGCGACTATTTTCCTTAAGCCCGCGTAGCGCCGCGGGGCGGTCAAAGACCCGATTTTGGCCAATTTCTTCGTCGCGGGAAATTGCGGCTCAGTACCGGCCTGCTGCAAGCAGGCCTCCTTCGCCGTAATTCCCGCTCCTTGAACCTGGCTCAAACTCGGCTCTTTGACCGCCCCGCGAAAGTACGTGTTGGCCGGCATCCTCTGCGCGTCGTCTCGGCGTGCCGCAAAATAGGTCACATTTTGCAGCACAGGGCCCTTAAGTGTCGAGGACATCTTTGATGCGCCGGGCCATCTCCTCCCAGGAATAAGCACGGAGCTCGGAAGAGAAGGCAAGAAGATGTTTCTGCATGGGCGCAGGGCAGCTCAAATAGTGGCGCAGTTTAGCAGCAATCTCGGCAGGATCTTCGAGTTTTTCAAATAAGAGGTCTTTCAACTCGGCGGGGTAGCGTTCCGCTGCGCCGGCGGTGCTGCTGACAAATGCCGGACGGGCGCAGCAGAGAGCTTCGTGCACGTTTAAGCCGTAGGGCTCGTAGCGCACGGGTGAGACGAGCGCATCTGCCGCGCAGAGGAGCTGCGGGATGTCCTTGCGAAATCCAAGAAAATGGATGCGCCGGGCTAGTCCAGCTGCCTGAGCTGCTTGCTGCCAGTGCTTCAGTTCTCTGCCCGCTCCAGCTACGGCAAGCTCCGCATTCCAGGCAGGATCGGCGCAAAGCTCCTGCCAGGCGGCAAACAGCAGATCGAAGCCTTTGCGCCGGTCACCCAGCGCCCCGGCAAAGAGCAAGTACGGCTTTTGCTCATCCCAGTGCAGCACTCTGCGGGCGGTGAGCTTTTCATCTTCGGTGAACGGCCGGAAAATTTGCGCATCGACACCGTAATAGACCGTGGTTATGCGTTCTGTGGGAATGCCGCAGTGCTCGGCAATATTGGCCGCGGTAAAATTGGAGTCAGCGATGATTCTCGATGCCTTGCGGAAAGAGTCGCGTTCCCGCCCCCGGTAAACGCGGTTGTAGAGCGCCACCTGCAAGCTGCCGAGCGCGCTGAAGGAAGCTTGCGGCGCATAGGCCGCATGCACGTAGTGCGCCCAGTTGACCGCCGGCCAAGAGCAATTTCCGCCGTTGAGCAGCACTTTGCCGCCCCGCGCTGAGATTTTTTTCGCCCAATGACGTCCGAGCTGCGCCAGCAGTGGTTCGCTTAGAAAATAACTGCGGCAGATGAGCGGTGCGCGGTGGAATATGACACCGGGCAGCTTGAGCAGGCTGTCCGAAGCGTAATGCGCGACAAGATGGACTTCATCGCCGTGCCGGGCAAGAAATTCGGCAAGGGCATAGTTGGCGCGATCTTGACCGCCGGTCTTCTTGAAATCCGAACTGACGAGTAGATAAAGGCCCATGATTCCTGGCACATGCTGCTGACTCGGTATGCTACACAGAATTAGCACAGTCTGCCAAATTAAATCAGCGGCTTAGAACCCCGTTCGTGTTAGAGCTGTTTCAAAATGCGGCTTCTATTGGCGAAGCGGTGTGGGGAAGCGGTATTGGTCGTTTTTGCCAAGACGCAGTACTGCACCGGTCAGGGTATTGGCCGTTTGCGCCTGAACAGTGACGACCCCGTAATTGTCCGCTGCGTCGTTGCCGCACAGGTCCAGGTCAAGCAGGCCGTGCGCCGCCACACTCAGCGCTTCACCGGCAACGAGTTCCGTGCCGTCATCCCGTGTTATCGTGAGTAAAGCGCCGGCACTGGCCGGGGACGGATTGACCAGGAGCAGGCGGCAGCCTTGTTCAAGAAAAGTATTGTATGAGCTGCGCAGCGTCTGACCCAAAGGTTCTTTTGCGCTGAGACCATAGATATAGCGGATGCCGCCCGAGGGCGTCCTGCCGTAGTGCATTGCAACGGCAATCAGCCCCCCCGTCGTGCTGCCCTGTACTACAGCTATGCCTTTTTCCCCGGCGAGAATTGCGTCCGTTATGAGATGGTGAGTGCGATGTGCGCCCAGAGTCAGTGTGCCGGAATCAAGCATGTCTCCTTCGTCGTCGTAGAGCGAGAATGAAACGGCTTGCGTGGAATCTGTGGTATTGGCCAGCTCGATAATGGCGGAGCCTCCGGTGGTATCAAGCGGCAGCGCCAGAGGTCTCCCGGAGCCAGCCTGACCTTCAAGCGGTTGTGCTGATTTGAAGCTCTCTTCCCAGTTGGCGTTGTCGTAATAGTAACGGACATTTCTTAGAAGAAACAACGCAGTTTCGTCTTGCGGCTGCCACTCAATCAGTCCGACGCGATTTTGGCCGAACTGGTGTGCGGAAAAGTCTTTTCTTGCGCCGGCAAGCAGATCGGTTTCTTCGGAGCCAAGAAACGCTCCGCTCTGCGAATAGAAGACCAAGTCGCCGCTTTGCGCATGATCAGAGAGATTTGTAAGCTGAATCCAGTTTGCCACCCGATGCCGCCTGTCTCCGGAGTCTAAGCTCGGCTGAAACGTGTTGAACAGAACGAATTGCCGGCCCTTAACTCCGCTGAGAAAGGGCATGGCAAAAGCAAAATCAAAGGTATTTGCCGTGCCGGATCCCGGTGAAGGTTTGTAGTAAACCATGCGCCCGTCAAAATCTCCCGGCTGCGCGGAATTCACAGATGAACATACCTTGCCGTAGCGGTTTGGCTCAAAGCCGGGCATGTCATGAACGATCAGATCCGTCTGGCCGCCGGTGGGGACGGAAAAAACGCGGCTGCCGTCTGGCAGATCGTTCATATCATAGAGCGTGCTTGATACTGCAAGCGCCGCGTGGCTGAGGTTGATGTGCTCCATGATGTTCCACATGCCGCCAAGAAACCCGTTCCATTCTGCGCATACGGTTGCCGGGAGAAGCACAAGATTGCTTCCGCGGTCGAAAGGATCGGTATGGTCTAAGTATTCTTGCGCATCAGAGACGCTGTCGTTGTCGTCATCGGCATCAACGCAGTCTGCCAGACCGTCGTTGTCGGAATCAAGCGCAGTTTCCGTAACTCCGCAGCCGCAGACTCCGGGCTCAATTTTCAGCGCATCATCAGGACATGCATCAATGCAGTCGGGGGTAGAGTCGCCGTCGCTATCCGTTTCTGGTTCGCCGACTCCGCAGCTCGTCCGTATAGCCACAGTAATTTCGATCTGATCAGTGCCAGTAAGCAGGCCGTCATCGGCGCTGAGCGTCAACACATATGTTCCTATTGCCGAGAACTGCGCGGAGGTGCTTGCCGCCGAAGCATCAGCGAACTGCACTGTGCCGGGACCGCTCGTTTTGGACCATGCTGCTGTCACGGTTCCAAGCGGCTCAGAAAGGCCGTCATCGACAACAATACCAGTAAGCGTGGCGCTCGTCCCGTCTTCAATGAGTTGGTCCTCACCGGCATCGACTTGTGGCGCGGTATTGTAAGTGTACCCGGCGCGCGTAATAATCTCAAAAATATCGGTGTTATCCAGAATTCCGCTGACCTGTTCTGCACCGTAGCCTACGGCATAGATGGGAACATTGGCATTGGTGTGATTCGTACTCGACCAGCTCACGGTAGGCATTTGTCCGGCGCCGTTGTCTTGAAGCACCTGCAGACCGCCGGTTTCGTGGTCGGCGGTGATTATGACTAAAGTGTCCGTGCGGCCATCGGCCCAGTTGAGGACTTGCTGAACAGTGTCTTCAAACTCCACTGTTTCCATGACGGTGCGGGGCAGATTGTTGCTGTGCGCCGCTTTGTCGATTAACCCGCCTTCAATCATCAGGAAGAACCCGTCGGGGCTTAATTCCAAGATGCTTAAGGCCTTATTCGCCATGTCGCTTAAATGCGGCAGTGTTCCCAAGCCGTCGTATTCATAGGGGAGATTGCCTGAACCGAACTGACCGGAAAGAAGAGTTGACGATGCGGAGTCGATCGCCGAAAGCGCTGCCGCGGTGGTGACCACGGTGTAGCCGGCTGCTGTGGCTGCCGCGGAACTCATGACGCTTCCGCCCCCGCCTAAAAGCACATTTGGTTTACTTTGGTTGATGAAGTCGGAGGCGATCTGCGAGGTGTTGCTGCGGCTTGGTTCATGTGCGCCGAAGGACGCCGGCGTGGCATCGGTCATGTAAGTGGTGGTGACGAGCCCAGTCTTTCTGCCTTTGGCTTTGAAATACTCAAGCAGTGTTTGCAGATCTGAACCGTCTCCGGGCAGCGCCTGGCTGATTACGCCGTTATTAACCTTATTCCCGGTGGCGATAGCAGTTCCGGCAGCGGCTGAATCGGTAATCGCACCGGAGACGTTGTGTGTGGTCACAAGTCCGTCGTGAACAATGCTGTCTACGCACAACGCGCGGCCTAAATACGCGCGGGCTGCTGTCAGGTGCTCCGGTCCCATGCCGTCACCGATGAGCACGATTACGTTTCGCGGCTCAACAAGCGGTGCTTCGGAGGCCGAGGCGAAGTCGACGATGAAAACGAAAAAGATTAGGGCGAAGCGGACCGCGCGATAGCACAACATACGCTGCTCCGAAAACCTTTAGTGCGCCTGACGAAATTGCGCTGCCGGCATCGAAACTCGGCAATGCATGTTCTCGTGTCTTAAACTCCTTAGTAATATCGGATACTTGGCTAAACAAGTTTATAGTGTGACTCTGTTGAACTAGTTGCTCCGGCGCAGAAAGATAAATCGTTAACGGATATGCGTAGATATCAAAGGCGAACGCCGAGCGAGGGTGGGTTTAGCGCGCTGAATAGTGGGATGCGTCCCGGCGCATCGAGCGCCGGGGACGCATCCGGTAGGGGCCTAAAAGCGTCCGAAGTCGTTGTCGTCGAGCGCGATAATTTCGCCCGGAGTCTGCAACTTCTTGGCTTTGCCCCAGGAGCTTCCCGCGCCGTTTCCTTTGCCTGGAGCGGCTGCGCGCTTTGCTGCCGCCGGCCTGTGGTCCGCTGAGCGTGTTTGGGCACCAGCCGAACGCAAGCGGAAGCGGCTAAGCAGCTCGCGAAGTTCTGCGGATTGCGACGACAACTCTTCTGCGGCAGAAGCAGTCTCTTCGGCATTTGCCGTGTTTTGCTGCGTCACGCTGTCAATTTGGGTCATGCCCGTGCTCATCTGCGAAATGGCCTGCGCCTGCTCATTTGAGGCGGCCGCAATGTCGTTTACCAGATCATTTACTTTGGTTACTTCCTGCACAATTTGCGAAAGTGCCGCAACAGTGCTGCTTGCGACTTTTGTGCCGTTTTCAACCTTTTCCATGGAGCTGGAGATGCCCTCTGCGGTTTCTCGTGCGGCCTTGGCGCTTCGTGCGGCAAGGTTGCGCACTTCCTCAGCAACCACGGCGAAGCCCTTGCCATGGCGGCCGGCGCGCGCGGCTTCAACCGCGGCATTCAGCGCAAGCAAGTTTGTCTGGAAGGCGATATCGTCGATGACCTTGACGATTTTCACGATCTCTTTGCTCGAGCTTTGAATGTCGCACATCGCCGACATCATCTGCTCGACCTGACCGGTGCCGTTGTCTGCTGCACTTCGTGCCGAGGCCGCAAGCTTGTTTGCCTGCACAGCATTCTCCGCGTTGGTCTTAGTCTGCGAACCTACTTCGGTCATCGAGGCGGTGATTTCCTCAAGTGATGCCGCTTGTTCGGTGGCGCCTTGCGAGAGCGATTGACTCGCATCGGATACTTGCGATGCCCCGGAGGCAACTTGTCCGGAAGCCTCGTTTACCCGCGCGAGAATATCGTTCAGATTACCGGTCATGCGGCTCATTGCCTGCCCAAGTTCGCTTTGATACCGCATCATTTCCGAGAATGCTCCAGCAAGCATGCCGATTTCATCACCGCGCGCGGAGAAGCCTAAATCAAGGTTTTCTTGCGCTGACTTTGCTTCAACCGTGAGATCGCCGTCAGCGATGGCTCCGGCCACACGAGCCATTTCCTCGTTTTGCGCGGCAAGGGTGCGTGAGGCGTTGGCGAGTTTTAGCACGGGGCGGGTAATCGAAAGTGCGAGAACTGCGCCAAGAACCAGCGCCAGCAAAGTGCCGACAATCATTCCGGCGAATGTGAAGTTTTGTCCGAAACTTAGCGAGGCCTTTCCTTCGCTTAGCGCGTGTTCAGCTTCTCTCTTGGTCAGCTTGATGATCTCTTCCAGCGAATCGAAGGTCTTGGTCCGGATGTCCTTAGCGGTGACAAATACCAGATGGTCAAGTTCGTCGTAAGTTGCTACTGCTCTTTGCGCGACATCAATCATCTGGTTGAATATCGTAAGCGTCGAGTCGGCGGCCGGCTCCATTTCCCGGTGAAAAGTGTGCCGGGCAGCGTCAAGGTCGCCGCGGGCTACCGCTGCACGTATAGCCGGCACAGAGTTGTGAAAAACGCTATGGTGCTGATGGATCGCAGAGATGAGGGAGTTTATCTCTTTGTTCTCGGTGCGAAACGTCTTTAGCCATTTGCCGAAGTTGCAGGCAGTCGGGTCACCGCCGCCTTCGAACGCTTCTTTGTTTTCGATAAACTGAATAGCTTTAAACATCAGCGCATAGTGATCGCCCCGGAAACCGAGAAGATCGCGCATTAGCAGAAATGGATTGCGCATACCGCTTTGCCGGATGCCTGATACTGTTTCAGCAATTTTGGTATTAAGCTCGCGCCACTCCTTGACAGCCGAAAGATATTTGTTCCAAGCCGCCTTCTCTTCTTCGTCCTTTGCCAGAGCTTCGTAAGCATCCTGGGCGGATAGGTAATCCTCGCGTGCTCCTTGAAGATCCTTAAGCGCCTGCTGGTAGGTCTCGTCGTCAACATTGGGGTTCATTATTGTGCGGAGCGACATTTCGATGTGTGTCAGTTCTTCCATGATTTGGTCCGCGTTTTCCACGGCAGGGAGGCTTTGAGTGCCAATGTGCGTTAGGCGGGAGCCAATATCGCGCACCGCCCAAACTCCCGCCATGCCGATGAGCATGGCGATAAACGCAACTACGCAGAATCCGCCAATCAGTTTGGCTTTTAGCTTCATGTTGTTCAACATTGACGTATCCTCTAACAAAGCTGGCTTTAATCTGAGATAAACAAACTCCGCAACTGCACGCTTCTCCGCTGTGCTGACGCAGTGTCTTAAACATGCGCAAGCTTTGCGCACAGGCTTCCCGAATTAACGGGAATAAACGGATAAAGCTTTAGATCTAAAGATGATTAAGTGCTGAAAATAGTCGCAGAAACTACAAAAGTATTACCAGAGTGAAGCTAATATTGAGTAATCGTGAGAGAGTTTCGTGCTGGGGGTATGTGGAGGGGGCATCCATGCACACGGCAGGACCCAAAGAGGTTCGATAGTAAGGAAAAACCTATACATCGAACCTCAAGGGAGGAGATCTTCGAATTCAGCAGTGCCGAAGTGCAGATCGGCTAAGACTTCTTCGCGGAGGAAGAATATCCGGTCATAGTCTTTCGTTGCCGTCTGCTCGGCGGCAAGGGCG
>JAKPSH010000162.1 GCA_029555385.1 Pseudomonadota bacterium
TTCGTGCGCACCATATCGGCAATAACTCCCGTGGGCGATTCGACGGACACTGTTCCATAACTGTCGGCCCCCGTGCCCCACACGGGATCGTGCAGCGCAAGGTCAACCGTCACACCTCCACCCAGCTCGTAAAAGAGCTCAACCACCCCCAAGCCCTCCGGATTATTTACCCTGAGCACGACAGTAGTATCAAACTCATTGAGGTTGGATAAGCGCAGCCAGTTGCGCTGCCCGAGGAAGAGATTCCACGCGTTCCATTTCTTAGACAGCGTCTCAGGTCTCGACCCTGCATAATAAGCCGTGCCGACATCTCCGTTTGGATTTATATGGTAGAATCCGCTTTCCACATAACCGGTCAGATCGTGTTCATACGGCGACAGACTGACCATACCGCTTTCCCCGGCACTTAGATACTGGGACGCATCAAAGTGCACCTGACTGTAGGGCGCAAGAACAACGTCTTCTACATGAACTTCTTCGCCGAGGTGATTTAAGAATACGACTTCGTAGTCGCTCTCCTCGTCCGAGGGATTGACAACGGTAATCCAGTTCTGTGCGCCTCCGCCATTTGAAATACCAACAAACTCATCACTAGCGGTCGCCGCTCGCGCGATTACGGGAAAGGCAAAGCTGTAGTCTTGATTCGCGTTCAAAGTCGTCTGTCCGTAGCGCACCAAGAAAGCCATATACGCAGCACTTTGATTCATCGGAACAATGCGATTCAGGCCGACTTTGCCGGGACCCGCGCTTAAGTGACCACCGTCAAAATCAACGCGGCCGAGCGCCGGCACGGAGACATACGCCGTGTCCACGAGCTGTCCCTCTTGGGAATAGCGTTCAATGCTGAACCCCTGATCGCTTTGCTCAAGGTTGGCAATCGTCAGCCAGTTGGCAACTATGCCTCCTTCCGCCGGGTTCTGCGACGGATGAATGGTATTGTACGTAACGAAGGTATCTCCTGTCTTCGCGTTCTGCATCGGGTACTGATAAACAAATTGAAACCCGCGCAGATCCCTGGTGCGGCTGTAGAATGACACGCGTCCGGTCACCGCGCCGGCACCGGGCCACTCGATCTTTGCCGTACCGTACTCCGCGGAAAACCCGGGGAGCTGATTCACCTCAATATCAAGCTGCTCACCGGCAGGGATATAATAGTATCTGGGGTCGCCCGAACTCACCCCTGTGCGGTTGAACAGGACAACGCTCAGCGTTAGACCTTCGCTGCCCGGATTGGCAAGTTCCAAAATGTTAATCATGCCTAGAGAACCGTTCCACGGCAGATAAACCGGCCCCGAAAATCCACCGTCGGTATCGGTAAGCGACCAGAACCCGGTATTGGCGCCTTGAACAAGGTCATCGAAAAACAGCATACTCGTCGTCTCGTCCTGCAGACCAGTGTAGTGGCGATACCAGTTCTCACCGAGGTCGTTCGAACGATAAATCACGTGGCCCACCGCCGCATAAACCCATTCACCTGCCGCATCCATCGCCAGCGCCGTCGCACGATAAAAAGTATTAACTTGCGTCAACGGAGCCATCACCCAAGTGCCGTTTCCGGTGGAAGCACCGCGCAGCGCAAACACCGTACCGTTTGGTGTGTTGGTCGCGTTGATATCCTGAGCCGCAGCATAGAGCGTATCTGTGGCCGGATCGTAGAGCAGTTTGCGGATCACGGAATTGCCAACCTGTTCGATATCAGGCGAAGTCAGCTTTGTCCATGACTGCCCGCCGTTTGTACTCTGCCACACTCCACGGTTATCGCCATTCAGGGAACCAGTGATTGGCGACCAGACGCCGAGACCGGCAAAGAACAGGTTTTGATTAACAGCGACAAATGTGTTTACCGGACGTCCGTCAAGAAATGTATCTGTTTCCGTGAAGCTGCCGTTGGCTATGTCATAAAACTGAAGCGCCCCATCGACCGCCCCATCCAATGAAGCAAAGCAGGCAGCCAAGACAGTTCCCCGAACCGAAAGCTCCATCACCATACGGTATTGTTCTGAGCCGTCCCGTTGATCGCGCATCTGCCAGCTTATCGGGCTGCTGCTTCCGGCAGCCGTGACCGACCCTTCGTAGACATCGCCTGCGCCGAGAAAGAATCGTCCGTCCTCGTTCGGATCAAAAACAGCCGCGGTACTGCCGCCGCCGGCGCCGAGCGGAAACAAGGGGAAAATCCAGTTCGGGTCATCATCGAGAAACGAGTTGGTGAAGGCAACGCCGCTGTCGGAAGCGAGTACCACGACGTTCTTATCCGAAGCAAGCTGAGCCATATCATTAACGACGACTCCTTGCAGACCAGAGCTCGCGGGCAGCCAGAACGGATAATCCTGCGTGCTCAGATCCTCTGTTTTTGTCACCCCCACATCCGAGCGCATCAGCGCTTGCGTAACATCTGCCGGGTGCAAAACACCCGCCGTTCCTATCGGACTTGCGCCCAGGATCCGATCTTCCGGAGCCAGAAAGTCATCACCCTGAAAATACCAGGTCGTTCCGCCGTCTGTTGAATAATATTCACCGAGCAGCCCGACGTCGCCGGCGAACTGCATGAAACCAACCTGGTTATCAATATCCGCCGCGGTACTGTCTTTCAGCCGCGTGTAGCTGTCACCGAAATTGGTGCTCTTAAAAATTCCTTCGCCAAATGTAAACGTGGAAACATAAACGTCACCGTTTGGTGCCGTAAAAACCCGCCAGAAACGCCCCGTAGACGCTCCCGGTTCTCTCTTGACCCAATTGCTGACTGCGCCTGTTTCCGTATCAAAATCCGCACGATAGACCTCGGCGTTCGTCGCCTGCCAAGAACCTGTGAGCACGTAGACGTAGCCGTTCGGCGCATCAATGGCGATGCTGCTTACGCCTTGCGTATCCGGAATCTGAACTTCTGGGCCCAAGTCTTCAGTGGCAGCGTTGTAGACACGTAATTTCGGCAGCCAGCCTTGACCCATGACAACGAAGTTTCCGGCCGCAGCCAGCACTGCGGCTTCAAACTCAACCCCATCAGGCCACTCAAGCTGCGACCATTCCGGACGGTCCCCCGCAAGTGAGGTGTAATAAAGATCAAAACCGGCAACAGCAAAAAGAGTGTTGTTGGCAATGGCAAATGATTTGGCCTCACCGCCCGTATATACGTCATCCCGCGCATCATTCCAGGTCCCGCCGAAGTCAGTTGAATAGAATATGCCGAGCGGACCTTGACAGCCGGCAAACGTAAGATGCGCATCGGCGCTTACAGCCATATGCACTAAATTTGCGCCATCCAAACCGAGCGGTTCGCGGGCGGCCTGCGCAAGCAGCGTTTGCGGAGCTAAAAGAAAACTTGCTGCGAAAATAACGAGGTCAAAAAGAAGCGTGAATTTTTGTTTGTGCATGTTCGCCACCGTTACTCGACAGGTTAAGGATTCTTTAAATAAAAAATGTCTTCCACTGCATTCCGATCAATATTCGTAACACCGGAATCAAAACTAAACCGACAAAAAAACCGTATATACCGCTGTTTGCCATGCTTTTGTTCTTGCGCCATCGGCAGTTTCGTAGTCACAAATCCATTATGTTTTCGAAACTGAGAATCCCCCAAGAATGTTTGCTGGTTATTTTGATTGTATTGTTTGTCAGACTGGCACTCATGATCTGGGTAGCGGTATTCGCACGTGTTAATTACACATCACTAAGCGAATATTTATTGCTCTGGCATCGCTGGGATGCCATTCACTACACAGAACTTGCCGAGCTAGATCGCATAGCAAACCAGATCTCCGAAACCCGGCTTGCGTTTATCAGCCGGTTTCCGCCTTTATATCCGTTTCTCGTCAGAACCGCGTTAGATATTACTCAGCTTAGCCCGAATCAGGCGGCAATGCTTGTTTCGTTTGGATTTCTGCTTGCAGCATCGATCATCTTGTTCAAGCTGATGCGCGCTGAGGGGTTCGCGACAACGAGCAGCCTCTGGGCCGTTCTCTGCCTGAATATCTTTCCCACCTCCTACTTTGCTACGGCGGGCTATTCTGAACCTCTTTTTATCGCGCTTCTTATCGGCTATTTTTACGCCGTTCGCATTCAGAAGAACTTTGCGCTTGGCGCAGTTTTGCTTGGGTTTGCCTTGATTACGCGAACGATCGGCGTAGTTGCGCTTCTGGCGCATGCACTTATCTTTCTCAAACGTTTCACCGCCCGCACAACCCGGCGATGGGAAGACGCGTTTTGGCTTGTCTTGCCGGCACTGGCGTGCCTAGTCCCTCTTTGTGTGAACTTGTTCCTATTAAAGATGCCCGGCTATCAAGCAGATTTTGAGCAGGGATTCTATGCCACCACCTTGATTCCGTTCTACACTACAGCTAAATCCTGCGCGGAATTAATTTCTCAGCCGCAGCTTTTTTTTGATGAACGCTTTATGTTTACCCTCGGCTGGCCGGCTCTATTCGTGCTTGTCCTCACTCCACTTTACCTTATTCATGCAAAACGCCTTTCCTGGGAATACAACGCTTTTTCACTCGCCTATATCGGCGGACTTTCTTTTGTTACATGGCCGCTTGGTGTTCCCCGCTACTGGTTTGCGGCCGTACCTCTGTTTATGTCACTCTCACTATTCCGATCCATTTTCTTAAAGAGCCTGTTGAGTGCGTTTTTCGTGGCAGGTCTGCTTTATTTCTCTCTTGTTTTCACAAGCGGACATTTTGCTTTCTGACCATTGGCTCACCGATTTACTTAGTTTTGTGACCCACGGGTGACACTATTTACTCGTTTGTGATAGTGATTTACGAATCGGATTTACCGGGAGAGGGCTGCCGCTAAATTCTTCGGAACAGAAAGGCTTAGAAATCAGCTTTTCTTAGTCCTGCTTTTCGCGACAGGCCCCCGGAATATCCGGGTGTAGAAGTCACAATTTATTTTATAGAGGGGAAATATGAGAATCACATCTGAATCAATTAAAGTAGGGCATCCTGACATCGTTGCCGACTGCGTAGCGGCGAATATCATTGCGGCGATCATTGAAGAAGAAGAAAAGCTGGGCCTGTCTATCGACACCCTGCCGCACTGCGGACTGGAAGTATTTCTAGGCAAAGGCCTTTGCTTGGTGGGCGGTGAGGTGGCAACGCGGGCTTATGTTGATATAGAAAAGATTGTTCGCGAAACCGTGATTAACATCGGCTACAACGATTGCGCGGTCGGCCTGAATGGTGCTTCCATGGGAGTGCTTAACGCGATCATCCCTCAGTCACCAGACATCAATCAAGGAACTCGCGCGGAGCTGAACGAGCGGAAAGAAATCGGCGCTGGAGACCAAGGCATTATGTATGGCTTCGCGTGCAAGGAAACACCGGAACTCCTGCCCCTGCCTTATGTTCTTTCCACAAAATTGATGCGGGCCTTTGAAGATTGTGAAATCTCTTACATTGCACCTGACGGGAAGGGCCAGGTCACTGTTGAATACGATGACAAGACTGGACTGCCGACACGCCTGGCCAAAGTCTTAATGTCAAACGCCATCGACTACCGCTATGTGCCGCATCAGGAAAAGAAACGCGTCGCACAGGAAGCAAAGAAGCTTGCTTTCGAAACGCTGAAAGACTGGGTGGACGATCAGACGGAGTTCCTGTTCAATCCCACAGGCGAGTGGCAGGCCATCAACTCTTGCAGCGCCGCCGATTCCGGCGTGACCGGACGAAAACTCGTTGTGCAGTTTTACGGCGGCTATCCTGGCGCGCAGATGGGCGGCGGCGCCGTGGTCAACAAGTCGCCGGAAAAAGTCGACTGTTGTGCCGCATTCGGCGCGCGTTACGCAGCAAAGAACGTCGTCGCTGCCGGCATAGCTGACAAGTGTTCGGTGCAGCTTGCCTACGCTATCGGCATTGCGCAACCCATGTCCGTGTATGTAAACACCTTCGGTACGGGTGTTTGTCCCGATGCCGAAATCTCACGGGCAGTAGAAGAGATATTCGATTTCACGCCGCGCGGCATGATCGAGCGCTTCAATCTGCTGAATGCGGAAACTTACCGCAAGCTCCCGAAGACGTTTTTCCTTGGGAACTACAAGTGGGAAGAAACCGACTTGGCTGCAACCCTGAAAAAGAGACTCGGATAATTCAGTGGTTATTGTTTAAACTTCAGCGAGAGCGCTGCCGCAAAGCAGCGCTTTTTTTTTATCTGCCCGGCGGCAATGTGACCCTTGCCCTTACTGCTACGCACTGCGAAAATAGATAAAAATGGGAATCAGAAAATGAAGACATATCTGACTATTTTTCTCGCGCTCCTTTTGTCAATGCTCAGTGCCCGGACGGCAGCAGCGCAGTCACAATTTGACTATGCGGCAGGCATAATCGACCGCAGCACCGCTCTGGCGCAGGCTGCGGCCGTTGACGCAGCTGCCTATCCCGAAGCGGAAGCGGTGATCGTTGAGGACGCAACAATCACAAAATATCAGCCGAATGGGCAAGCTCTCGAGTGGGGAGAGTTCTACCTGAAAGTGCTCACCGAAAAGGGACGGCGTGAAAACCAGTCGTTATCGCTCGACTTCATGCTCCCCTACGAGAAAGTAGAATTCGTTCTTGTCGAGGCGATTAAAAAAGACGGCACCGCCATTCCCGTCGACCTTCAGACGCACAGCAAGGTTATGATTGATCCTTCACAGATGGGAATGAACATTTACGATCCGAACGAGAAAGTTCTTGTCGTCAGCATTCCGGGGCTGGAGATCGGTGATACCATCCATGGCCTGACACGCTCGGAACTGATCAAGCCCCGCGTACCCGGTACTTGGAGCGATTATCAGATCTTCGAGCACACGATGCCGATTAAGCATGCCGTCTATGAAGTTCACGCTCCAGCGAACCTGCCGCTGCGCAGCATCGCGCTCAAAAGCAAGGTGAGCGAGACCGTAACATACAGCAAGAAAGAGGAACATGACGGCACGGCTCATCGCTGGGAAATACGCAATGTCCCGCGGATCTTTCTTGAACCGAACATGCCGCCAGCCGGAACAGTTGTTCAGCGTCTGTTGGTAAGCACGATAAGCGACTGGAGCGAGCTTTCGCGCTGGTATTGGCATCTCAGCGAACCGCACCTCAAAGCAACTTCCCCTGCTCTTGAACAAAAGGTAAAAGACTTAACCGGCGATGCGGCCCATGCCGATGAAAAAATAGCCCGGCTGTTTCGCTTCGTTTCACAAGAAATTCGATATTTAGGCGTAACTGCGGAAACAGAAGCTCCGGGTTATGAACCTCACGATGTTTCGCTCACCTTCGAAAACCGCCACGGCGTCTGCCGCGACAAAGCGGCCTTGCTTGCCGCAATGCTTCGCCTGGCCGGCTTAAATGCTTACCCGGTGCTGATTTATACCGGCCCGAGAAAAGATGAAGAAGTGCCGCAGCCCTATTTCAACCACGCGATCGTTGCCGCGGAAAACACGGACGGTTCCTATACCCTAATGGATCCCACCGACGAAAGCACCAAAGATCTCCTTCCAGCTTATCTTAATAATAAGAGCTACCTGGTCGCCAAACCCGCTGGCGAGCGTCTGCTTGCTTCGCCAGTCGCGCCAGCGGAAGCAAACCTGCTGCTCATTGAAAGCACCGGACGCATCGACGCCAACGGCACCTACAGCGCACAAGCTGCGCTGTCTTATCGCGGCATTAATGATTCTATGTACCGCGGCTACTTGGCGCAGCTCGAACCTGAGCAGCGCAAGCGTTACTTCGAGCTGAATCTTAAACGCACGCTTCCCAGTGCCGAGTTGACCGGATTCTCAATCTCCCCCGCCAACCTACTTGATACTACGCAGCCACTCGTAGTCATGTTCGAGATTCAGGCAAAGAACTATGTGCTCCGCGACAAAACTCTGGCCGCGTTGCCGCTTCCACGGCTGGGCCGGACACTCGGGCTAGCCGGTTATGTCTTAGGCGAACTTGGCCTTAAGCAGCGCCGCTTTCCGCTGGACATCGACTTCACCTGCGGCGTGCGCGAGATGATCGATATTGAGCTTGATTCAGGTCTCGGCAAACCTGTCGCTATCCCGGAATCGCCGCCGATTGCGGACAAAACAATATCCTGGAAACGGAACAGCAACATTTCCGAGCAACACCTGAGATCGGAAAACGAAATGCTGATACATGTCGTCGAATTTTCGCCGGACGATTACTTACGCCTTAAGGAGCATGTTGCCGCCATCGAGTTAAACAACCAAAAGATGGCCTTTTTTGAACCGCAGTCTGCGGCCCTTGTTTCTAAAAGTGCGGCCGAGGCCGAGATACTGAGCGATATAACAGAACTCAAGCTGACTAACGAAAAGAACTGGGTTGAAAAGCGCACTCTGCGCAAGAAAATACTTACCTATAAGGGAAAGAAAGAAAACGCTGAAGTTAAGATCGACTTCAATCCAGCATGGGAGGAAGTACGGCTGCTGGAAGCAAAAGTCATCAACAACGGTTCAGTCAAAGAAATAAGCAAGCTTGAACAGAATTTAATGGACGCCCCATGGGTGGCGCATGCACCGCGCTACTCGCCGCGAAAGACCTTGGTTGCCAACCTTCCCGGCGTAGAAGCAGGCAGCGTTGTCGAGTACAGTTATGAACGCACGGCAAAAAACCAGCCGGCATTCTCGCTTAGCGAAGTTTTCCGCGCACGTTATCCGGTGCTTAAGAAAAGAGTGACCTTGGAGGCTCCGGCGTCACTGCCGTTGGCAATTCTCCTTGATCAAAACGGCGTAATGCGGCCCGACCAGGCGGGAGAAGGACTGGCAGTCAACGAAACGCGCAAGAAACTCGCCGGGAACAGGCTGCGCATTGAGTGGACAGCAGAAAACCAGCCGCGTCTTAAAACAGAAGACAACGAACCACCGCTTGCCGGATTTGCACCCGTACTGCAAATCAGCGCCGGACGCTGGGTGGACTATGTTCAGTATGTATCTGAACTCTTGCAGAACGCAGCGGCAAATCAAGTGCGCGCCGAAGCTGCCGCTAAAGAACTGGCCAAGGATGTCAGCAGCCCGGAAGGACGGGTGCAAGCTGTTCGCGATTTTGTCGCGCGCAGCATCCGTCATGCCGGTCCCCGGCTCGACGAAGCACCACTGACCACCATAACTCCAGCCGATCAAACGCTGCAAGACGGATACGGCAATACAACAGACCGTGCGGTCCTGACTTTTACCATGCTTCGCGCCCTTGGCTTTTCTCCGGAATTCGTGCTGGCGAGCAGACGAGGCCTGCTGCCTGAGATACAGCAAGTGCAAACGCAGTATCCCACTTGGGATCTGTTTACTGATTTACTCGTCCGGGTAAACGCCGGGCCTGACACTGTGTATTTGAACGATACTGACCAATATGCATCGCTTGGCGCACTGTCCTGCAACGGCTGCTTGGCATTAGACATGCAGACTAAGCGCATCGCCGCTATAGAAGCCGCACCACAAAAGCAAGATCGTGAAGCATATCATTACCTGATCAAACTTGCTGACGACGGCTCAGCGGAAATAGCTGTCCAGCGCGAGATGTACGGGAAGATTTATGCGCAAGAGCGAAAGAGATTTATGGAGATGAGTCCCGAAGAAAAAAAGCGGATGTTTCAGCGGCTTGTCGCCGAGATTTCTCAGTCGGCAGAAGCGCTAAGTGAATTTAAGGCGCAGTTCGACTCATATCCGGGCATTCAGTCCTTCTCTGTTCGCGTAAAAACATTTGCTGTGCAAGGCAATAATTTAATGAACTTTCGCCTGCCGCGTGTCCTGGACAGTTTATTTCTGATTAGCGCCGAGCAGCGTGAAAATCCGTTTGCGCGCGAACAGAGAAGCGCCATCAGCATCACCGCTGCCGTGCAGCTTCCTCGCACATTCCGCACTCCGGTGCTTGTACCGCCTGCAGTAAACACGGTACTGCCCAACGGAGGTTTCGTCCGGGTTGCGGTCGAAGCACAGGCCGATGAACTCACCATTTTTCACGAGGCCGATATCAGGCCTTTCGCATTGACCCCCACCGATTATAGAGAATTGGTTGAGCTCGGGCGGCAATTGACCGGACCCGCCGCCGAGACAATAGTGCTGCGCGAATAGTCCCGCTTTCCTTAGGTATCGACTGGGGCAAGTGCATCGAGCATCTGCCGCACTAAAAGCAAAAGGTCCTGCCTGGAATAGGGCTTTTCAATCATCTTTGCTCCAGTCGCAATAAGATCCTCAGCATTAACCGCACCCATGCTGTAGCCTGTAGCAAAGAGAATGGGCATGCAGGGTGAGCACTTGCGGATTGCCTCGGCGACTTGCCTGCCGCTTTTCTTCGGCATCACGACATCAATAATTGCGAGAGAAATCTCCTGAGCATGCGTCTCGACCAACAGTATCGCTTCCTCACCGTCTTTAGCTGTAATCAGCTTATATCCCGCATCAGTCAAAATCCGCTCGCCCAGATCCCGCACCAACTCCTCGTCCTCCGCGAGCAGGATTGTCTCGCTGCCGCCGGCAAAAGCGGCATCTGCCTCACGCGCTTGCGGCAAATCGGCAACCGCCTTGTCTTTTGGAAAATAGACATAAAAAGTCGTACCCTGCCCCGGCTCGCTGTGCAGCCGGATCATACCGTCGTGACGCTCGACAATCGCATATACTGTCGCCAAACCAAGCCCTGTTCCCTTACCAACCTCCTTGGTCGTAAAAAACGGCTCAAAAACATGCTCTTGCGCTTCGGCCGCGATACCGCATCCTGTATCAGAAACGCGCAGGCACAAATACGAACCAGGCTTGGCCCAGGAGTTCGTCCGGCAGTATTCGGCATCAAACTGTGCCGCCGATGTTTCAATAATCAAACTTCCTCCTTCGGGCATTGCATCACGGGAATTAATGCAAAGATTCATGATTAGCTGCTTAATCAGCGTTTCATCGGCACAAATTTCTTCTTCGGCCTGCAAGTGTGTGCGCAGTTCTATCTGCTCGCCCAAAGTACGGCGCAAAAGTCCCAGCAAGTCATCAATCAAGCTCCTTACTGAGATTAAGCCGGGCTTGAAAGTATCGCGCCTGCTGAACGTAAGAAGCTGCCGGGTTAGCGACGAAGCCTGCAGCGCCGCTTTCTCCACTTGTTTCAGATAGTGCGCTGCCGGCGAATTCTCTTCCGCGTGTGTAAGCGCCAGCTCGGTGAAACCCTGGATCACCAGCAGCAGATTGTTAAAATCGTGCGCAATACCTCCGGCGAGCTGGCCGACAGCTTCCATTTTCTGTGACTGCCGAAGCTGCATCTCCAAACGCTGCCGCGTATTGTCATTGTTCTTGCGATCAGTAATATCCAACGCGGTGAAAGTAACACCGGCTGACCAATCCGCAGGGTCGATAGGGCTGGAGCTCAGGCAGACGTCGATAATGCTTCCGTCTTTGCGTACCCAGCGTGTCTCTACAGTTCCTGTTCCTTTTTCGCGCATGAGGTTATACTTTAAGCGCCCTACGCGCTCGTACTCTTCTTGATTGGGGTAAATAAAGCTGGAATTTCTTCCCAGCATTTCTTCACTGGCGTAACCAAGCATCGCGCAAAGGTAGTCATTCGCCCGCACAATAACACGATCAACGATCACACCAATGCCGATCGGCGCAGCACGAAAAATACTGCGCATAGCAGCCTCGCTTTCTCTGAGCGCCCGCTCCGACTGCACCCGGTCCATGACATTACTGAACAAAACGGCAATACGTCCGGGAGCAGTTTGAAAGGCATGAACGTCAAAAGTCCCGGTAATTGTCCGATCGTCGTAAATAACCTCTTGCCGCGACCATGAACGGCCATATTTCGCCGCGATAGTAAAGTGTTCAACAATGTCTGTGTCGGCGAGGTTAGGAAATGCTTCGTCGATGCATTTGCCGACCAATTTGGAGTTTTCGGCACCGGTCAGCACGTCGGCCGCCGGGTTGACGCCTACTAGAACGAGCCGTCCGCTGGCATCAAGCTCATACTCATAAATTCCCATCGGCGAGTTTTGAACAATTCTCCGGAAACGCTCTTCACTCTGACGAAGAGCCGCTTCCACTCCCCATTCTTTTACGACAGCATCACACATAGCACTCGGCAGGAACGCCCGCTTTTCGCCTTAAGCTGAGACTCGCCCCAAACAAGACTAGCGCTGCAGTTGAAAACCAATCCCGGCTATCTGACATCAGCCGCCGCAAGGAACTTATGCCAAAGTAGTATACGTCATTGAACAGCCAAATTAAACCCAATACAGCCGAAGGCAATGCGGGTGCCTTGTTGAGGACTTTCCCGTACCGCTCAAATGCGCTAGGTTGTTGTTTTTTATAATCTTTCTGGGCTTTCGAGCTGAAATTACAGGCCATGATAAGAAAAACAAGCTAAGGCACAAGAATGAATATCTTGCTCGGTATAGATCTCGGCGGAACCAAGATTGAGGGCATCGCCATCAACGCAGGCTGCATGAACCTGCAAGAGATCTGCCGGCTAAGAATTCAGACTGAATCAGAGCTTGGATATCAGCACATTCTGCAGCGTTTAAAAGAAATGGCGCACATGCTTGCGCAAAAAACTGGCACTAAACCGTCGATAATCGGACTCGGGCATCCAGGCAGTGAAGACCCTCAGACGAAAACGCTGAAGAACTCGAATACGCTTTGCCTGAACGGCCAGTCACTTCTCCAAGATCTCGAATCTGCGCTGGGCATACAAGTAGCTGCGGCAAACGATGCAAATTGCTTCGCGCTGGCCGAAAGCCGGTTCGGCGCCGGGCGCGGGGCACAAATAGTCTTTGGCGTAATTATGGGCACCGGAGTCGGAGGCGGCATTGTGGTTGATGGTAAAGTGATCAGCGGCGCGCAAGGTATTGCCGGTGAGTGGGGCCATAACGTGCTCGATGAACGAGGTCCGCGCTGTTACTGCGGCAAATCCGGCTGTGTTGAAACAATTCTTTCCGGTCCAGCGCTCGAACGTTTTTATGCCGCACGCACCGGAGCACAGGTTCCGTTGAAAGTCATAGCGGAGCATGCAGCAAAGCACACCGACGACGCGGCGGTTGAAACAATTGAACGGCTGTGCTGTTATTTCGGCCGTGCGATTGCCGCAGTGGTGAATATTTTAGACCCGGATCGAATTATCCTCGGCGGAGGCGTGAGCAATATTGATGCGCTCTATCCCCGGGCCGGCGTCGAAGCGGAAAAATACGTATTCAATAACCGGTTTCAGAACAACATCGTCCGGCATGAACTGGGCGACAGCGCCGGAGTAATTGGCGCAGCGCTTCTGTGCGAAGCGCAACACGGAGCAGCGATAAGTGCTCCATCGAAGCGATAGTCGCGGCCTGAGGAAACCGCATATCTTCATGAAAACTTTACCGAACATTGGCTGGAAGTTGATTTGCAAAAAATCGCAAAAAGTAGTTTTTTCTTCTCCTTATAATAGGCAGACACCCAGCGGGGCGGCAGCGAGGTCCTTGGTGAAATGGCGAGAAAAAACAGCTCTCTAAGCTTAGATCAGAAACACTACATACCGGCACAAATCGAATCGGAAATCTACGCCCTTTGGGAAGAGAGTGGGGTTACTTCAACAAAACGCACGGCAGGGCGTCCGACCTATACGATAGTCATTCCGCCCCCCAACATTACAGGCCGGCTGCACATGGGCCATGCGCTGAATAACACGGTTCAGGATGCGCTGATCCGCTTTAAACGTATGGACGGTTTTGATGCGCTCTGGATTCCGGGAACGGATCACGCCGGTATCTCCACGCAAAGCGTCGTGAAGAAACACCTCGACGCGGAGGGTATCAACTACTTAGAGCTTGGACGCGAGAAAACGATAGAACGGATTTGGGAATGGCGTAATAAGTACGGCGACCAAATACTGACGCAGCTTCGCCGCATGGGTTGCTCCTGTGACTGGTCACGGACACGCTTCACCATGGACGAGATGCTTTCTCGTGCCGTGCGCACGGCATTTAAGCGGCTCTATGATGAAGGACTGATTTACCGCGGCAAGTACATTGTTAATTGGTGTCCCGTAGATCGCACCGCGCTGTCCGATGATGAAGTTATCACTACAGACGGTGGCGAACCGGGGCATCTCTGGCATATTAAATACCCTCTCTCTGATGGCAGCGGATACGTCACGGTCGCAACGACCAGGCCAGAAACAATGCTCGGTGATACAGCGATTGCCGTGAACCCAAAGGATCCGCGCTACCAAAAGATTGTCGGGCAAACGGTCACGCTGCCCCTTGTCGGCCGGGAAATCCCAGTTATCGCCGACGACTACGTGGAAAAGGATTTCGGCAGCGGCTGCCTGAAAGTGACCCCGGCCCATGACTTGAACGATTTCCAGATCAGCCGCCGGCACAATCTGCCGCAGCTCAATGTTATGAACGAAGACGGCACGATGGGGGAACACGCACCAAAAAAGTACCATGGCATGGATCGTTTCGCTTGCCGTGAAGTTGTTGTCGAAGAGCTTAGCGCACTCGGTCTCCTTGCTGGCATTGAAGATCGCATGACGCCTATTGGCCGCGCTCAACGCTCCCGCTCAATTATCGAGTACCGCTTGAGCGACCAATGGTTCGTGCGCATGCAGCCGCTGGCACAGCAGGCGATTGAAGCGTCAGAAAATGGCGAGATCCATCTTTTCCCGACGCGCTGGGAAAAAATTTACCGTGACTGGTTGATGAACACGCGTGATTGGTGCATTTCCCGGCAGATTTGGTGGGGGCACCGCATCCCAGCATGGTATCACAAAGCAACAGGAGAGATTCTGGTTGCTGAGGAGACTCCGGCGCAGGCCAAGCTCAGACCGGAGGAGTGGGAGCAGGATAAAGATGTCCTTGATACATGGTTCAGTTCGGCCCTATGGCCGTACTCCACAATGGGTTGGCCGGACAAGACAGAAGATCTTGCGCGCTATTACCCGACATCTTTGTTGTCTACCGCTAAAGATATCATCTACTTCTGGGTCGCCCGGATGGTGATGACCGGGCTGCAGTTTACCGGGCGGGTTCCGTTCCGCCAGGTATACTTCCATCCCGTTATTTGCGACGCGCAGGGTGAAACAATGTCCAAGTCGCGCGGAAACGGTATCGATCCGCTCCACGTCATTGAAGGAGCTGGCGTAGCTGAACTCGAAGGACCCATTCGCGAAGCCCGTCCGGAAAATATGGAGCAGATGCTCGTTGAATTGCATCGTTCATATCCCGGCGGATTTAAGGGAGTCGGCGCAGATGCTCTGCGCTTGACGCTGCTTTCGCTCAATTCGCACGCGCAGCAAGTGCAGCTTAGTTTACAGAAATTTGAGGAAGTGGGGCAGAAATTTGTCGATAAGCTTTGGAACGCCTCGCGCTTTGTCATTCAAAACCTTGCCGAGGCAGCGGTGGGCAAACCAGCAGCTCCCGCAATTGAAGATCTTTGGATACTAGGCCGGTTGGACAGCACTACAGCCTCGGTGCGCAGCGCGTTTGATCGTTTCTATTTTAGTGAAGCTGTGGCAACTCTATACAGCTTTTTTTGGGATGATGTCTGCGATTGGTATGTCGAACTTATCAAGCCGCGGATGAAAAGCCCCGATGCCGCCGAAAGACGGCGCGCCCAGGAAACTTTGGCTGAAGTGTTTTCCGCACTGCTGCGCTTGCTTCATCCAGTAATTCCCTATATTACCGAGGCGCTCTGGGGACACTTACAGCCGGTGCTCGCGCGGCACGACCTGCTTAGCACTCCGGGCAACACAGCACAATCCGACGAAATCTGCGCTTTTGCCGCATATCCCGTAGACCTCAGGCGTTTCAGCAAAACACAAGATGATGAATTTGAACTGCTCCAGCGAATTGTCCGTGAGGTGCGAAACACCCGCTCCACAGCGGGCATTGCCTCCAATGTCTCGCTCTCATTGCTCATCCTGCCGAAAAATGAGAAATGGAGAGAGATTATTGAAAAAGGCAAATCTGTAATAGAACGCTCGGCGCGTTTAAAATCCTGCGCCTTTTGCTGCGAAAAGCAGAACAAAATGGCCGTTTGTGTGCTTGAAGAAGCCGACTTATTTATTAATCTCGCCGAGCACATTGATGCCGGCGCAGAAATCAGACGAAATCAGACGGCGCTGGCCAAGGTAGAGAAAGATATCGTATTTCATCAATCGAAACTGCAAAACAAAAGCTTTATGGAGAAGGCACCGGAACATGTGCGCATGGAGCAGGAGCATAATCTGGCGGAAGCCGAGCTGAAACGGGCCAAGCTCTTGCAGACGCTTGCTGAACTTAATCAACTGCTATAGGGGAGCACAATGATCATCGAGGGACGAGCTTACGCCCGTTCAGGGCTGTTGGGAAACCCATCGGATGGATATTTCGGCAAGACCATTTCAATCAGCGTCAAGAATTTCGGTGCGCAAGTATCACTTTATGAATCCCCCGAACTCTGCATTGAGCCGCAGGAACAGGACATCAATGTCTACAAGAACATTTATCATCTTGTTGAATCGGTCAGTTTGACCGGTTACTATGGCGGCGATCGCCTGATCAAGGCGGCAATCAAAAAGTTCTATGAGCACTGCTCAGAAAATAAGATTCGCTTGGAAAGCAAGAATTTTACGATTCGCTATCATTCCAATATTCCGCGTCAAATCGGCCTCGGCGGATCGAGCGCCATCATCACAGCGACAATGCGTGCACTGATGCAGTTTTTTCAGGTCGAGATTCCCTTGGAAATCCTGCCGAATGTGGTCCTTGCCTCGGAAACGCAGGAGTTGCGGATTAATGCCGGACTGCAGGACCGCGTGATTCAAGCTTATGAAGGCTGCGTGTATATGAACTTTGATAAAGCGCTCATGGAACGCGACGGCCATGGGCAGTATGAACGGCTCGACCCTAAGCTGCTTCCGCCGCTTTATATTGCTTATCGCACGGCGCTCGGCAAAGTTTCTTCTGGTGAAGTTTTCAATGATCTTCGCTCACGCTTTAACCAAGGAGAAAAGCAGGCTGTCGAAGGCCTGAAGCGCATTGCCGACCTTGCCGAACAGGGCAAACAAGCGATTCTTTCGCGGAATTTAGAAAAGCTTAATAAGCTGATAAAACAGAATTATATCGAGCGCAAAAACATCATCACGCTTAGTCCGGCGAACATTCAGCTCGTAGAAACAGCACAGAACTGCGGCGCGCCGGCGACGTTTACCGGCTCCGGCGGGGCCATTATCGGCACTTACGCGGACAACGACATGCTGACTCGTTTGATTGTAGAATTTCGCAAGATTAAAGCACGGGTCATCCGACCCTATATTGTCTAGTTAAGGAGAGAAAAACGAATGGTTCGTAAAGCTGTTATCCCGGCCGCAGGACTAGGAACACGGTTTCTTCCAGCGACCAAAGCCCAGCCCAAAGAGATGCTGCCGATTATTGACACGCCGACCATCCAGTATGTCGTTCAGGAAGCGGTCGATTCCGGCATTGATGACATCTTAATTATTTCCGGCAAAGGCAAGCGCGCGATCGAAGATCACTTTGACCGGAACGTCGAACTCGAAGCGGCGTTGGACGACGAAGACAACCTGGCAAATGAGATGCGCCGCATCGCTGATATGGCTAATATCCACTTTATTCGCCAAAAGGAACTCCGCGGCCTCGGCGACGCGATATATTATGCAAGGCAGCATATCGGTGAGGAGCCTTTCGCTGTGCTGCTCGGCGATACGATTGTCGACTCGGTTATTCCTGTCACGCAGCAGCTTTGCGATATCTACGACCAATACCGCAAGACCGTAATCGCCGTTGAAGAAGTTCCGCACGAAAAGGTCCAGCGCTACGGCATTATCGGGGGAAAACCGTTAAGCGACACGCTTTGGGAACTGAGTGACTTGATTGAAAAACCGGCGCCGGAGTCTAGCCCTTCTAATTTAGCGATTGCCGGGCGCTACATTTTAACGCCGGATATTTTCAAAACCATCGAACAGACCAAGCCGGGAAAGAATAACGAAATCCAGCTCACAGATGCGCTGCGTCTGCTCCTCAGCCGGGAATCGATCTATTCCTACAAAATCGAAGGCAAGCGGTACGATATTGGCAACAAGCTCGACTACCTGAAAACCACGGTTGAATTTGCCTTGAAGAGGAAAGAGTTTGCTGCACCGTTTCGTGAGTATCTCGAGCTGCTGCTTACTGGAGATCGGTCCTGATTAAGCGCAGGGCGTACGTGGGCGGAGACTTTTGTTGTTGTTAGGGTTCAACTGACTTTCCGGTAAATTCCGATAAGCCCGGAAGCAAGGAAGCGGGAAATTTTTCGGGGCAGCACCAGGTCAAGCAGCCATTCGGCGGCCAACATCACACCAACGAATAGTTCACAATACTTCAAACATGGCACGTCGTAACGAATGGCCCCACGGCCAGCATCCACCAGCTGCAACTTATGCTGCAACAGCAACGATTCCCATTGTCTGATTGTTTTCACCGAAATATGCCCATAAAGAGGCGTTCCGCTGCTGCCGTAGGCCACAGGTTCGGGCGGAGTCTGCTTGTCTCTTGATGACTCGGGGCGCAGTAAACGATTGTAGAATTCCAATTCGAAACAACTTGGCTGATTTGTCGATGTAAAAAGAAGCAGACCACCTGGATGCAGAATGCGTGTGATCTCTTTAATCAGCGCAGCCGGATCGGGCATATGCTCAGCTACTTCCGAGCAGTGCACAAAGCCCACCGAACAATCTGCAAAGGGAAGAGGTTGGGAGAGATCCACTTCTTCAAACGCGATATCGACCTGGTGCAGTTTGAACCACTCCACGTGCTCTAAAAACTTCTCACGGCAAGCCGGCCCCTGATCGCATCCGCGAAAAATCCAGTTCTCAAGCACGGGCAATAGATGCTTCGCAAAGATACATAAATCTTTGCCGTTGCCACAGCCGAGGTCGACCATCAGCGGCGGCAACGCGCCGCGCTCTTTTAGGTACGAAAGCTGCTTGAGCACAAGCCGCAGGCATTCCTTGCGTTTGCGAAACCACCAGTAAGCCTCAAACGGCCAATCTACGCCATTAAAGAAGTCTACCGGCGATACGAGCCATTTTTCCGTGCAAGCCATAAGCATTCCAATCAAACACGCTCTACGCCAGGCAGGCGCTGGTGCCGTTTTCCGTATGAGGAATACTACTCTCAAAGAGAAGATTCAGCCAGAGGAATACGGGTTTTAGGGCTGCTCTGTTCGCACCCATTGCCGGACAAGAAAAAACCCGCTGTTGGTGCGAGAGCGTTTGCGCTGTCTTGGTTTCTTTTCAAGAATAGCCTGCCAGCGCGACCCGGAGCTGCTGAGACTTACCGCACCGGCATGGCTCTGCTGCACTTCGGCTCTCAGAAGTTCGGTATCACGTTCACTCAAGGCCAGTTTTTTCCCGGCCCGGTGCAGCTGCGCAGTTATATCGGGGTAGCCGGGAAGATGTCCATAGCCAAGTGAATGAGCTAACAGATTGCAAAAGCGGAGCACATTGAGCTTCTCATACACCAGATTGTCCAGAACGCTGATCTCTGGACCGTGGTGGCAAACAATGATCTGACAGAGCTCTTCTGGCAGGTTCCACTTGTCCAAAGCCAGTGCACCAATCAAAGCATGACCGTAGCCCAATATCTCCCCTTCCGCTTCAAGGTAACTTTGTCCGCTTGTCGTCTCGTTGACTACTTCGCGGTAAGTCTTCGGAATCTGCTGCAGGAGAATAAGTTTTCCCAGATCATGCAATATTCCAACGGTATAAAGTTCATCCCCGTAGGTCTTCCTTAGCTTTCCGGCCAAATTGCGGCAGGCAAGAGCAGTACAAAGCGAATGTTCCCAAACCATCTGCTCCGCTTCACTCCATGCATTCCGTCCATGCTTCAAGCAAGCTCCCAGACATATTCCGCGAATTGCCGGGATACCGGCGACCATGATTGCTTCACTAATTGAACTAATAACGCGCTGCCGTCCGTAAATAGCGGAATTGGCTGCTTTCATGATCCGTGCAACTAGCGCAGGATCGCAAATGATGATTTCAATCAGCCGTCCAATCGTACTGTCGGACTGCTCCATCACCTCAAGAACACGCTCGGCAACTGCCGGAGACGGCGCCAGATCGGCGGCACTGCTTACTATTCCGCGCCAGTCGGTGGGACGACATTGTGCATCAGGCGTTGTTTCAGAATACGCAATCCGGCTCATCTCGGCAACAAAACCAGATGGATCAGCGCACGCCGTTGGCACAGTTCCCGTTTGGTTCTGTTCTTGCCGGCTCGCCGGCAAACCATGACTTACCCGCCATAGCGAAAACCGGAGAAGTGAAGGACGTTTTCGTGCCTGTTCTGCCTTAGCCGCAAGCTTCATCAAACCTTTGACCTCTAACTAAAGAACCGACGAAAAGACATTCTCTTTCGTGATGCTTCTTTAGCAGCTTAAGCAAAAGCCATACCGCGCGAGTTCATCGACTGAACCCTGACCGGGAACTGAAATTTTGATTCATCCAGAATACTACAGATCCGCACACAACACGGCTTCAACCAGCTTTGTCCCCCCGTACCCGGGAAAGAAAGGTCGCACCGTATATTCGTCAAGTCCGACAAGAGTCTTTGACAAACAACCACGTCCAGGATCGGACAACAAATTCAAAAATCCGTGTCGCGGCTTCAGGTCTTAATTTGTTTCGCATTGCATATAAACAACGGTTTAACAATACTAGATAAGAAAATTTCAGATGCACTTATTTGGGTAGAAGAGAAAGAGGCTCCCCCCGTATACTGCGGCACTATCTGTTTCGCGGTATCGGGAGAGACTGTTTTTTTGTTAGTGGTTCTTGTTTGAGGTTTCGCAGAGGAGGCATTGTTATGGTTGCCGTTTTACGTGCGAACAATTTGGCGCGAAGTTTGTTTTTCCTGACGATCGCACCGGAAGCACACGAACGTTTCCGGCGCAATGGCGAGCCTTACGGCAGTTTTTCAGAAGACGGCATCCCGCCGCGCGGCATATATTGCATGGTGATGCGCCGGTATTGGCATCGCCCCGAAAATCTCGAGCGGGCAGTGCGGGAGTTCCTCGCACATGCGCGCAGCATGCCATCACTGGAGGTGGTCGTCGTGACAATGCATTGTCCCGGATTTGTCTTTGCGATCAGCGATAAGGCGAAACGCCAGCGGGCGCTTCGCGGCTACCTCAGTGTGCAATTCGGTATCCTCCGGCGAATTCGCCGCAATCTCTCTGGCTGCACCCGTGTGGCAATCTACGCCATTGCGGAAGCTCAAGATATCGTTGCCGAGCTGCGTAGCCGGTACCGGGACTTGCGCAGCGTGGAGATCTTCACCGATCCCAGGGAGGTGCGTTGATGAATTACCTCTCGCTCTCGGAGACGGCTGAAAGCGTCTCAAGCTGTAAATGGTTGCACATCATCCAACCAGAACCAGTGTTATCACCGCACCCGATAGCACTGGCTGGATGGATGATGTGGATAGGTAAGGACAGTTCTCCCTCTTTCTATCTGCCTTAAAGATCCGTTCGAGCGCTTTCAATTTCGGGAGAAATCGGGCAAGGCAACAATGCCACTGTGCATTACCTTAAGTTAGTACGACTCGTGGCCGGACTTATTTATGCAAGGATTTTGTAGTTAAACGACATTCGCCAAAATATGTTTAATTGGTCTCTCTCGCACCTGGTTTAAACATGAATAAGCTTGAATCACCAAGCACACTGCCATAATCTAGGAAGCTGGCGAATTGCTTCCGGGCAAATACCGGGAGTGGTCTCACAATTATAGTCGCGATCGATCTCTGTTTAAGCGTTAATTCTGATTAAGGAGACAATATGACTGAATTATTTTCGCAGAAGAAGCGTTCATGGGTGGCCATGCTGAACCTCGCGTTGTTTTGCGCACTTTGTGTATTAGGGTTAAGCGCCTGCAGCGGGGACGATGATGATGAAGACTCGGACGATGATATCATTTTTACTCAGGATGCCTGCAGTGCCATCGGTCTCAAGATTGCAAACGGCACAGCCTGCACTCTCGGCGATACTCCAGCCGCAAGTCCAATTGTCCGGCTGTCAATTATCACTGCGGGCGGGGGACTGGGAACCTGCACGGGTACTGTAATTGATTCAAACATCGTGTTAACCGCAGCGCATTGCTTTATGGACGGTTTTGTCGGCGTCCAAGTTGACACGTTCACCGGATCTTTTGGTGTCAATCAAGTTGTGGTACATCCGCAATTTGATGCATCGGATTACGAACTGGGCGGCGTGCTGCACAACGATGCTGCCCTAGTCTTTACCGATCAGGGTATGGGAGTTGCCACAGCACCATTGCTTTACTCTCGGGCTCCGATTCTCGGCGAAGAAGCGATCGTCGCTGGATTTGGTGAAACATTTCCCGGCAGCGATACTGGTCAGATTTATGCCGGCAACGCTGTCGTCTCCGGCCTGACAACCCAGCATGTCGTGATTGACTACACCCGGGAACAGAGCCATCCTTGCGCTGGCGACTCCGGCGGACCGCTGCTGCTTAATGTCGGCGGCGCACAGACCATCTCCGGCATCGTTTCGCAAAGCGATCCTTCTGTTGAGATCGACAACATCTGCCGTCCGGGAGATGAAACTCTGTACACGAACGTGCAGGATCCCGCGATCTTCGGCTTTATTCAGCAGTATGCGCCCAACGCATCGGTTCTCTAGCCCGGTTTAGGCTAAAAGCCGGGCAGCGCAAGCGTTGCGCACGCTGTCCGGCTCGTTTCTTTTTTGTCTTCCGGACCCTTGAAATCAGCTAAGAAATGTTCACGCTCCAAAAGCAAAAAACGCCGGCACATTGATCGGAGCGGCATCTTTATTTCACTTATTATTTTCTTCATCGGCGCTGGTTTCTTGCTCAGCGCCTTTCAGACCCGAAGCATTAACACCTTTATCTTTGGCGTAATATGCATTCTTCTGGGTTTACATCATTACTTGAGGGAAATGATTATCCGGGTCGTGCGCAAGGATTAAGCAAAAACCACGCTTGCATTTAACGCCTACGATGTTTATGCTGGAATACAAAATTGAAAACTTTTGCGGGGTCAAAAATGGCTAATAAATTGTCGTCCAGCGTATGGGGCCATGAAATACAACATTTTTGCCGTCGGTCGGATGCGATTAAGCGATTGGTTCTTTATGTTGCAGCAGCAAGCATGCTCCTGCTGAACGCTTGCTCATCACGCGGCTCCTTTCCACATAATTCTGGAACAACCGTCGATTTGTCACGCAAGAATTACCGCATTGTGAAGCCTAACGCGATCGGTACGAGCTCAGGATTCCGCCTTCTCGGCATTATTCCGCTGGCTGCCCCCTCTTACACAAGCGCCATGTCGGACCTTTATGACAACGCCCGAATTAGGGAAGGTTCGGCGACAGCCTTGGTCAATATTTCCGAAGAAGAATCCGGCATCTACTTAATCTTGTTTTCTATTCCGAAATTGACTGTTCGCGCAGATATCATCGAATTCACAGATTCCCGCGAAAGAACATCGTCCAACCCTAGAACGGAAAAGAAAAGCTCAACTTATCGCGAGGAAACAGCGCCGAGGGAAGTGCAGCCGCAAGAAGTCCATCCAGAAGGCAGGCTCTCCGAAGAGACTTCCGGTCCAACGCAAGATGAGGAAGACGCTAACCCATACGATCGTTACTAGAGCAGTTTGACTTATGGTTTAGCTGCAAGTTAATCCGCTCTATCAGGGTGCTGAAGGCGTAACTCTTTCTTACCCGGCACAACCCTTTGCCTCCCTTCGCTGTCGGGCGCCCAGTGGTCCAGACCAATGGCGACGAATCAATGCAGGCGACGCGCTGCGGTTGGCAAAGGGTTGTGCCGGGTTTTTGATCTGTTCTGAAAGACGTGCTGCGGCGAAAAGGCGGCTTGGACGCGTTTGCACTTTTTCCCGCACTTGAAGCAGCACAGAACCTCCAGGTATTCAGAAAAGTGAAATACGACCAAGAGAGACAGCAGCGTACCTGCTCCGCCCATGCGCGACTTCCGCTTTCACCCGCGTGATGCCACGAATATGCGCCATTCAAAGACTGTCCGGGCGAATTCCGGATGTAACAGACTTATTCGCGTATTTGATGCCTATCAGGGTGCTGAAAATTAGTTTTTCAGCACCCTGATAGCTGCCGCTTTGCCTCTAAGCTGCAGCCTCCTCACAAGCCCCAGACCCACCAGCGCCGGACTGACCACCACGCACACCGGGCAAACGGCCCCGGCGGCCAGAGCCGCACCCGCCCCTAATGCGCCGACACCGGCACCCAGAAGAATGCAGCTATTAGCGTCACTTACCTGACCTGCAATCACATCTTCGCCGAAATTCGAAGCTGTCAGAGAACGATTTGTTGCCTTATTATTTTCTCCCATAGGCCTTAACCCAATTACGCTGAAATCCTGCCGCTAACTACAAGACAAGTGTTTGCCCGCGTCTTAACGTCGGCAGCTAATTAGTCGGCAAATCACTGATATCCTTACCAAGACTAATCTGCCAAAGCAGCCAAGTTTTCTGCAAAATCAGCACATAAGGATTCTCCATATTCATGACCCGGGATTGCGCGTTTATACTAACTAATCATGATTTTGAAACTGTTATTGGATACTCGCAATCAAAAGCGAGATTGAACAACAGAATTAAACAACTAAGACGATCTCGTCTGAAACTCGAATATTTGCTTGCGGAGATTCATTCTATGCGAACCAATCAACTTAGCTGGCTTCTTGTGCGAAGCAACTGCCATAGGAAATCTTTTTTCGTGGCAGCGCTGGCCGCGGTGTTTTATTGTTCGGCGCTCCTTGCTCCTGCCGAACTAGTTCTTGCCCAAGCTACTGTCTGCACTAATGCAACGAAGTTTTGCGCTGATGCGCCGGTTACATTTCCAGCCGGCACAACAGGCGCGGCGGAAGCAGGCAACAATTACGGGTGCCTCGGAAGCCAGCCCGCACCGGCGTGGTTTTATTTTGAGGTTGAGGAGGCCGGACCTATCAACCTGCTTTTTACTAACTCCAACTCCGTGGATATCGATTATGCCCTCTGGGGTCCTTATAGTACCTTGGAGGAAGCGCTGAACGATTGCGGAACACTCGGACCGCCGGCTGGGGCCACCACGGGAAATCCCCTGCAATGCAGTTTCAGTGGAGGGGCAACGGAAAGCGCGACCGTAAATGCCGCGGCCGGTGACATCTACATCATGCTTGTTACCAATTTCGCACAGCAGCCGACAGATATCTCGGTTGCGCAGTCGGGCGGAACAGGAACTATCACATGTGCCGGCGTTTCCGGCGTCGGTTTTACGATGCAAAGTCCGGCATACTTTCCTTGGAACGGTTTCCTGGAGCAGATAAACGTCCTGGCTCTCGCTAATCCTTCAGGAGCCGACACCGCGCAGATCACAGTAGATCTACTGAATCTTGATGGGCAAACCCTGGGCACGCAGCAGCTCACTCTTCCGCCGCATGCCGAGTTCGACTTGATTGTAAACGAACTGACGGGCTTTAACAGTGCGGCTTACGGTCTGCTCAAAGTCACATTCACGCCCGCGGGCGCACTCGATGCGCACCTCGCGCTCTACCGGCGAAACAGCGATGGTTCGGCATTTGAGTTCGCCAATATCATCGAAGCGGAGAACCAACTGAGCGGCGCAAGCTTCGCTTCATTCAATACGCATTACCCGCAGAGAGGCGCCGAGGATCGCGGCCGCAGCGTAAACTGGCTGCAGCTCGCAAATTATGACTCTTGGACGCGGAGCTTCACTGTGCGGCGCCATGACGCTGAAGGCTCGCAGATATCCAACACATCAATAGAAATTCCGCCTAACGGCCGGCGAGATATACTTGTCGGGAACACGGACACTGACGGTCGCCAGGCGGGGGTCGTGCAGATCATACCGGAAGACTCTTTCGCTCCGTACGGCGGAGAAGTAGTGCGTTACGGCTATCTAAACACCGCTGCCGCAAGCGCTTCTCGTGAATACTCCTTTGCCGCGTCTGAAAAAATCGGCAATGACACCTCAGGATACGTTCCGGTATCCAGAGGTGCGGGAGCCGATAATTTTGTCGAAATTTCCAACATCGGCGATTCAAGCGGCAGCGTCATTGTCCAAGTTTACGATAGCGATCAAGCTGTAACGCCGGTGCTCAGCCAGAACATCACAGTTCCTGCCAAAGGGCAGAGGCACGTGAGCTTGGGCGAATCACTGGCAAGCGGCAAAGTTGGTTTTGCCGAAGCTATCTCGGCGACAACTTCGCTTCGGGTCTCTTCGGCAAGCTACTTCTACCGCGCCGATGGTCTCACCGTATCGGGGGCGACAATTTCCCGTGGCCACTCGCCGCTCGCCGCTGCCGCCCGCGGATTCTTTAATACTTTCTTCGGACAACTTAACTGGGTGAAGCTTTTCAACATCGGCGGCACGGCAACGAGCGTCGTTATTGAAGCATTTGACCTTGACGGCGTCTCGCTCGGCAGCGTTAATGTCGCTCTCGACGCAATCAAGGGAAAAGATGTTGAGCTGCGCGCCCTGGGATTCAATCCCAGAACGAATGGTTACGGCTTTTTTACGGTTTCGCCTGCGGATGCAAACGTTGTGGTGGCTGATGTATTGCGGGTAAACAACTCTGCCGACGAAATTTCGGTCGACGAAGGAAATATACTTCCCATCCGCTAATTGATTAAGAGCATGCGCCGGCCCGTGCCGGCGCATGCTCTTTACACCAAATAACCGCTGCCAAAACTGGCATCACACTGCGCCGCTACGACTGCAACCGCTTGCCGAATTCCTTTAGTTCGTGGCGCAATCCCTCCGGCAGGCGGGAGCCGAATTGCTGATAATACTGCTCGATTGAAGGCAGCTCCATGCGGCAGCCATCAATATCAACAGAAAGAAGCTCATCGAGAGCATCGGCAGCCAGCGAAAGACCCCGCAAATCCAGCGCACCTTTTTCCGGAATCAGCCCGAGCGGCGTCTCAAGCGCCTCTGCTTGACCCGCACAGCGCTCAAAGATCCATTTCAGCACGCGGCAGTTTTCACTGTACCCGGGCCATAAAAAGCGGCCTTCCGCATCTTTGCGAAACCAGTTGACATAAAAGATCCTAGGCATCTTTGCGCCGCTGCGCTCCCCCATACCCAGCCAATGTGCCCAATAATCAGCCATGTTGTACCCGCAAAATGGCAGCATGGCCATTGGATCACGACGGAGCGTGCCGACCTGCCCTGCCGCAGCAGCCGTGGTCTCGCTGCCCATGATCGACCCCAGGAAAGTGCCATGACGCCAATTAAACGCTTCCGTCACAAGCGGAATAACTCCGGCACGTCTGCCGCCGAATAGCACAGCGCTGATCGGCACACCTTGCGGATCCTCCCATTCCGGGGCGATCACCGGACACTGACGAGCTGGTGTGGTAAAGCGTGCATTCGGGTGAGCGGCATTGCGTCCGCAATCAGGCGTCCACTCCTTCGCCGTCCAGTCGATGAGATGTGCAGGGAGTCGAGGCGTCATCTGCTCCCACCACACATCGCCGTCATCAGTCAACGCGCAATTCGTAAAAATCGAATCCCGTGTCAGACACGCCATTGCGTTAAGATTGCTCTCATCGCTGGTGCCCGGCGCAACGCCAAAAAATCCCGCTTCCGGATTAATCGCATAAAGCCTTCCGTCACCACCGAATTTCATCCAGGCAATATCATCGCCGACGCACTCCACCTTCCATCCCGGAATTGTCGGACTAAGCATCGCTAAGTTTGTCTTGCCGCAAGCTGACGGAAACGCTGCGCAAATATAACGAACCTCGTTTTGAGGATTAGTCAGTTTCAGAATCAGCATATGTTCGGCGAGCCAGCCTTGCTCCCGCGCCATGACCGATGCAATGCGCAGCGCAAAACACTTCTTGCCCAGCAGTGCATTACCGCCATAGCCCGAGCCGTATGACCAAATTTCCTTGCTCTCCGGAAAATGTGAAATGTATTTTTGCTTTCCATCGCAAGGCCAGGAGACATCGGCCCGCTGCGTTCCGTCCGCCAGGACTAAAGGATAGCCTACCGAATGCAAACAGCGCACAAACTCACCGTTCTCTCCAAGAACATCAAGTACTGACGTTCCAACACGCGTCATGATAATCATGTTCGCAACAACGTATGGCGAATCCGTCAGCTCTACTCCGATATGAGCAATGGGCGAACCTACAGGCCCCATTGAAAACGGAATGACGTACAACGTCCGTCCGCGCATGCATCCCGCGTATAAGCCGCGCATTGTCTGCTTCATCTCCTCGGGGGCAGCCCAGTTATTGGTAGGCCCGGCATCATCCTTGCTCGGTGAACAAATAAAAGTGCGATCTTCGACACGAGCCACATCCGCTGGATCTGACCAGACGAGGATACTGTTCGGGCGCTTCTCTGGATTGAGCCAGCGGGCTGTTTTGCCGCTGACCATCAGGCTGAGCATCTCCTGATACTCATCAGCAGAACCGTTGCAGAGCCGGATATTGTCCGGCAGACACATCGCGGCAACTTCCTTAATCCAAGCGTTTAACTGCGCATTCCTGGTAATTTTACTTCCCGTCGTCATATCCTCTCTCATTGCTTAACGCTCATCCTGCCTTCCTAATTCAGCAAGATAGCCAATCCATTGCTCAAACCCGGTGCCGGTTTTGGCGCTCAATTCAAAAATTACAGCCCCCGGATTAACCTGACGCAAATACCGCAGACATTTGTCCCGGTCAAATTCAATATGCGGTATCAAGTCGCATTTTGTAATCAGCACAACTTTCGCCCGGGAAAAAACAACCGGGTACTTGATGGGCTTATCTTCGCCTTCGGTCACCGAAAGTAGCACCACCTTAAAATCCTCGCCCAGATTAAAAGCAGCCGGGCAGATAAGATTTCCCACGTTTTCGATAAACAGCAACTCTGTCTGGTCATCTATGACCTCCGGGAGCACATCTCCTACACGCTGCGCATCGAGATGACATGAGCTGACAGTTTCGATTTGGCGCACCGGCGCACCCTTCCCGTAAAGACGCTGCGCATCGAGGTCTGTCTGCTGGTCCCCGACAATGACCGCACAGCGCTTTCCCCGCTCCCGCATCCGCACAAGCGTAACCTCAAGCAGTGTCGTCTTTCCTGAACCGGGAGAAGAAATCAGATTCAACGCCACGATGCCGCGCTCCGTAAGCAGTTGTCTGTTCGCTAACGCAGCTTGGTCGTTTCGCCGCAGAACACTCGTTTCCACTTTAACAGAACGCGTAACTATATTGTCTTTTGCATGCAAATCATTCATCTTGCTCGAGCTCAACTGAAGAAATGATAAAGTCACACCCTCCGGTAATCTCCACATTCGATGAACCACAGCCGGCGCAAATCATGCAGGGCATTTCCGGATTACTGCGCCTGCCACACTCAGCGCACAACACTTCCGTCTTCACCTCGTTAATTATAAGCTTGGCCCGCTCAACGCACGTCCCCTCCGCAGCAAGCGGAAAACAAAATTCGAGCGCTTCCCGCTCCACACCGCACAGCTCGCCTAAAGACACGGATATCCCGCAAACATTTCTTGCACGCTCCCGTGCACTAATCTGCTCTACCTCATCCACCAGTGCCAAAGCGATACTTAACTCATGCATCAGCAAATCCTCGGCAAAAGCTCTCCTTCCGGCAAACTGACCAGACGCCTGCCGCCCGTAACGGTGTTGAGCACAACCCGCCCCTGCCCTGCCGCTACCGAGCCGATAATCGCCGCACCTGCCCCCTCGGGAAAGCGGCGGAAACGCTGCGCAAGTTCCTCCGCTGCTGCACGCTCACAAACTGCAAGAAACCTTCCTTCGGATGCAATATGCAGCAGATCAAATCCAAGAATCTCGGCAAGCGCTCGCGTATTTGGCGCTGCGGGGATGTTCGCTTCATCGAGCACAACGTCGAAATTACTGCCGCTGACCATTTCATTAAGCACGGCAGCGGCGCCGCCCCGGGTAGGGTCACGCATCATTTTTACGGCACTACTCAGTTCGCCCGCTGCCGCGACCAAGCGGTGCACCGGACCAGTATCGCTTGTTGGACCAGATTGGAAATTCAGTCCTTCGCGCACCGACATCACGGCCATACCATGGTCTCCCAGCGGCCCGCTGGTCAATACAGCATCTCCTGCTGCCAGACGGCTCTGTCCCAACGCAAAGGCCGGCAGACGCTCTCCCACGCCTGCGCTCGTCAAATACATCCCATCACATTGGCCGCGCTGCACCACTTTCGTATCCCCGGTTACAATCTGCACACCGCAGGTCTGCGCGGCATTCTTAACCGAATCAAGCACTGCGCAAAGCACTGAAAGCTCAAGGCCCTCTTCCAGCACAAGCGCCAAAGAAAGCCAAAGCGGTTTTCCTCCACAAACCGCGATGTCATTCACTGTGCCATAAACTGCAAGATCGCCAATATTCCCACCCGGAAAAAAAAGTGGGCTTACCACAAAAGAATCGGTAGAAAAAATCAGCTCGTTTCCCGGGCGCGGAAGTGTCGCCGCATCGGGAAGAGCTGCGAGTGCTCCCGCCGTAAAGCGGCTCAGGATCTCACGCTCGATCAATTCCCGGGACAGACGCCCGCCGCTCCCATGCGCCAAAGTAATTTTTCCGCTTCTCACAGCACACTTCTTGAGTACTTATAAAACGCCGCACAGCTCCCTTCGGAACTCACCATACAAGGGCCCACGGGATGCTGCGGTGTGCAGCCCTTTCCAAAGAGCGCGCATTGCGGTGGATTAATTACACCCTTCAATACATCTCCGCACCGGCAAGCAAGATTAGGGCGGCCTAGTTCGATTTGCACTCCATGCCGGATCTCCGCATCAAATTCAGCATACTTTTCACCCAGCCCCATTCCGCTTCCCTGCAACAATCCGATACCGCGCCAGGACGCATCGACTGGCTTGAGAAATTCAGCAATTAACGCCTGCGCCCGTTTGTTTCCGCCAGCCCGCACAACCCGGTTATACTGATTTTCCACTTGCGCCGTCTTATGCACAAGCTGGCGCAAGATGCCGCATAGGCCATAGATTATATCTAGCGGTTCAAAACCAGCGACAACGCAGGGCAGCGCAAAACGATCAACAAGCACTTGATAGGCTGCGGCGCCAATGATCGCGCTAACATGCGCCGGGCACAGGAAGGCATTGATTTGCACCGCGGGATCGGAGGCAAGCACAACCATCGCCGGCGGAATAATTTTAAAGGCCGTAAGCAGTGAGATATTGCCAATCCCTTGCGTGATGGCAGCATGCAGCATGCCGATAACTGGCGCCGTAGTCGTCTCAAAGCCTATCGCCAAAAACACTATCTCTTTTTCCGGGTGCGCCCGCGCATATTCCAGGGCATCAAGCGGCGAGTAACACACTTGAATCACACCGCCCTCGGCCCGGATCTGGCTCAAATCACACTCAGAACCAGGCACTTTCATCATGTCCCCAAAAGTCGCAAGACAGATGCCGCGTCGGGCGAGCTCGCACGCTGTGTCAATGTAGCCGCCGTCAGTGACACATACTGGACACCCTGGACCGCTGAGCAAAAGCACATTTGGCGGAAGAAGCGTCCGGATACCGCAGCGCGCAATGGCCATCGTATGCGAACCGCACACTTCCATTATTCGCACCTCGCGCTCCAAGCGTTGCGCAAGCACCTTAATTTCCTCTGCGGCAGCTTGCGCTGCCTTCGGCTCCCGGAAACCGTCAATATACTTCATACGCTTCGGCCATTAACTTGCCGCCCCCACCGCAGCATCATTCACGCGCAAGATTCCGTGCCATGTCTTCAAAGAGCCGCAGCCGTTTCTCAGCTTCCTCTTGATCAAGCCGTTCGATGGCAAAACCGGCATGGATGATCAAGTAATCGCCCACTTCCGGCTGATCAATCAGCGATATATTAACAACATGGCGCACTCCTTCCAGTTCAGCGATGCCGTTCTCGTCATTTTCCTTCTCAACCAGCTTCATCGGTACGGCTAAACACATACGTTTTCCTGTCCCGCAAGATATGCCTGACCAACCGCAAGGCCTCCGTCATTAGGCGGCACATCGCGGTGAATATAGACGGCGATGCCCTTTTTCCGCAGCTTCTCCATGCAAAATGCGGTAAGCAGCCGGTTCATAAACACTCCACCCGTAAGAACAACACAACTACCAGGCTTTTCTGGCAAGGCGTATTCAACCATGGCGCACGCCGCGTTTGCAACGCTCCGATGCACGGCAAGCGCCCAGCGGGCATCAACGCTCATTTCGGCTTTTCGTTCGATAATTTCCCTAAACGCCGGACGCCAATCGACAATTAACACTCCATTTTCCTCGATCAGACCGAACGGAAGTGTGAAGGTCTCACTGGCTGGCGCTTTTCTTGCCGCCTCCTCAAGTCGAATTGCCGGTTGTCCGTCATAGGTTGCGGCACGGGTCGAGAATCCGAGCAGCACGGAGAACGAATCAAACAGCCGCCCGGCAGCGCTGCTGAGAGGCGCGTTCAGGCCCTTCTGTGCCTGACTGGCCCATATCGCAGCTTCTTCAGCGGCAACTCCCAGCTTACGCAATAAATCTTCACTAAGCCGCAATCCTGCGTCATCAAGACGTGCCACAACTTGTCTTACTGGTTCACGCACCGCGGCATCACCGCCGGGAAGCGCGGCGCAGCGAAAGTGAGCACGCCGGACAAAACCATCAAGTCTGGCAGCAAGCAGCTCCCCACCCCAAATTGTTCCATCCGTGCCGTAACCCGTCCCATCAAACGCAAGCGCCAGGCACTCACTCAGCCCATGTTCAGCCATTGCTGATGCAGCATGTGCATAATGATGCTGGACGCATACCAAATCAAGCGAGTATTCTTTGGCGAGCTTCTGACCGAGAACCGTTGATTGAAGATCGGGGTGCAAATCAACTGCAATCGCGTGCGGGGTCTGATACAGGAAATCCGGAAAACACCGGACCGTATCAGTCAGTCCCGCGACGGCCTCCGGGGTGTCAAGATCCCCGATATGCGCGGAAGGCACGATCCGTTCACCTTCGCCAACGGCGATGGCATTTTTTAATTCACCGCCCAGCGCCAGAACGCATCGTTTCAACGGATATTTAAGCCGCACAGCCTGCGGAGTATATCCTCGTGAACGCCGCCACTTTTGCAGCTCCTCCCCCTGCAGCACACAAACGGAATCATCAGCACGAAGGTTTATTTCACGATCGTGAAAAAGAAACGCATCCGCTATTTCCGATAAACGGAAAACGGCCTCTTTATTGCTGAGACAAACCGGTTCCCCGCGTTTGTTTCCGCTTGTCATCACCAACAAGTCAAACTCCGGCAACACATCGCCGTCAAGCGGCGTAAAAAGCAGCAAGTGCAGCGGCGATGTCGGAAGCATGGCACCGATACTGAACGTATCCGGAGAAATGAGATCTAAGGGCAACCTCGGCGCAGTTTGCCTCGCTGCTTCAAGAATCATGATGGGCGCGGCCGGGGAAACGAGCGCTTGGACGGCGGCGTGCGGGACATTGGCGTATTTGCCCAGCACAGCCAGATTGCGCGCCATTACAGCAAAAGGTTTATGCGGCCGGTTCTTTCTCGCTCGCAGCTTATCTAAAACCGGACGCTGAAAAGGGTCACAAACAAGCAAGTATCCGCCGATTCCGCGCAAGGCCAAGATTTTGCCGGCGGCAAGCGCGCGGCGCGCGAGTCTAAGCGCTTCCCGCCCGGCCTCACCAGCCGATCCCGAAGAAAATACGAGCTGCGGACCGCATGCCGGACAAGCTATGCTTTCCGCGTGAAATCGCCGGCTGTTTTCGTCATGATATTCTGCGCTGCATTCACTGCAGAGCGGAAAAGCTGACATTGTTGTCCGCATACGATCATAAGGCACGCCGTCTATGACGCTGAAGCGCGGACCGCACAAAGTGCATGTCGTAAACGGATAACCATAGCGCCGATCATCCGGGTCCAGCACTTCTTTCGCACAACCGGCACACATCGCGAGATCCGGTGGGAAAGTAAGAAGCGGTGGATCGGCTTCATCGCTTTCCAGAATCCTGAATCCGGGCAGGATGCTGCGGCTCTCCAAGATTGCCCGCTCGCAAAGATCGCAGCGGTCAATACGCGCTAATTGCGGCAGCCGGTCCGGCAGCGCTGCAACGAATTCGTCAACTTCGTGTTCTGCTCCCTGAAGAACTAATCGCACGCTCCCGGAACAGTTTTGCACTGAACCGTGCAACCCTGCCTGAATCGCCAGCCGGTGAACCGCCGGGCGAAATCCCACACCCTGAACCACCCCGGTAATGGCAAATACTTTATGAACCAGCGTCACGTACTAAACCCTTAAGCGGCTGGGGCATGTCAAAGCTGAATTCTGCCCAGGCGCCCGGCTCAGAGGCCGCCCTGATTCGTCCGCCGTGAAGCTGCATAATCTGCCAGGCAATATACAAACCTACTCCCGTTCCGCGAATTGCGCGGTAATCTGGAAGATCCAGCCGGGAAAACCGCTTAAACAATTGCGAAGCCTTCTCCGGCGGAAACCCCTTCCCGGAATTCCAAACCGCAGCGCTGAACTTCCCTGACTCACTGCTAATTGAGATTTTAACGACACCGCCATCCTCTCCATACTTAATGGCATTGCCAATCAAATTTAAGAAAACGATACGCAGCAATTCTGGATCGCAGTGCAAAGCGGGTATCTTACCGGATAATTCTTCCTTAATAACAATCCGACGAAACTCAGCCTGGGGTTTCAGCATTTCAAGCACGGGCAAAAGAATATCGTCGCGCAACGAAAGTCCTTCCTGCGGGGAGAATCTGAAGTGGCCGCCCTCGATCCGCGACAGATCCAAATATTCACGAGTCAAATCAAGCAGTCCTTCTGCTTTACGCAGAATGCTGCGCAGTCTAGACTCCTGCGCCGGCTCAAGCTCACCGGCATATCCGCCAAGAAGCGCCTGCGCATCCATTGTAATTGACGCCAGCGGGCTTTTCAATTCATGAGAAGCAAAACTAAGCAGCTCAAGGTATGCACGATTTACTGCCTGAAGCCGATCGATCCGGTATGCTTTCTCCACTGCTTGCGATAGGCGCTCCGCAAGCCGCCCCTGCAGGAAGACCTGGTGCTCATCGTAGGCATCGGTATGACGCGAACTGCGAAAAAGAAAACCAACCGCACGCCCTTCAACCATCAGGGGACAAGTCATACTTGAACCTACCCCCTCACGGAGCAGTAGCTTCGTCGAATTACTCTGCGGATGTTCGGTAAGATAAACCTGCAAATTGCTGATGACCCGGGTCCGTTTGCTCTCCAACAGCACAGCAAGAGAGCTTCCGGCAAGCCCTTCGGAATAACCACGCGCCAGATGCACCCCAGGATAACGCGCACCCACCCAGCGCGACACCACCCGCCGCTCCTCATCCTCCAGAAAAGCCACTCCGATGCGATCGCATGGAAAGATATCCGCCGTAGAGTCAAAAAAGAACTGCATGATTTCATCCAGCGACTGACCTGCGGCAACACGCTGATTAACTTCAACCAGCGCATTTTCTTCCGCGCCGCTAAGCAACGCGGCGTTGCCGGAGGCCACATCCGGACGATAGAAATAAACAACTGTTTGCTTTACTCCCATAATAGGAGACGCATCCGGAGCGGACTACTTAAGCTTCGCCTTGAGAACCTTCAGCAGGTTGTCTGGATTGATCGGTTTCTGAAACACTCCATCTAGACCAAGCGCTGCGTAATCAGTAATCAAGTTAAGCTGATCCCCGGCGGCGCTCAGCATATAAACCGGGACCTTGGCACCCATTGCCTTTAAGTCTTTAACGAACCCCGTTCCCGAGTCGATTTCTTCCATCATCAAGTCGACAATGACCAGGTCCGGGTTGATCTCTTTAAATTTTTTCTTCCCCTCTTCAGCACTGCCGGCACCCTCAACAATATAACCATTTGCCTCAAGCACAAGCTGCATGAAGCTCAGGACATCTGGATCATCATCAACGCAAAAGACAACGTATTTTCCATCCCTCATGCTTCAGACCCCATGTTCAGTTAACGTTCTTTTCTAATCCTTGCACAAACTGCTCCGCGAATACCAGCGCCGCTTTCAAATTATCCGCCGCCTGCGGCGAAAGCCCTTCACCAAAACTATTAAACTCGTAACCCCTGATGCTTAAAGTATAGGCATCCGGCGTCCGCCCAAATAACTCACCGGCTAAAGCTAAAACCCCCTCCGGCTTTATGCTGTGTGTCGTAAAGCTCAGCTCCTTTGCTCCTTCCAAACGCGAAAACTCAAACGGTTCCGTGCCGCAGGTGCTGGCATCAACAAAAACGACAACATCACATTTTTCAAACGCCGCAGAGTCCTCCACTGTCAGCTGATAATCAGCTTCCGCCTCCACATTCCGCAATCCCCGCTGCAAAATACGTTCGACAAAAACGGGACCCAGCCCATCATCCAGCCGGCACGGATTCCCATAACCCAAGAAAAGAACCTGCCTGGCTTCTGCGGCACTAAGCATCATACGCTACCGGGCTTTCGTATCCAACAGGTTGCCCTGATGATCGTATAGCTCGACACTTAAGGCCATCTGCCCCAATGCGTGGGTAGCGCAAGAAAGACATGGGTCATACGCACGGATCACCACTTCCACCCTGTTGAGCAATCCCTCCGTGATCTTCTTCGCGCCGGAGAGAAAATGCTTGGCCACCTGCTGCACCCCGCGGTTCATCGCTTCATTATTATTTGTCGTTGAAACGATCAGGTTGGCCATTACAACCTGGTCATGTTCGTTGACCTTATAATGATGAAATAAGGTCCCGCGCGGCGCTTCGATTAACCCGACACCTTCCCCACACCGCGCTCCACTGACAACCAAATCATCGCCCTGCAAATCGGCATCATGCAGGAGATCGCGAATCTTCTCGATCGCATGGATAATCTCAATGACCCGCGCCCAATGATACGCCATGGAAATATTGTTCGGTTTACCTGCGGTCAGCGCCATAAACTCTTTGCGCGCTGCGTCCGCTTCCGGTGTATCAATGAAGTCGCAAGCATTAATCCGCGCCAATGGCCCCACCCGGTACCATCCATTCTCCGCTCCGGCGGAACGAATGAAGGGGAACTTCATATAGGACCATGATTTAACTTCTTCCCCGATGTAGCGCACGTAATCCGAGTAATCGACTTGGTCAAAAATCTTATTGCCGGCACTGTCGATTGCCCGCAGATTGCCGTGATATAAGTCCATGGCACCATCTTCGCGAACCAACGAAAGATGATTTGAATCAAACGTCCCAAACGGCTCAAGGTCTTTGAGATGCGCCATGGTGTAGTCTTTGGCGATCTTCAGCGCTCCGCGCGACCATTCCATCATCTGGTCGATGTCTTTCAGAAAGAAATCCCGCTCCGGAATGCTGAGGTTTTTGTTTACGCCTCCCGGAATTGCTCCCGTGCCGTGAATTTTCTTCCCTGCCGTAGCCTTGATTATTTCCTGTCCGTACTTGCGCATCATCACGGCTTGGACAGCAAGGTCCGGAAACTTCTTTGCCACGCCAATGACGTTTCTCACTGCCGGGTCAGCATCAAAACCAAACAGCAGATCCGGAGACACCAAGTGAAAGAAATGCAGGCTGTGTGATTGAAACATCTGGCCGTAATGCATCAAACGGCGAATTTTCTCTGCCGTTGGCGTCAATTTGCCGGCGCCGACAACGCGGTCCATTGCTTTGGCCGCTGCCAGATGGTGGCTCACCGGGCATATGCCGCAAAGACGCTGCACGAGAACAGGAACTTCCCAAAATGGCCGGCCTTGAATAAAGCGCTCGAAACCGCGGAACTCGACAATATGCAGCCGTGCCTGCTGTACCTGGTCCTTCTCGTCAAGAAGAATGGTAACTTTACCATGTCCCTCGACCCGGGTAACCGGTTCAATGACAACCCTTTTTGTTTTGTTGGCTTGCGCTTCGGCAGAAACAGACATAATAGACCCTCCAGCGAAAAATCAGTCGTACTTAATCAGCTCATAAGGCAGCGCAATCGGCTTATCCTCAAGCAGTGCAGCGACCGCCGCCCAAATGGCATCTGCCGGCGGTGGACATCCGGGCAGGAAATAATCAATCTTCACCACTTCGTGGCATGGATATACCTTATTGAGCAGCAGCGGAATTTCGGGGTCATCCGGGATACGACCGGATGGATTATGGACTGTCGGGCCGTTTAAAAAGGCCTCATCGAGACATTCTTTAAGCGGAATAGTGTTGCGCAATGCTGGAATGCCCCCCATTGTGGCACACTCGCCGACTGAAACCAAAATGTCGCAATTCTCACGGAACTTTTTCAGCACATGCACATTTTCTTCATTGCAGCAGCCGCCCTCAATTAGCCCAATGCGGCATCGTCCGGTAAACTCCTTAATGTCATCGACCGGTGATTTGTCAAAATCTACCAGCTCGACTAATTGCAAGATCCGTTCATCTATATCCAAGATTGACATGTGGCAGCCGAAGCACCCGGCAAGCGACGCAGTCGCAAGTTTTGGCTTTGCCATTTCCTTCTTCCTTATTTAACGCTACTTTACTTTTTCTTCTTCTATCTCGGAACCAATTGGCCGTGCGTCGAACTTGCGCTGACCAACCGGGACGGCATAGCCGACTCTCTTCTTAATGATCGAACCAACGGGGCAGACCTCCGCCGCTTTGTCGATGACTTTCAGATTGGTTCCGCCTAACCCAGCCGCCGAATTCACTGAAATCTTCTTGTGAGCCCCCCGTCCGGTGAATTGAAAAACATTCTTACCGTCGACGGCTTTGGATGTCAGCACACAACGTCCGCACAGTATGCAGCGGTTGCGGTCAATCATTACGTCCGGATGAGTGGCATCAACATCGCGATCGGGAAACATGTACGGATAGCGCGGAGCCGTGATGCCAAAGCGATAAGCCATCGCCTGCAACTCGCAGTTTCCGCTCTTTTCGCAAAAAGGACAGTAGTGATTCCCCTCGACAAAAAGCATCTCGATAACGCTGCGCCGGTAGTCGTTGAGTTTTTCGGTGTTATTCTCAACAGTCATGTTCTGACCCGCCGGCTGGGTGCAAGCAGACTGCGGGCGTCCGTTGACCAGAACCGTGCACAAACGGCAGCTGCCGAACGGCATCAGTCCCTTCATTTTGCATAACCGTGGGATGTAAATGCCGGCAGCATCTGCAGCTTCCAGAATCGTCTGGCCGGGTGAAGCTTCAAGCGCGACGCCGTCAATTGTAAAACTAATTTTCTCGCTCATCTCTGCCCCATTTCCATGACTCCTTAATTAACAATGAACTGAAGCCCGCGCGGCAATATTCTCCGCGTCCTTAACCGCTTCCTTCAAATCGAAAGCCGGCTGCATTCCGCCTGTCTCTTTGAGCAACAGCGCTTCGTAACACTGGCGGAAATTCTTCAGCGTGCTGAGCACCGGGTTCGGCGACGTCTGCCCCAAACCACACCGGCTTGCCGCTTTCACCATTTCCACAAGCTGCTCTAAATAGGCGAGATCGGTTTTTTCGCCTTTGCCCGCGATAATTCGGTCTAAACGCTCTTTAATTAAGCGGTTTCCGACACGGCATGGCGTGCAGTAACCGCAGCTTTCCTCGACGAAAAACTCCATGAATTTCTGCACGACCTGAAGAAGGTTGCGGCCCGGACCGAAAATCATGATCGATCCGCCCGTAGCCAGATCCTCAAAACAGATCTGCCGGCCAAAATCTTTGGGACCAACCATACTGCCCGACGGTCCGCCGACCTGAACCGCAATGGCATCAGCGCCGCCGGCCTTAACCAAGAGCTGCTGCAGCGTGATACCGAACGGAATCTCGTAAACACCTGGCTTCTTACAATCTCCGGAAATGCTGAGCAGTTTCGTCCCTGCACTCTTTCCGTTTCCAATTTGCGAAAACCAGCCCGGACCTTTCTCTAAAATACGCGTCACGCAGCAGAGGGTCTCAACGTTATTTACCGCGGTCGGCTGCCCACGATAACCGCGCTGGGCAGGAAACGGCGGACGGGTTTTAGGATCCCCCCTCAGTCCTTCACAAGAACTAATCAGCGCTGTCTCTTCGCCGCAAACATACGCTCCGGCGCCCATCTGAATGCGAATATCAAAATTAAACCCGGCCTTACCCGCAGAATTCTGGCCCAATAATCCGCTGGCGCGGCGTTCGTTAAGCACATTCTCCAAAAACGGCTGCAGGTAAGCATATTCTCCGCGCAGGTAAAGAATGCCTTGTTCAGCCCCAATCGCATAGCCGGCAATGGTCATTCCTTCAAAAAGCAAATCGGGACGCTCCGTAAGAATTACGCGGTCCTTGAACGTTCCCGGCTCTCCTTCATCGGCATTGCAGATAACGGTGCGGAAGCTGCCTGCGCTCTCCCGGGTAAACTCCCATTTCATACCAGCCGGGAAGCCGGCCCCACCGCGCCCGCGCAGGCGGGCAGTCTTAACAGCACGAATCACCTCTGCCGGGGACATGGCCAGTGCATTCTTCAGACCAGTACCAGGCTGCATATCCTCTGCATCGAACACGACAGCGCCGCGTTCGCGGATATTGTTGACCACCATGGCGCGGACTAGTTCGTGCGCATTGTTCCCATCGCCGAATTCTTTAACCAAACCAGCAGGGTCGCTGCCGGATTTCAGTTCACGGACTATTTCCCGCGCGCGATCCGCCGTCAGCCGGGTCACCACAACATCGTTAATCAGCGCGGCTGGCGCCTGATCGCACATGCCGATGCACGGCGTATATTCAAGCGAAAACGCGCCATCCTTGGTTGTTTCTCCGGTCTTGATGCCCAGCTCTTGCTCAAATGTCTCCCAGACTTTATGGCCATCATGCATCACATCGACGATGTCATTGCACAACCGGATTACGACCTTTGCGCGCGGATGCGCGGCAAAAAAAGCATAAAATGAAACAAGGCTTTCGACTTCGACCCGCGGGGTTTTCAGTGCCGCAGCGATCGCATCAGCACATGCGCTGGATACAAAGCCGAAACGGGCATGAGCGTCACGGACCACATCCATCATGCGGGACGCATCATTGCCATACCTGGTGCAGATTTCGCTGACTATTTTTTCGAGATTATCGCTCATGAAACAAGCTCCGCGTGGATTATTCATTGCACTAGTGCCAACGGACATCATAGGCATATACCGGAAAAAAGTGCGCTGTGAAATACGTAACAACATTATCCATTAAGGTAAACGGTTGCTTTTCTTGATCTGGGGATAGGATATTAAGATAGTCGTAAATCGAACATAACATTCAAGTTCTGCGATAGTTGTGACGAGACAAAACTTAGGCAGATTAGGGAGTTGCCAGGCCCCTGACGGGCCGTCCCCGATAACCCTTTGATTAGGCTTCATAATGGCACAGCACGATCGCTTCGATGCACTGGTCGTTGTTGACGACTCCGGACGCCGGGGACAGCTCAAACAAGCGGCCCTTGCACTGACTTGTTTCCGTAAAGTCTACAGCGCCTCGCTTCTCTCGGACGCGTTGTCGAAGCTTAACGGGGCAGACTCGATCGATGTCATATTCCTTTCGTTTTCTTTCGGCTGGGACGAAATAACAGAATTTATCGAGATAGCCAAAAAATCACATCGCGGCACAGATGCAGCTTATATTCTTGTGCTTAAGCCGGGCGACGAGTCTAATGAGAATGTGGCTCGCAGCGCATTCATTGGTATTCATGGCTGCCTCTATGAACCATATGCAGCCGATAGTTTGCGGGTAGTCGCAAAAGTTGCGGAGAGAATAAAAGCTGAGGCCGCCGAAAAACGTGAACGCGCCGCCGTGCAAGTGCTTGTCGAGGAGATAATGCACCATGTCGACGCGTTGGCGTATTTCAAGAAGCACAATAAGAACACAGCACCAGTTCTGCGCAAGTTGAAGAACGCTTGTGCGTCCGTGAAAAAGCTGGGCGAACGGGCTTGCGACATCTACCACGAACTCGCCGTGGATGTGTTTCAAACTGCAAAACCAATAATCTCGGAATATACCGGCCCCAGCCAAAGAATCAAAAAGCTCACCGAAGAACGTCTCGCGGAAAAATTCGAGAAAGAATACGCCGAGCGCTAACGCGGATTAAGACCAGGCCGGGGCGTGGGTACAAATGTTGGCCGGGGTGTGGGCACGAACGTAGGCCGCGGTGTTGGCACAAACGATGGGACCGGCGTTCTGACATATGTAGGGCGCGGCGTTGGGGCAAACGTCGGTCGAGGCGTCGGCACAAATGTTGGCACTGGAGTCCTGACAAAGGTAGGCCGGGGCGTAGGGACAAATGTTGGTCTTGGCGTTGCAATAAAAGTCGGCCGGGGCGTAGGGACAAATGCCGGTGTACATTTGCTGCGGAGAGTTTTCTCACAATTCGTTTTGTGCCCACACGAATAATTCCTGAAGTCAGCGGGCATGCTTATTTCGCTTTCCGCAAAACACCAACCGCCGCCTTCTGTGGTACAACCGCAAAAACACCCGCATCCAGCCGTCCTCAGCACATCCTCAAGAAAATCAAAACACGTAAACCCCGCTCCGATCTGAGCACCTAGCATCACGTTTAATCCGTCAGAGGATCCCCAAAATATCTGAGGGACACTGCCGCCAGGAAATGCAGGACATCCCGGCTCTGGACGATCCACATCACACTCTTTGATCGAAACACACGGAAACTTCTTTTGCAAAAGAAGCAACTTCTCATCGAACCTCCGGCACGGCACAGACCAGTGCGCACTGAACTTCACAAGGATGCACTGTTTCCAGGACGGAATGCCCTCCGCTACGCGGCCCTTAATCACCTCTTCGGGGGAAACACCAGGGGCGCACGCCAATTCCGTACCGTTGTAGCAGTTCCCGCAC
>JAKPSH010000180.1 GCA_029555385.1 Pseudomonadota bacterium
TGAGGATAGCCCGCGGCTGCCATATTCGCCCTGCCGAGGTCGATCAGGAAGGGGTTCGAGTTTCGCAGGTAGTTGTTTATTGCCTGCTGCTTCTGAACGGTCGTGAATCCCTGTCCCTCGATTCCGACTTCTTTCTCGAATTCAATTTTGCCGCGCATCGCAATATAGTTTACGGCAGCGACAGCCGTGGCATCAGCAGAGCTCTGAAGAGCGAGCCGGGCGCGATAGAGATTTCCCGCATCAATCGCTAATGCGGCTACGGTCAGCAACGGAATCAGAATGATCAGAAAAAAGACAAGAACATTGCCTTCCGCATTACGTACTAAGCCGTTAAAACGCATGATGCTGTCTCATCAAATCTTTCCGCCGCAACCTGGCACAACGACGCGGGCCGCCGGGCCCTGTTATGGCTTTTGCGGATAATAACGTTTGGCGCTCCACATGTATGACAGCCGGGAGCTTGCCCGGTCAGGCTGCGCTTCCCAAACGCTCTCACTGCGGCCGCTCATTTCTTGGTTCTGTGCCGCAAGAGACGCCTCGGAACGCGTCCGAGAACCGGCCTGGTCATAGATGTCAAATACTATCCCCGGCTGGCCATCCGCAAGAGTTGCTTTACGGCCGCTGAGCCGGTAACTCTTCAGATAGCTTTTAAGCCCATGTTTTCCGGGTTTGATCGGCGCTTCAACATAGGAGTGCCCGGTTATTGTTCCGTCTTTGTTTTCCCGGATGGTTAGCAGTCCTTGCGGACGGTAAACACCGTAATCTTTGTCCCCGGCGATCGTCCAGGTCCACAGTCCCGAGAACGAATTCAAAGCGCGGTTCTCCGGCAAGGCTGCGCTATTTGAATTATTCGAGCCATGACTGTGCACTTCCTGGCGCACCGCAGCAGGGGACGACCAGACACTTTGTGCGATAGAATAGCGGGCAAGAAGCTCCACCTGGGATGCTGCCTGATCAGCAAACCAGTCTACTGAAGCACCGATTGATTTTTTTCCGTCAATAGTCCGTTCGTATCCGGCTGATGCGTAAATATCGCCGGTATGCGGGTCTGTCTTATCTGGCTGATAATAAAGCGCAGTTACTTGAGCTTCAGCGAGAGTCTTTACTTCGCCGGACTGTGTTCGGCCATCTTGGTTGCGATCAAACCAAAGCGCAAGAGGCGTCAGCTCACTGCCGCGCAGTTCTCCATCGTTGTTTTGGTCCAGCGTGGCAAGCGCTGCATATCCGTTTTTCCAAGGGCCTGCTCCTTGCACGCTGGTGCTGTGCAGAGCAGCGGTATGCTGGCCGCCGAACGTATAGGTTCCAAAAAGCTGCGCACCGTCAGTTATCTCCCCGGTGTGCTGCGGGTCGTAAACCAAAAGCGGGGCATCGGCAGATGCCCGCCAAGTATACCATAATCCTTTGCGGTAAGGATTCAGCGGGAAATTGACCAACGCCACGCTCTCCAGGCCTTTCTCCTCGCCAAAAAGCAGAGAGATCGGCGAATTAATCCAACGAACCCTCAGTGACCCACAGACCTCTTGGCCTTTCTGTCTCTTAACTGGTTTACAGTCGCGATCGAGATAGCCTTCATCGTCATCAAGCAGATCTTCGCAATACTCAGCGATATCCTCATCGGCTTCGGTAATGAATTCCCGGATATCTTCATCGAGATCGGGATACTGGATACCAAGCCTGTCTTCTTCCCATGCTTTGAACTTATCCTTCAACGAATCCAAGGCAGGAGCCTGGTTTCTCATATCTTCCATCAGCTCGTCGTATCGCTCGCTGACCGCCCGATCGACAATATCCGAAAGACAAGAGAGATCGGTTCCGGTGCCGATAAAGATATCAGCGCCGGATTGCTCATCCTCTAATTTTTGAATCTGAACTGAGTATAGACCGCATGGCGTAGTGCCGGGAGTTGTTCCCGGAGAGTCGTCTCCAGGGTCATCGGCCGGAGGCGTGGTCGTTGAATCTCCCGGAGGCTGCGCAAGCTGCTCAGGATAGTATGGCTGTGCCGGTGTGTTCGTTTCTTCAGCAAATCCGCTGATTGGTTGTGCCAGGGCAAGTCCCAAGCTGAGAACTGCGACATAAGGCAATACTAATTGCTGTTTCATGTAAAACCTCCGCGTTTTCTTAAAAATCACGATGGTAGACATTAGATTGTTGCTCCTGTGCTGAGTTTTTCAATATGGCAGACGCTTTCGGGAAATTTAGTTCGGCGGCAAGCTGTGCCGCGGTTTTTCCATCTTTTCTTTTCGCAGGAATAAGTTCGGGAGCTTTCTGAACAATCATTTCGACTAGTTCGCTTTTTCCGCTTTCCACAGCGAACATCAGCGCTGTCGCCTGATCATCGGCCCGCTCATCCAGCGACATACCGAAATTTAGCATCAATTCGGCCATTTCTTGATCGCCGCGCTGCATCGCGAGATGGAGCGGAGTTTTTCCATTGTATCTTATGCCGGTGATTGTCAGACCGTTGTTTTCGAGAAGTGTTTTCATTTTTTCGGTGTTGCCCGACTCTACAGCATAAACCAGCGCTGTTTTTCCCGCATGGTCGCGAATGGCGAGAGTGGAGTAGCGCAGTAACTGTATCATCAGCGGAATTGAATCTGGAGCACGGCGGGCAATCGCATAGAGGAGGGGGGTTATTCCTTGATGGTCCGGCTTATTTACTACGTCGGCAAGACGTGGGTTGGAATCAACAGCATCGAGCAGCGTGCGCGTCAGGGCCAAAGCGTCGCCCGGCTGGCGAAGTGCAAGGGTAAACGCGGTATCCTTTGTCACCGCTGTTTCTGTGCGCAGATCAGCGTTGTGTAGCAGAAGTGTGTGGACAAGGGAAGGTGACGCACCGATCTTAATCGCATACAAGAGCAGCGAAATAGATTCATTTGTCTGCGGATCAATAATCTCTGTTCGTGCGTCAACGCCAGCAGCAAGAACCAGTCCGGCAAGTTCCGCATTATTTATGCGCACGGCGTTTACGAGTGAAGCGGGGTCAGCATGCAGTTCGATGCTTTTGGCGGCAAGAATTTCGCGGTCCCGATCGCCGATCAGGCGTTTCGTCACGCCGAATAAATTCAATCCTGGAAGCGCTTGTTCCAATTTTAGGAGAGGGACGATCACTGGCGGACGAAAAGAGTCATTGTTTGCGGCAATTGCGCCGTAAGTAAGCAGAGCAGCCAGAGAAAAAACAATGACCAGTGCGGCGATGACCGGTGTGGTTTTAAGGTAAGCCGACACTGTCCAAATGGCGAAACGGCTGGTCGGTGAACGCTTCGGGCCGGGCTCAAGCAGCGAAGAGGAGGTCGTGGGGACCAGCGGCTGCAGGGTTTCAACGATTTCATCGAAACTTTGAAAGCGATCTTCAGGCTTCTTCGCCGTGCATCGCTCAAGGAATGTGCGGTACCAAAGCGGAACTTTACGGGTTTTGTGGGATATCTTGGGAAGCGGGTCGACAATATGCTGGCGGGCAAGTTCAAAATAATCGGACGAATCATATGGTTTTCGCCCGGTGCATAATTCGTAGGCCATAATGCCGAAAGAATAGATATCAGAGCGTGGGTCCGGCTGCCGTCCCTGTAGCTGTTCGGGAGACATGTAGTGCGGAGTGCCCACAGCAAACCCCGCTGTCGTCAGCGTGTTGCCGCTGGCTAATGTCCGACCCAGGCCGAAATCAGCAATTTTCGGTGTGCCGTACTCATCGACGATCACGTTGTCCGGTTTTAAATCACGATGAACAATGCCTTTATGATGGGCATACGCCATGCCCAGCGCGATGCCATGCAGGATTTGCACAGCATCGCGAAACGGCAGACCCGACTCTTTATGTTCGGTGAGGAGTTTGCGCACACTGGGACCGTTGACAAACTCCATGGTAATAAAGTGATGTCCTTCAGGGCTGTCGCCGAAATCGAACACGCGGACGATATTGGGATGGCTCAAGTCCCGTGTGAGCAGCACCTCATTTCTGAAACGATTAAACTGCTCTTCGTTTTCGGTGAGGTGCGAGTGGAGAAACTTAAGGACGGTGGAGGCATCATTGAGCTTGCGGTCAATTGCCCGTACGACGTAGCCCATTCCTCCGGCGGCTAAGTACTCGACGAGCTCGTAGCGGTCATTAATGACCGAATGAAGGACGAAAAGTGGCCGTTGGACTGTTTTCACTCTGTTGAATCACCCAGGGCGATTTAGGTTCTTAGCACAGAAAGCTGCTTGGTGCAGCGTTTCCATAAGTCCCGCCGGACCCCCCGATGCATCGCACGCAATAATTATGCCGTCAGCGGCTTTGCTGATGCCGAAGGCGGGAACCATTTTACAGCGGTCAGTCATAACGCACATTCCTGATAATTGTGCGAGATTCGAGCCAAGTTGAACAGATTCGATCATGCTTGTTCTGCTCCGCTATTCCGGAAACATGCGCACAGGCTCCCCGGTTTCTCGAAAAAGAAGCTGCCGGTAAAAATGGCCAGCGCACTTAGAATCTATTTTTTCAACGAGCAGGCTGCCAAAAGGGATGCCGACACACCCATCATCATCGGGTTCTGTGGAGTTTGGATAATTAAAACTTAATGCATCGCGAATGGCTGCGGGCAAGTTGTGCAAACGGATCTGTTTTGCTCCACCGCGGCCTGAGCTTGGATTGCGGCTTTCGATCTTCCAATAGAACGCTTGTGCTTTCGGTCCGAGCATATACTTGGCCGTGTTGATACGGGTGCAGCGAATAGTGCAATTGCGCCCACAGTGCGGGATACTCCCGCCAGTCAGGACATAGTGCTCGGGACATGAATCTGTCAGATCGTAGAGGTGTTCACCGGTCAAGATGTCATCTGCGGGAAGTTTGCAGCATCGCGCATGGACCTCCACCGCTGCCGGTTCTTGTGCGCCATGGCCATCATCTGTGCCAAATACGGCATAGTTCGCAGGACAGAACGCCATTTTGGCACTGCGTCCAATGATAGGATCGTTCGGCGTGCAGGCAACCGGGCGCATTTCCCGGCTTAACGGGCTTTGATCGTTATAGATTACCCAGGGAATCAGGTGAACATCGTCGGCATGAGTGTAGGAGTAATAACTATACCCCGTACCGGCCGATAATGCAGCGAATGCCGCCGCAAAGATCAAACGTCTTTTCTTTCGTCGCATAAGATTATAGCATTTATTCTGCCGCTGAGATTATCACAAATAATGCGAGCCGCGAATTGGGAAGTTGCTGCTTGTTTCGCTTTAATGGCCAAGCCAATGCCGGATGAAATTGGGAAAATCAAACCAAAGCGTGTTGCTGTTATTATGAAAAACGATGGTACGCACGAGGTGGTGGATGTCAACACTCCGTCGGAGTTTGAGCAGCTATCGTTTCCGATGCCGAAGCCGCAAGAACACCGCACGCCTCCAGCCAAAGATAAAGCAGATAAAAAGATCACGCGGTAGGGGGAGATTGCGCACAGGTATCCGCTCGTTGCCTATTGCGCAGGACTATATGCCTGCTATATTCGGGTCATGCTTCGCTTTTTCATGCCGAAAGAAGAGTGCTTTTTTGATTATTTCGAGGAGCACTGTGCGCTTACCGTAGAAGCATGCCGGGAATTGGTTGCTCTTGCCGAACCAGGTAATGATGTTGCGGCAAAGGCCGGCCGCATCGGCGAGCTTGAGGCGCAGACTGATACGATTACCCACCGCTGCATTAAGGCGCTGCGCCAGACTTTCATTACCCCATTCGATCGTACGCAGATCCACGCCTTGATTAAGGGCCTGGACGACATTGTTGATGCCATTGATGATGCAAGTTCCCGCATTGTGCTTTATGAAATCGCCGAGATGCGTCCGGAAGTGAGCAAAATTGCCCTGCTGATTCTACAAGCGGCGATGGCTATCTTTGATGCACTGAAGCAGATGAGAAACCTCAAGAACGAGGCGGCAATTAACCGGATCTGTATTCTGATTCATGGATACGAGAACGATGCGGATGAGATTTATCGCAGTGTACTGAAGCAGCTATTTCATGAAGATTATCATGTCTTCGAAGTTATGAAATGGAAAGAAATCATTGAGCTGCTTGAGATGGCCACCGATCGCTGCGAAGATGTGGCGGACATTATTCAGGGCATAATTATCGAGGCTTCCTGAGGCATGGATTCTCTGGCCGTCCTCGTCATCGGCACCGTGATCATAGCGCTGCTCTTTGACGTGATTAACGGTTTTCACGATTCCGCCAACTCCATAGCTACCGTCGTATCAACCCAAGTCCTCTCGCCCCGCACGGCCGTGCTCTGGGCTGCTTTTTTTAATTTTGCAGCGATGTTCGTTTTCCCAGCTAAGGTAGCGGACACCATTTCGAAGATAGTGATCATCCGTCCGGACGATCCGGTATTTGTCTACGTTGTTTTGTGCGGTTTGATTGGCGCGATTATTTGGGACTTGATTACTTGGTGGTGGGGGCTGCCGACAAGTTCCTCGCATGCTTTAATCGGTGGTTTTGTCGGGACGGGCGCAGCTTACCAAGGGCTAAGCATAATTCACTGGGATAAGGTAATGAAGACGGTGGAGTTTATTCCTTTGGCTCCGCTGATTGGACTTGTTTTTGGTTTCGCTGTGATGTTGGCTCTTTATTGGTTGTTTCGCCGCTGGCGGCCCGCTAAAATTGACCGGCTTTTCCGGCGCCTGCAGCTTCTTTCGGCGGCTCTCTATTCCCTGGGGCATGGCGGCAACGATGCGCAAAAGACTATGGGGGTGATTATCGCTTTGCTTGTTGCGGCTGGTTGGTTTGATGTGAACACCGAACTGTCTTTGTTAGATTTCAAAACCGCATGGATTATTCTTTCCTGTCATATCGCGATGGCGATTGGCACCGCTTTTGGCGGCTGGCGGATTGTGAAGACGATGGGAATGAAAATCACCAAGCTGAAACCCGTCGGCGGGTTTTGTGCGGAGACCGCCGGGGCATTCACTCTTTTTGTGGCAACACATCTTGGTATCCCCGTTTCGACGACGCATACGATTACCGGTGCGATTATCGGGGTTGGAGCGACAACCAATCTCTCTGCGATAAAGTGGGGTGTGGCCGCGCGCGTGGTATGGGCTTGGATTATTACTATTCCGTTTGCCGCGCTAATCGGTGCTCTATCTTTTTGGATAATCAGGCTGCTGCACCCGGGATTTTGAGCTTCGCGATGACTTCAGCGAACATATTTTCTCATATGCCGTTAAATGACAAAAAGAGTGTTTTGCTTTTCGATATCGACTTTACGCTGCTGACCAGCGACGGTGCCGGGCGCGTGGTTATTGAAAAGACTTTTCTCGAACTATTCGGGAAAACTAATGTTTGGCGGGATATTGATGCCTCAGGAAAGACCGATCTGGCTATCTTTCAGGAAATAAGCAGCAAGGAATTAGGGCGCGAACTTAGTCGCAGTGAGGAACAACTGGTGGTCGTGGAATACGTAAAGAACTATCGTGCCAGTTTCATGCAGCAGAACCCATTCCATGTACTTCCAGGTGTCGTGGAGCTTCTGGACAGGCTCGTTGATCGCGAAAATTGTGTGGTAGGCATTCAGACCGGCAATATCGAAGATATTGGGGAACTGAAATTGAGAGGAGCTGGTATTTATCATTATTTTTCTTTTGGTGCCTACTGCGCCTCTTTCTATGACAAGACTGATGTCGTGCGGGATGCCAAACGCCGTTTGGAAGAGCAGGGGATTCGTGCAGAAGAGATCGTTGTTATTGGTGACTCTGTGCGCGATATTAATGCCGGCCAGAGCAATCAGTGCCGGACGATCGGTGTAGCTACGGGAAGTTTTTCTGAAGACGCGTTGCGTGATGCTGGAGCTGACTGTGTTTTGCCTGATCTGAGAAATGCGGCCGTTTTTCTTGAGCAGGTTCTTTCCTTATCCGGCGTGCGTGCTTGAGCGCAGCTATTGGCCTTGTTGATGACGGCGCAGCAAGAGCTGCACCGGAACTTCTTCGGGCAGGCCCCAATTGAGTTTTGTCACAACTCCCCGTCCGCCGGGCATGATCTCCTGTGCCTTGCCGGCGAATCCGGACGAAAGTATCTGATAACGGTATTCGCCTTGAGGTGCAAAAAATGCCAGATCTATCTGGCCATCGCCGTTGTAATCTGCAATTAGTGGGTGAGCCTTGTCGATTCCCCATTGTATTTCCCTGATGTCGCCCGGAGCATAACGGATATACCAAGTGCGCGTGCCCGGGCGGTAAACGGCAAGCTCCGCTTTTCCGTCTCCGTCGTAGTCTCCGGGAATAGGAATGTCGCCGCGCAACCCGAACTCGATAGTCGCATCCGGCCTGGAGCCAGGATGACCGTTTTTGATAAACCGGATTTTCCATTTGGCTGCAGTCCGATCGTCTGTTGGGTCATCGAAGATCGCCAAATCGGCGCAGCCGTTTCCGTCAAAGTCGAAGGCAAGAGGCACGCCGCGCGGATTGCCGATAATCGTCTGTTCGCCAGCCCCTTTGTCTTCCAGCATTGCCTTCGGGTGGTTGAAGCCTCCCCGGGAAAGAAGCAGATGCCACGAAGAGCGCGTGGGAAAATAGACAGCGATATCCGTCGCGCCATCGCCATCGTAGTCTGCCGGCATCGCGCGGGCTTCTGTATGACCCCAGTAAAGCCGAAGTTCGCGCTCGACCGGTGCAAGCAGACGGGATTCTTTGAGACTGGGCGGCGAAGATAAGTAGATTAGCCAGTTGCCTCGCCCCTCGGACCAGGTATCGTCCATTCCAGGAATATAAACGGCAAGGTCAAGCGCTCCGTCGCCGTTGTAGTCTCCCGGCACCGGAATGCCGCGATTATCTCCAACACGCCAAACTGCTGCTCGTCCGAAGTTTTGCGACACCGCTGGTTTAGGGCCGTCCGCTCCATTGAGCATATAAGAGCGCCATACCGGAAAGTCCGGCCCGGGACTGAAAACAAGAAGATCGGCGCCACCGTCACTATCCACATCATCGGCAAGAAAGTGTTTTGGCTTGCGCCAGTGCTTAAGCTGCAAGGATGAGCCGTCAAAGCCGGTTAGGGTGTTGATCTGGCCGGATGAGAGAAGCGCTGCGGAAATTCGTGCGCTATCTTCAAGATGCCGGACGGCAACAGGCGGCAAAGCTGAAGGAGTTTGCCCGGGAACAAGCTGAGTTGCAGCGGCGCGGCTGCCCAGTTCCAATAAGAGCGGCTGCAAAATGCTCTTGCCGTCCGCCTCGAAGCGGGCGGCGTCATCAGCCGGCAGGAGCAAGAGTCTCTCTCCAAAGCGTGATAAAACAACATGCCAAACGCCGGTAAACTTGCCTTCGATCAAGGGCGCAGCGCTGAAACCTTCTTCCCAGAGATATAGAAAGTTTTGATCGCTTTCAGCTTGGAGATTCGCTGCTATAAAAGCAGCCCTCTTCCCATCGGCAGAAAACGCAGCATCACTGCTAAGATACTGGCCGGGAGCGGAGACCTGCGTAAAGCCGGCACCGTCTTCCCACAACAAAGCCCGCTTTACGTTATCTGGGCCGGATACAGTAAAAAGTATTCTTCTGCCATTTTCGGAAAATAAGGCTTTGTGAAATATGTGTCCTTCACTGGTGATGGGTTCGTTTGCGAAAAGTTGAAGCTGTCCCGCAAACTCGGCCGGAGGGCGGTTCGGCCTGGCTTCGCGAAAGCTGCGGCCGAATGATGCAAACACAGCTGCGGTGAGTCCTGCAGAGAGAAGAAACAGAGCGATGTTTCTTGCGCGAAAACCAAGTTGCTGCTTCATCGGGTATTCTCCGGACTAATTTTAGAAAATCCAGTTTCAACTGCATGATTGTTCCCGCTGCTTTTGTTCACTCTGGAGATTCCGGGGATAAAGAGCAAGATCAGCAGCAGGAGCAACAGCAAAAATTGCGTGGCAAAGTAAGCGGGTTGAGCATGAATAAAAGGCTGGAGTGGTGAATGATAGTGCGTAAAAAATATGAACACCAGCAGATTAAAAGCAATATTAAACACAACAAGCAGCGCGGTAAGCGTTCCTTCTTTTGCGGCGAATCCCGCAACGATCCAAGTCAAAAGCAGAGGGGCATAAGCCCAGACATGGTTTGCCGCATTGCCGCGGCAGCCGGAGATCAGCACGCAGACAAATAGCGATCCATAGGATACAAGAAGGAACGGTGCGAAGTCTGCAAGGCGATTTTGTTTTCTTAGCCAATAAAGGCCGAGAAGAAAGAGAATAAACGCCGCCCCGCCGGCGCCCCAGGTAAACTGAAAGAAAACCGGCATATGAAAATGATTAAGCAAAACTGCGGGTGACTGCCAAAGATCGCGGATTCTAATGAGAGATGGGTATGGATCAAACGGGTACCAAAGATTGTAGACTCTAGTGCCAATAATCTCGTTCCAGGAGTTATCTCGTAGGTAAGCCCGTAGAGCTTCACAGAAAGAGGACTTAACCGTGCTGGTGTCTTTATCACAAAACAAATGCAGATAAAGCAGGCGGGGTGAAGGCGGCGAATAGAAACGCTTGTACAAAACCCAGGGTGCCATCGTCGCCGCAAAGCCGATTCCCATCGGGAGCAAGGTGCGCATGAATTCTCTGCTGCGGTGGAGAAAAACAGTCTGTCCTGACTTTGTGGCAAGAGCTGCGTTTTTCGCGGCTTCGTAAAGCAAGAGCAGTCCAGATACTGCAAGACAAAATGCCGCTGAATCATGACTGAGCATTGCACCGGCAAAAAATATCCCGGCCCAAAGGCGTAAGCCCAAACGCTGCCACAGGTAGAGCGCGCACAAAAGAAAGTAAGCCATCAGAAACTTCGGCCAGGAGAAAAAAATATTAAGAAAATAAAAGTAGTTGATGCCGGTTAAGATAACCGCATAACGGGCGCTCGTGCGATCCAGCAGTTCAACGGCCAGCACCCATACGCCGAGCAGCGAAAGCAGGTTAAGAAAAGAGACTACTGCCTGGCATACAAAGTACAATCCGGGTGATGTCAACAACCAGGGAAGCTGTTCCTTTTCGCCAAGCAAAATAAAGAACAGTGCAGCAGCCAGTCCGCCAAGCGGTCCCCGGTCGGATGCGCGCCAGGTCGGTACAACTTCCAGCTTATTCGGGTCAATGTGTTCAACAATATAGCGCGCGAAGTTGTAGGGAATGTGATTATCTATCGGCAAATTGGCAAGCATCATCGAAGTATGCGCGGTGATTTCACGGAAATCACCGCGAGGAAATGCTGTCGCGGCTAAGGTCAAGACGAAGTAAAGAAGCCATACGAGATAGAACCATGCGGCATCTTTCTGGAAAAGAGCAGCGTATTTCTTTTGAACTATCCACAATCCGAGCAAAACAGAGATTGCGCTCATGAGCAGGATTTGGATGGTTGGGATCGATATTCTTAACCATAGCCCCGCTGCAAAAAAAAGAGAGAACGAAAGAAGCGATATACCATACGCAAGCAGCAGTTGTATCCGGGATGAAAGATTTGCTCCAAGATATGCCGCCGCCAGGTGTCCAGCAGGCAAGAAAACAATCTGGCAGAGCAGAAAAATGCCGGTCGAATAGAGAAGAAGCTCCGCAGACAATGCCATTACGCTGCTTCTCCGCGATACAAGCAGCAGGTTTTGCTGCCTGACAGAATGTGTGGCGAAGGCAGTTGCGTATGAAGCAAACGAGTATTCGAAATAGCAGCCGAATGGTGTTTCGAAGTCTTCTGGCCGTACGAGATTTCAACAAAGCTCGGTATGGGAACCTTGCAGCAAAGGCTATGAAAAGATTTTAGAGCATAGAAAACCATCGTTCCTCAGCGTTACTGATTTCCTCTGTCTTAGCGGAATATATCACAAAAAAACAATCAATGATGCTCGATGTTTAGCATATCTGCCGCCGGGAAGCTACGTCGGCCCCGCGGTGGCATGTTTCTTGATAGGTGCGTTCAAGATGGTCTGTGCCTTCGCGGGGCGCCTCTCTGGTGCCCAAAGGTTGTTCATTGAGGTGTATCGAAATGGTTCGTATCAGGAAGTCCCTAACGCAAGCGGCAGTAATCGGTTCCTTATTGGTTTTTGCTTCGTTTGTCTCAGCGGTCGAAGCTTTTGGGCAATCGGTATCCATCTCGGGCGGCACGGCAACGCTCGGTGATGCCGATGAGTATTTCACCGATCAGATGGCTGATGCCAAAGATTTCAACTCAACTTGTGATGCGGGGTTCGACTTGTGGGCTTATGCGCCAGAATCATCGGCAAACGGTATTTGGAGCGGCACTCATCCGCAGATGAATGCACCGATTCTTGGCATTGCTCCGATCCCGACGACTGGTACAAACCTTGCCGTTTATAGGGAAGATTGCTGGAAGTTGTCGATGCACAAGAATCCGGTTGATACCACGAAATATACGCAGGTATCCTGGAAGATGAGAAACTCGTATCCGAGTTCGTTCGGTTTCTATTGGTCTTATGACCCGGCGGCTTATGCGGTAAACGGCTTTGCCCAGTATGACGGATACTTCTTAACCGGCGGCGGAGTTGCGACGCCGGCAAATAGTTGGGTTATTCACAACTTTTCTCTTCCCTCTGTTGCACCCGCTGCGACTCCTTGGAGCAGTGCAGTATACGGCCTCTCCCTGTGGCCGAGCATGGGGCAGCCTGCCGGCGGCACGACAAGTATGGACTGGGTTCGCTTAATTGATCCCACAACTTCTCCAACCGTCAACCTGTCGTGGACTTACAATCGCGGTTCGCGCCCGGATTCTCAGTATGACCAGGCTGTGCTTTACGTCGATACGGACAACAGCGGCTTTGATGGCATCGCTGTTGCCCGTTCTCTGCCGCGTTCAGGTTCGACCGCCTTCCGGACAGGCATCCTTGCACCGGGCAGGTATTATTTTTACGTGCAGATTGAGACCAGCAACGGTGTGACGCCCTCGCTGGTCACACGCAGTGGTTATGCCGGTCCTTATACAATCAACGGCAAACCTACTCTGGAGTTTTCCGCGCCGGGCCGCATGAGCGGTCCGGAATATGCGCGCGATGAACTAGGAGATCCGTGGGATATGAACCAGGCGACGGATGTGGCGAATCTCGTCGATCAATACGGTAACCCTACTCCATCAGTAATGCGCGGACTGCATGACTGGAGTTTTCAAAACGGCTATTTCTATGCGACGAGTGACGAAGATCCGATTGGTTTTACGGTAGACACGCAGATGTACATGCGTACCGCGCCCGGGCGTCCGGTTGATACCAACTACTATCGGTACTTCTGCTACAGTATGCAGGTCGATCCGATGTATCTGGCGCGAAACGGCGATCCCGCGCTGCTTAACGACGCCGGCTGGGTTGGACGCTTTGTCTGGCAGCGCACCCGGGTTGCTGGAGCTTTCGGCACAACAGCGGCGCATGAGCTAGTTGAAAGTTCCGTGAACTACCCGGACTATCAAAACGGTTTTTCTACATACTGCTTTGACTTATGGGACGATCGTGGTCACGAGCATGGCGCGAAATGGCGTGATGTAAATTATGTTGATGTCCTTCGCTTCGACCCGATGGAAGCGCGGCATGCGACGAACTTTATTTTTGATTGGGGCGCGCTTTATGCCGAGAACAGATCGGTCAACGGGAATTACACCATTCAATGGCAAGCGCAGGATCCGGAAAATGATAATCTCTCTGTTGCGCTTTACTATGATACCGACCGCGCGGGCTTCAACGGTACCCACATTGCCACTCTTAACGGCCAGGCGGCAGGTCAGGGTTCGTATAACTGGAACGTGGCCGGAGTAGCGCCGGGAACTTACTATATTTACGCTGTGGTCACCGACAGCCGCAATACAAACCGCTTTTATAGCGACGTCTACGTCCATGTGAATGCGCCGGAAGCGCGTGGTCCGGCATTGACGCAGCGCACACCTTGTGACTTCGATGGCGACAATAAGACAGATTTTCGCGTTGTGCGCGGCGGAGCAAACGGCAACGCAAGCTTTTATACCCGCCGTTCCTCAGACGGGCAGATCGCGCTTAATGTCACCGGCAATACGATGTTTGATACCTTTGTCGATGCGGACACCGACGGCGACCGCGTGGGCGACATCGGCTTTATCCGTTCTTTGGTTTATGCCTCTCTCTACTGGTACTATACTTCATCGCTTACCGCACAAACCGGTTACTGGCAGTGGGGATTGCTTGGTGATGTGCCGTCAATCGCTGATATCGACGGTGACGGTATTGACGACATCACGATTTTCCGCCCGGCCGATGGAACTTGGTGGAGCATCCGCAGCACGCTTGGCGCAATCGGGCTGTGGTGGGGGCTGCCGGGGGATATTCCGGTTCCGGAAGATTACGACGGCGACGGCTGGGATGATATTGCTGTTTGGCGTCCTTCGATTGGCTATTGGGCTGTGCTGCAATCTTCCCACGGTGCGAGCATGGCGCTAGAGGATATTATTTGGCTCCAATGGGGGCTGCCGGGCGATCATCCGATGCCTGGCGACTATGACGGCGACGGCAAAGCAGACCTCATGGTTTTTCGTCCATCCTGGGGGCTCTGGCTGATGTGTCCTTCCTCAAACGGTTTCAACTGTGCGCAGGGTATGACGATTCAGCAGTTTGGTCTGCCTGGTGACTACCCGATTAAGGGAGATTTTGACGGCGACGATATTCTTGACCTTTCTGTTTGGCGGCCATCCAACGGCACGTGGTACTACAAGCGCTCATCCGATGGCGGCATTGTCATGCAGCAGTGGGGACTGCCGGGTGATATGCCGCTTTGTGCGGGACCGCTGGATCGGATGCAGCATGTGCAGACGAAAACGATCCGCAGGTAGGAGCTCCACATAGCTGCAGTGTGCAGGCTCAACCCGTTTCCCGCTGTAATCACGTCACCCGTCCGACCGTGCACGTGCACGAGAAAATGACGAACAGCCGGGAATGAACGCGGAAGGACGGGAAACGGGACTAATTACGGGAAGCGCGTTCGCGGAGACACCGACGGAGAGTTTGGGCTTTGAGCGGCTTGAATAAACCCTTCAATCCCCGGCAGCGAGGGAGCGGCGCGCACAAGTGCGGCCGCCCCCTGCTGCCGGACTCGGAGACGGAGTCGGTTTAGGCGAACACCAAAGCAGTTTCGCCAGCCGGGGCAGCGTCGGTTGCTTGGGGCTGCCGCTCGGTGAACCCCTGGTTCTTCACGAGCTTGTAAGCGGGCTTGCGGCGCACTTCCAGGAGCATCGTGTCGCCATCGTTTGTCAGTTCGAGATGCAGCGCGACGTCAGCGTTGCGGCCGTACACATCCATCCAGCCCGTGCATGCGCCACGGCTGAAGCGCGGGGTCTGGGAGTTCCACAAGATCGAGAACTCTTCCACGGAACACCCGGGCCGCGTCACTGAGACCGTGTGATTCTCCAGGTCCAGCTTGACGACAACACCACACTTGCTCACAAACTCCTTCATTCGTCTAATCTCCTTGACGAGCGCTCTTGCTGTTGGGTGCCCGCATGTTGCCTCGAGCGCAAAAGGCAGTGCGGGTTTCATCGGAACCTTCTTCTCAATGCGAAACCGGAAGAGCCGTTTGCACTGAAAAGAAGGCCCGGCATCCCGCACGCGGGACAAACAGCGTCAAGTGAGAGGCGAAATCCTGAAAACCTATTTTACAAAACATTAAAACCACTCAAAGCCACGGCAGCTTAGCGCTTGGCCGAACTCCCGAGGCAGCGAAGCGGAACAAACCCCCATTAAAAAAGTGTCCTTATAACCCAAAGGACGAGAATCCGCAAGGCGTCTGGGTTTTGTCTGGTTTACTTCTCGGAAACCCCGGTTTATGGTAACACCATTCCTGACTTAAATTGACTATCTTTTTCGCATCTTAGACTATATGTATTGACCCTTCCAGAGCTCGACGGTTCTTGGGTTATAGTCAAAATAAAGAATGTTGACGTAAAGAGCCAAACGTAAAGCTAAGAGGAAGGGTCATGGGAATGATAAATCACGTAGGGATCGATGTCCATA
>JAKPSH010000186.1 GCA_029555385.1 Pseudomonadota bacterium
AAGTGAACTAGCCCGAAAATAAGCGAATAAATTTTGCCTTGGCTGTGCGCTCCATTGGCTTCGCCCAGAGCGATGCTGCCGGGTGCTGAAGGTGTGGTCTTTTTTACCCGGCACAACCCTTTGCCTCCCTTCGCTGTCGCCCGCCCAGTAGTCCAGACCAATGGCGACGAATCAATGCGGGCGACGCGCTGCGGTTGGCAAAGGGTTGTGCCGGGTTCTTGATCTGTTCTGAAAGACGTGCTGCGGCGAAAGGGCGGCTTGGACGTGTTTGCACTTTTTCCCGTAATTGAAACAGCGCAGAATATTCAGGTATTCACACATATTAAGGACAACCAAGAGAGGCAGCAGCGTACCTGCTCCGGTTCGACGCCGGTGGAGAGTTTGCCGCTGCCGGGCGCTGAAGGCTTAACCTGATGCGCCGGGGCGGGGCTTGGAGCGGGCCCGCCGCAGGAAATCTGATTGCCGTGCTGTCTTGTGCAGTGAAGCATCTCCGGTTCCTGCAAGCCGAGTTCTGTAGGCGGGCGGCGGCGCGCCTTCAGCGCCCGGCTGCGTCAAACTCTCCACCGGAGTCGAACCGGAGCAGGCACGCTGCTGCCTCTCTTAGTTGTCCTTAATATGTATGAATACCTGGATTTTCTGCGCTGCTTTTAGTGCGGGAAAAAGTGCAAACGCGTCCAAGCCGCCCTTTCGCCGCAGCACGTCTTTCAGAACAGATCAAAAACCCGGCACAACCCTTTGCCAACCGCAGCGCGTCGCCCGCATTGATTCGTCGCCATTGATCTGGACCATTGGGCGGGCGACAGCGAAGGGAGGCAAAGGGTTGTGCCCGGCAAAAAAGGTCATGCCTTCAGCACCCTGATAGCTGTATTGTGCTTGTAGAAGACGAACGCCACCGCGCCTTGAGCAATTGCGGCAGTTGATTCGGGAACATAATCCTGAATGGACGACTACTTACAAAATCGTCTGTCTTTCCCGGCTCCTTTGCGCTAAATAGACGGCAAGCGCAATATTCTTGGAGTCTCTATGAAACTGCCCGGACATAAGACGAAAATCGTCGCTACAATAGGCCCCGCCTCAGAATCACAGGAGATGCTGGAATGTTTAATTCGCGCAGGTTTGAATGTCGCGCGGCTTAATTTTTCTCATGGCGATTTTACGCAGCATGCCGAGAGAATTGCCCGGATTCGTGCGGCAGAACGTGCCGTGGGAGTGCGTGTAGCAATCATGGCGGATTTGCCGGGGCCCAAAATGAGAATAGGCAAGATTGAACCGGAGCCGATAGAACTTCGCCCCGGCGACAGTTTCGTCTTGACGGCTGAGAATATTATCGGAACCCAGGAGCGGGTTTCAATGAGTTTCGAGCGTTTGCCGCAGGTAGTTAAGCCGGGAGATCGTTTGTTTCTAAACGATGGATTGGTGCAGCTTGAAGCGGAGAGGATTTCAGAAAAAGATGTGATTTGCCGCGTGCTGGTGGGCGGAGAGCTCAGGTCGCGTAAGGGTCTGAATCTTCCGGGAATCGACTTGGGAATAAGTGCATTTACGGACCATGATCGCGCCTGTCTCGAATTCGCGTTGAATCATGGCGTTGATGCGTTGAGTCAATCATTTGTTGAAACGGCTGCCGATATTCAAGCTGTGCGGCGCGCTGCGGATGCCCTGGGCAAACATCCGTTAATTATAGCCAAGATTGAGCGCTCCGGGGCATTAGCGCATTTTGATGAAATCCTTAGCACGGCAGACGGCATTATGGTTGCGCGTGGTGATTTAGGTGTGGAAGTCCCGATTGAAGAAATGGCGATTACGCAAAAGAAGCTGATTGCAAAAGCTAACCTCGCCGGTAAGCCGGTAATTACGGCCACGCAGATGCTCGAATCCATGGTTTCAAGCCGTCTGCCGACTCGCGCTGAAGCTACGGATGTTGCTAATGCGATTATAGACGGCACTGACTGTGTGATGCTCTCCGGTGAGTCAGCGATGGGAAAGTTTCCGGAAGAATCTGTGGCGATGCTGGCGAAGATTGCTGTTGCCGCGGAAAAAGGCCGCCCGCTCTCGCGCTTAAGCGAGCTGCACGAGTCATGCCGCAAGCACAAGCCGTCAAGTGCCGCGGAAGGAATTGCGCTGGTGGTTGAGCATGCGCTGGAGACTGTTCCTTGTGATGCGCTGTTTGTGCCGACGCGCACGGGAACTACGGCGCGGATGATTTCCCGCTTTAAGCCTTCCGTCTGGATCGCGGCAATCAGCCACGAGGCGGCAGTTTGTCAGAGCCTGGCATTTTCATATGGTGTGCATCCGATAGAAATCGTGGAAGACCCTGACAACTGGCGGGGGTTTGCTCGGAATTGGCTCTCTGAACACGAGCTGCCCGTTCGCCTGGCGATGCTTGTTGCGGGACCTTCCCAAAAGCACCCCGACGGCAATCATCGTATTGAATTTATGGTGATGGGCGATCCGCCGCCCAGGAGCGCTCCGGGGCTTTAATCCGCTCTAATAAAGCTGTTGGGCGTCAGCCGCCGCCTTCGGTTTCTCTTCGCCGTTCGGCGTGGCAAACAACATATGCACGCCGACGATAATCACAAATGCACCAAAAACTTTTCTCAGTAACGGACCAGAGATATGGGATGCCGTTGATGCGCCTAAATACGCGCCGCCTAAAGCACCGATGGAAAGCATTAATGCCATCGCTAAGTCGACGTTGCCTGACCGGTAATGCTTTAGACAGCCCGCCAGTGCCGTGGGAACAATAACCGCCAGAGATGTGCCGATGGCAACGTGCGGTGATGCACCGATAATAAAAACCAATACCGGCACAAAAAAAGCGCCGCCGCCTACTCCGAGCAAACCGCTTAAGAAACCGGAAAATAATCCGGCAAGGATAAGAACAATTCCATCAGCCATAAATTAAACTCGAATTATGTTTCAGTCGCGGATGATAAATAACCCGATGGTCAGGCCGACCACAAGATGCCAGAACTCAATAGGGTACACTGGTAAACCTTGAATTAAACTGAGACTCGATGCGCAAGCGGCAACGGCGCCGGTGCATAAGGCGCCCAAAAGCCCTATTTCCGCGCGAAGCACGCCCCCGGTCAGCGCCGCAATGAGTGCAGCCTGCAAGAAATGAACCGGAATAAACAGCGGTATGGACATGGCGCTAAGCAATCTTCCGGCAGAGCCTGCGAGCAAGGGAACAAAAAACTGAACAAGCGGGCAAAGAAGAAACATGGCAAATATCTCATTTGCACCAATACGCAAATTAGGACCAAGGGCAATTGAAACACCCACGCTGAAAACGATGCCAAAAACCATACCTTGCCAGGGTACTAAGTTGAGCAGCTCCAGGTATTCACGGCAGTAGTAAGGCAAGACATAAGACCTGTGCAGGACAGCCAACAGCTTGACGAGCAAGTCAGGTATAACTGCACAAAACGCAATAATAATCAGGGCTGTAGGGCGGGAGGTCTTCATACTTTCACGCTATAGCACACTTGTGGGAATACTGTCCTTAAGCTTAAATACGCTTCCAGTAAGCTGTTCCTTTTCTTTTATTTCCCCCGTGTAGAAACGTGAATAGGGGCTTAAGCAGTCTGTGCCGCAGTGCGCGTTGCGCTTAAGCCCTGGGAGAGATTTCAGGTTATTGCTTCCATGCCGCGCCTTAAGAGGCTGCCCACGAATGCTCCTTAGGGCACGGCATGGAGTGTGAGTTCTCCGGGAAACGTCCCACTTGAGCTTTTTTTTGGTTACGCCGTTGGTTCCATGCAGTTAACGGCCGGGCCGAAAGGAGTGTTTTGCGATGAACGCGATTAAGCAATTGCACACGAGGGCGGAGTTGCAGGCGGGGTTTGACGAGGCTATCGCCGGACTGCGGTTCGTAGACCTGCACGTCCATGATATGCCCAGTTGCTGCGGCGAAAACCTTGCGCTGCAGGGACCGGACGCGATGATTGATTACCACTACCTTTACGGAGAGGTCTTCGGCGGGTTAAGTGTGAGTGCGGCGCGCGCCAAAGAACTCTGGGTGATGCCGCGGTCCGCGCGGGTCGATTGGCTGGTGGAGAATTCTCTGGCCGACGGATGCTTGCCGGTGTCCGAAGCGCGCCTGGGGATCCTTACTGCGGCGCATGTGCTTGGACTGCCCACTGATTCCGGCGATTTCCGCCGGGTGCTCCGGGAATGGCGCACGCTGTTCGCTGACCTTGGTCCCGCGCGTTATACCGACCGGATTTTCGAGCTTGCGGGAATCGACCAAGTGGTCAGCACTCAGAGTCCGTTTGTTGCTGCGGAGTGTGAACTGTACCTCCGGGACAATGTTCTTGAGCGGTGGGATCCGCGCTATCTTTGCGGACTCCGTTGGGATGAATTTGTCCATAAGCCAGACCTTGCCGCGGAGCTTTGCCGCGGTCCGATGAAAATGGCCGATGCCGCCGGTCCACTGACGGGAGAGCGCACGGTGAGTGCCGCACGGAAGCTGCTCGAGTTTTGGATCGATCGCCTGCCCAACGTCAAGTATGTTGCGTTGTCTTTGCCCGGCTTCACTCGTTTGGCAGACCGCACGTCGCGAATTACGCAGTGTTTGGAGGATGTCATGGTTCCCGTTGCTGCTGAGCGGCATTTGCCGATCTTCCTCATGCCGTTTGTGCGGCGCGGCCTGAACCCGTCCTTCGGCAACGCGGGAGACTGCGTCCAGCGCGGAGACATCGACGATTTGATTGATTTTATGGGCAGGCACCCGGAGGCCGTTTTTGCGGTTACGCCGCTTGACGGGAACGACAACTACCCGCTTGCTTTTGCGACACGCGCGCTGCCCAACGTGCGTGTCTGGGGGCACTGGTGGGGCAACCTCAATCCGTGCCTCATCGAGCAGCAGCTCA
>JAKPSH010000198.1 GCA_029555385.1 Pseudomonadota bacterium
TTGGTACGAATAATGTGGATCTCGCCGAAGCGGCGCGGCATTGCAGTAACCAACGTTCCGGCGCATTCCACCGAGTCCGTGGTGCAGCTCGTCTTTGGGTTTCTGCTGGAGTTTGCGTGCTGTCTGAGAAAATACGATGTGGAAGCAAAAGAGCGTTGGAGCAGCAGTGCGGATTTCTCTCTGCCGCGTTTCGCTGCGTGCGAACTGCCCGGCAAAACGTTCGGAATTATCGGCTGCGGTGCGATAAGTCGGCGCGTTGGTGAGATCGCCTCTGCTTTCGGGATGAGGGTCTTGTTCGCTGCGTTGCCGGGACGCAGTTATGCGGACGATCGAGTGCCACTTGCTGAACTGCTGAGTTGCGCTGATGTTGTTAGTTTGCGCTGCCCATTGACTTCTGATACCGCGCGTTTAATCAATGAACATACGTTGTCGTTAATGAAGCCCTCTGCGTTCTTGATTAATACTGGGCGCGGGGGCTTGTTGATGAGTGCGCTCTTGCTGCTGCGCTCAGCTCTGGGTGCATCGCTGGTGCGGGAGTTGATGTGCTGTCCAGCGAACCGCCGCCGCCCAATAACCAGCTCCTCACGGCGCCAAACATTTTGATCACCCCGCATATTACCTGGAGCACTCGCGAAGCACGCACGCGATTGGTTTATGAGACAGAGGAAAACTTGCGTGCCTTTCTCAGAGGAAAAAGGCGCAATCGCGTTGACTGTGCAGGGTAATTCGTTCCCCCGGCTTAGGCCGCAATTGAATCTTCGTCGAAATCGAGCGAGCGCAAGCTGCTTTGTGTGCTCATGCTGCGCTCGAACTGCCTTCCAATAGCCTTACGCAGTTCGTCGCGGTGAAAGTCGAGGGCTTCGCAAATATACGCAAAGCAGAACGCTTCATTGAGATCGTCGGGACCAAATAGCCAGTCGCGGGCGGAAGTATGCATTTCTCCCTCTCCGGTGAGGTAGTCGGTGATTGCGCGCTGCAGCACGGCTGCCAACAGACGCCTTTCCGGGTTAAAGCCACCATTACCACGCGGAATACTGCTGTTCGACCAAAGCTTCATCCTAATCCACCCTCAAAAAAGATTATTACTCTATGCTCGCGATACCAAAACTTGCACTACGATTCTTTGTAAGCACTCGCAAAAAACGCTGTGCCGGGAGCCGGTCACATTTGTGCGCCGGCCAAGGTTTAACTGAACCACGGCCCAAATAAAGAGGACTTGGGGAACCTATGGAAAACTTGAAGAACCTAACGTGAGAAAAGAGGAGAGGAAGAGCGCCTAATCAGAGGCTGTTTTTGCCTTTCTTATCAATTCGTAGAAGGCTTTTCTTCTCTTCGCATCTGGTTTTCTGCAAAACGAGCGCGCAGTATACTTAAGCAGAAATCCAAAAGTCAACAAAAAAACCGTACGCACTACTCACAAAGAAATTATTTTTTTGGAACGCCAATTTTAAGCGGCAGCTCTTTTGTTGGGATTTGGTTCTGTGCTGGGAAAAAAGACCATTCGTGGTCCTAAACCCCTGCAAGAGCCTAAAAACGTTGAGCTAAAAAACAAGATAAAACGAGTGGATAACCTAATGGTTTCCCGCGGCAAGTTGAGACAGTCGCCTATTTCCTACTAATAATAGCGGCAATATTGGTGCTAGTCAACATGCTGCGAAGCATTCCGTCTGATTTTCTTATTCTTTGATTTCTGACGTGCTTACTGACTCATCAACTCCGATAAATTCGGAAAATTTTCTGCTCCGAATTGTTTAAGGCATAAAAATATAGCCGCATTCGACACTACATATTGTGCGGTCTGAGGGTCTTGCTCTCTGCATATTGGAGCCGCCGCAACGCTCAGGCGGACGGCAAGAATTGTCAGCTAATTGTCTGATTTTTCTATTGATTGAAGAAAGTCCGTCTGATACTTCTGGGCAGTGTTGGGATAAATTGGGAAGTTATGGCAAACATTATTAAGAAACCAGCAAAATCGTCAACTGGCGAATCGAATTACCAGGAGCTTGCGCCGGCGCTGGATGCCGAACAATCCCTAGCGTTTTATGGCAGTTTTAATCACATCCTAGATGATACTGGCCGGGTAAGTCTTCCCGGACCTTTCAGGCAGACACTTTTCAAAACCGGGCAGGCGGAGGTGGTGCTTACCAATTTTATTACCGATGGTGCGCGATGCATTGACGGTTTCGGGCTGGTTTCATGGAAGCGATTCGAAACAAAGCTTGCTGCTCGAAGCCGTTTCGATCCTCAACTGCGCAAACTCGAAAACTACTATCTTGCCCGCGCCGCTCTTTGTCCGATCGATAGCAGCGGGCGGGTTAATATTCCTCATTATCTTCGTCTTTATGCGGGTCTGGAGAAGGATGTCGTGTTTACCGCATCGTTATACGGCTTTCGCATTTGGGATAAGAGAGTTTGGGAGATGCTGTTTCAGGAAGCTGAAGCAGCTTTGTTGGACAACCCATCGTTGTTCGCTGATGTGGATATCTAAGGTTGAACGGCATCGAACCGAGCATACACCAGCCGGTGTTGATTGAGGAGGTCGTCCGTTGGCTGGGAATTGAAAGGGAAGGACTGCCGCGGAGGTTTGCGCTGCTGGACTGCACGCTTGGCGGCGGCGGGCACGTGAAAAGACTGCTGGCGAGCGACCAACGCTTTGTCGCCGCCGTGTTGGATCAAGACCCCTCAGCGGTGCAGAGAGCGCAGATTGCATTGGGAAACGAAGTTAACAGATTGTGTTTCATGATCGGAAACTTTGCAGAGCTTAAAACAATCCTTGCTGGATACCGGACTCGGCTCGCCGGGCTGGGGGTGGCGTTTGACCGGCAGGGAGCGCCTCAGTTCGATCGCATCCTTGTTGACTTGGGCATCTCCAGTGACCAGCTTGATGCTGCTGAACGCGGATTCTCGTTTGCCAAAGAAGGTGCGCTGGACATGCGGATGAATCCTGGAACGCTCCTTACGGCGGATGAAATTGTCAATAAATGGCCGGCGGGCAGACTCCTTGCTGTTTTGCGTGAAGGCGGTGTTGGAGCCGGAGCAAGTGCGTTCGTCCGGGAGATCGTCAAAAAAAGACCCGTGCGCAGTACGCTTGAACTTGCGGAGATCTGCCGCAAAGCCAGCGTTGCCCAACGGCGCCGGGCGGGCAAAACAGGTCCGGTGAAAAAGCAGCATCCGGCGACAGTGGTGTTTCAGGCGCTGCGCATAGCTGTAAATCAGGAACTGCAATCATTAAGCAGCTTTCTTGCGCAAGTTCTTGCCGTGCTTGCCCCCGGAGGGCGATTGGCAATGATTAGTTTCCATTCTCTTGAGGACCAGTTGGTTGCACGTGCGATGCGAGCTTGGTCGCAGCCGCCCGTTGAGGTGCGTAACCTGCCGCAGAGCGGACTGTTGTCAGTTCCCGGTGAGCTGCTGACCAAGAAGGCCGTGGTGCCGCAGGCCGCCGAAGTTGCTGCGAATGTGCGCGCGCGCAGCGCGCGTATGCGGGTGTTCGAGCGCTTTGGTGCGGTGTGTCCGGTTGAAGGAGTGTAGCGGAGTCTTAGTTATGTCAGTTACTGCCACCAATATGCGTTGTCTGCAAGTGCAAATGCTTCGTCCGCGCGGAGAAACCGTCGTAAGTTCTGTGCACGGCTGCCGCGCGTTGGTTATGCCGGTAGTATTGTTTCTGGTTCTTGCTGTCCAGCTCTGGCTGCGGGTGGAATCGATTAGCAAAGGTTATGAAGTTGAAGAGCTCCGGCGCGTTGCTCTGCGCAACGACACAGAGCTGCGTGAGCTGCGTTTGGAGTATGCTTTGCTCGTCAGGCCGGGGGAGCTTGCCGAGCGGGCGCGGATAAAACTAGGGATGACCGACTTGGCGCCGCAACGCGTGCGGAAATTAGCGCAGTAAACGAAAGGCCCGCGTGAAGCAGGCAGGAGAGTCAGTGATGCAATACGTGATTCCGGCGAAATCAAAGCTGCTGCAAGAGCAGCAGCGGTCTTCACGGCGCCGGCGAAAGACACGGCTCTCGTTTACGGCGGCTTTCTCGGCCGGGCTGCGTTGCCGTATCTTGGCGTTTGTTTCACACTATGTCAGCGGCAAACGCGGCTCAAGCCGTGATAAACCACGGCGGAGTTGTTTCTGTTCTTCGTTGTCGGCGGGTGTCTTTATCCCTAGGCCGCGCAGAGAAACGCCGGGAGGCGTTGCCATGCGCGATGTTTTTCGTGTGGGCCGGGCTTTTGCTGCGAAGCTGCTCCAAGTGGACGAGTTCATTTTGCCCATTGAGTCGCAGCGCCAGCGTATTAATACGCTGGGGTGCGTGCTTTATGTCTTTTCCGCGTTAAGCGTCTGGCGTCTATACAGCCTGCAGGGAACGGAGCATTTGAAATGGGTGAAAATAGCCAGCAAACAACATCAAACGAGCATCGAGATCCAAGGAGCACGCGGACCCGTGGTAGACTCGCAGGGACGGACGCTTGCCGTATCCGTCCCGGCACTAGCTATTGCCGTGCATCCGCATCGCATCGGCAACATCGAGACAGAAGCTCCCAAACTGGCCAAGGTGCTTGGTCAGGATGTGAGCGAAATTAAAGAAAAGCTGCAATCAGACAAGAAATTTGTCTGGCTTGCGCGCGGTGTGCCGGCAAAGCAGCGTGCGGAAATTGCCGGATTAAGAGTTCCAGCATTGGAAGTATTCGATGAATTCCGGCGCTATTACCCGCAAGGCCCTCTTGCGGGATCCCTCATCGGTGCTGTGGGGACGGATGGTGCTGGCTTGTCCGGTGTTGAACTGCGTTTCAACCGGCAGCTTTCTGCTCCGGGGTATGATGTGCCCGTGCGGCGCGATGCGCGGGGCCGATATGTGACGGTTTCGGCCTGGGAAGACAGTTCTATTGCTGATTTTTCTGTGTTCCGCGGTCTGCAGCATTCGATGAGCCGCCTCGGGGCGTTAGGGGCTGCGTTGGAGAGTTCTAGCGGTTTGCTTGACGACGGTGTGCTGCGCAAGGAAGGTAAACCGATCGTCCTCAGCATTGATTCGGTAATTCAGGATATCGTCGAATCGGAGTTCCAGCGCGGGTGCGCAGACAGCAAAGCGCAGCGTGTATTTGGGCTGGTCATGGATGCCGAGAATGGCGAATTACTGGCCTTGGCTCAGAGCCCCGATACCGATCCGAATAACCGGGCAAAGCTCAATCCATTAGCGCTGCGCAATGCCGTAATTCAAGACGGGTATGAACCGGGTTCGACATTGAAACCGATTGTGGCGGCGGCAGCTCTGGAGCAAGAACTGGTGCGCTCAGACGAAATCTTCAACTGCG
>JAKPSH010000206.1 GCA_029555385.1 Pseudomonadota bacterium
CGCCTGTAAAAAAACCTTTGCCTATATCTTCGCCTTGGCTTTATTCTCCGCCTCCGCCTCCGCCTCCGCCTCCGCCTCCGCCTCCGCCTCCGCCTGTTTGGCGAATACCGCCCGGCGCTTACCCGCGGTTATTCGTGTCTCTTTAGTGGGTAATTTTGCTTATCTCGCATCGTTCGCGCTGAGCGGGAAGGGTTTTAAATTGTTTGAATGTAGATGATTCTGTGCGAACTAGTCTCTGCCGGCTTCATCTTAATACTTACATTCAGCCGGTGATTGCAGTACAATACTATTACCTGTCATGCGTTTCCGCTCCCGGCGGAATAGGTCGAAATTGTTGGGTTCGTTTTGTGTATTGTGAATATGAGCTTTCGAAAAACGCGCCTTAAAGTGCATCGCGGCGGCAATCAGCGTGCTGAAAGCGGGGCAACGCTTGTCGAGTTTACTCTTCTTGCCCTTCCGTTTCTTATTTTGACTTTTGGTATCGTAGAGATCGCCATGTATGCGATGCACTCTTATATTCTGCATACCGCACTTTACCGGACAGCGCGGGTTTTGGCGGTGAATCGGCCTGTGGGAGCATGTGCTGCTGGTCAAAGCCAGTGTATTTTTAATCATTATCTTCAGATCTTCGGTTATAGCGGTGTTGATGCCAAATTTAGTTCGTGTGTTGCAACTTCGGGCGAGTTGGCAAGCCGATGCAGTATAAATGCCGCGACACCAGGAGTTGCATTATCTAGTCCTGGTAACTTGATGCTTTATGTGGCAAGCAAGCGCCGTCCCACTATCTTCGGATTTTTCCCCAACACGGTAACGCAATATGTATTGTATAGAAACGAAATATTCAGTTAGGAGCCGACTCGTTAAGGAAGAGGGCGCGGCAATTTTGGAGTTCGCCCTATCTTTTGGTTTGTTGCTCGCTTTTTTCTATTTCCTTTACAACATTCTGCTTATTTATACGCTTCGTTCGAGAGCTACTGTTGCGGCAGCGAACATTGCGCGGATTGCCCAGAGCTGCGTTTTTGATTACCCAGGCAATTATACCACTCCGCCAAAGAACATTTTCACATGCATTAATGAACAAGCCGGACCGGTGATTGCCTTGTTTAACGACCAGGCGCTGCTTCCGCAAGTTCAGACGTTGATCTCCGTCTATGATACCGATATGACATCAAGAGCAAGGCGGCTTCAGTTAAACTGTCTGTGCCCTGATGCGGCATGTGTGAACCCTTGCCAAGTTGTGACCGCGGCATTCACCGCAGCGAATCCCACAAGATTAACGAGTCGATATGCGAACGCCTGTACCAGTAATGCAAGTTTGGCGTCACCGGCGGTTAGTTTTTTTAATGCTTGCATTGATGCAAAACTCTATATGACGGTAGTCGAAGTGAATGCTGGTACGGGTCAGCCTATGGCTTTTTTCGATCTTCTCCACAACTTGCGCGAAGTCGCGGTGTTTTAGTAGATGTTTTTTTAGGAGTAAATAAAGATGAAAGACCACCGCAATGAATCCGGCGCTGTAATTATGCTCATTGCCGTGTTTTCCTTTGTTCTCTTAATTCTCATTGCAATCGCCGTGGATCTCTGGAACTTCGAAACCGATAATGTGCGGATGCAGACTGCGGCAGATGCCGGAACGCTTGCGGCGGGAATGGTATTAACAAAAGACCTGAAGACTGACGAGATAACTGCCATATCCATGCAGCTGGCGGCTGAGGTGGACATGTTCAATAAGAATTTGGGTGCTTATGCCCGTCCACCGCTTTCGCAGGCTGAGGCCGAGCTGCTGCTCGACACGACGCTGCGCAATCTACTTATCGGAGAAGGAATAGATGCCGGGAGAATCAACGCCTGCATTTCAAATTTAAACCCGACCAGTCATGCTGGCATCACCCGGCCGTCTCTAGACGGATTGCTTCGCGGGGGAATCGATCAAAATAGCTGCATTGATCCAACTATTGCTGGCAATTTGACAGTCAAGCTGCTCAAAGAAGTTGCGCATGCGGTGGCGCGAGATAATCTTGTTCAGTCAACATATCGTGATGACGAAATTGACGGAATTAATCTTGTGGTCTTAGACAAGAACGGAGTGCCGACCAACGATCCGAGCAGTATTAATAGCCTGGATCTCGATGTGGATGCCCGATCGACAATGTTTATTGCAAACCACGTGACAGGTCTCAATGTGCCGGAAAGTTACGCGAGAGTGAAGGACGCGGGTGGACAGCAGAGTCAGGCAGCAATAGTTATGCTTCTCGATGTTTCCGGTTCTATGGCATCTCCAGTAACGGCAGGTTTGGCACCGATCGCGCACCTCAGGCAGGCCGCAAAAGCATTTGCGGCGCACTTTGCTGCAAGCAAAAATGCGCTGGCATTGATTACTTATTCTAACAGCGCTTCTTTGCTGAGACCACTACAAACTCAATTTGATCTTACGGATTATCAAAGTGCGATCGATACTTTAGCTCCGACCAACTGCACAAACATTGATGACGCCATTCATTTAGCCGAAAATGAATGGACCCGGACCGATTCTCTGGGGCAGGTGATCTCGGCGGGTAAGACAAAGGTTCTGCTTTTGATCACAGATGGTGTTCCGAACAGAGTCGTGGCAAGCACGGGAGGATCTTGTAACGGAGGGGCTCCTTCGTATTACAATCCCCAGTGCCGTGCTGATATCATGAGGTTAAACAACATCATGGTTTATGGCGTCGCCTTTGGAAAAGAGAAACCAGAAAGCGGGTGGAGCATTGATACGGACTTCATGAAGCGAGTGACGTTTAATGAGTTTTCTCATGGTGCTGATTATACCGGAAGTCCATGGCCGACGTGCACTGGAACGGGGATTAACGGTCATCCAGTAAAAACTTATGCTCAGCTTACGACAGCGGGTGCAACGGCTGGTAAGTATTACCATCTTGCTGATGCGTCTCAATTGACGGTTGTGTTAAATGCTATAGCGGAGAAAATAAAGTTTCGCTTGACGCAGTAAAAGCGAAAGCTGCGATATCCGGTTTATAGATCTGGGCTGTGTCGTTTCGATTCGCAGCTTTACTCATCATCCTCGAGCAGATGCCCCACCGGGTTGTCCGGGCGTTTGCGCTCGAGCACGCGTTCGACGCGCTGAAGCAGGATCTTGCGCTTGAGGTTCTTGCCGCAATAATCGTCGGCGCCGAGTGAGAGCAAAGCTACTTCGTCATCGGCGCTGTTTGCCGCGGTCAGCATCAAGACCGGCGTGCGCTGATAAGTGGGGTTCTCGCGCAGCGCTTTGACAAAATCAAAACCGTTCATCACCGGCATCATCACATCACAAAGTATGGCATCGACGCTTTGACCGGCAAGGATCTCTAGCGCATGTTTGCCGTTATCGGCAGGCACTACGGTGTAGCCTTCCTTTTCAAAGACAATGCGCAGCACATCCCGCTGTTCCACTTCGTCCTCAACGATAAGCACCTTGCGGCGCTGGCGGCGGGAAGGCGAGGATGGAGGTTCGGTATTCGGGTCGAGCGGCCGTTCTGCTGCCGGTGATGCTTTCTTGGCAGCTTCCGCAGTTCGTGCTGCCGCAAGGGCGAACGCCGGAGAGATAGTGGAAACAACAGAAAACACCTGCTCGAAGCTGGTCAATCCGCTGTAAATCTTTTGCAGACCATCTTCCAGAATTGTCCGGGTTCCATTCTGATAAGCAGCCTGGGTGAAGGCTTCGGCTCCGGCGCGATCGGTGAGTACCTGCTGCAAATCCGCCGTTATCCCGGCGGCTGAATTCAAGCCGATAGTGCCGCGATAGGCGGAGTTTCCGCACTTGGGACAGCCGCGGCTGAACATATAAGTGTCTTGCGCAAGCACCCGCAAGACTTCAGGAAGCCGCTCGATGTTTGCCGGTGTGACGGAAGTGGACTTTGTGCACGCTGCGCAGGTGCGCTTAACGCGGACGTGGATGAATGAAAGCAGCAGTTTTTTTGCGGCATCTGCGTATTGCGCCTCGTCCGGGAAGTAGGTGTCAAAAAAGTTGTAAATCATATCCACCGGATCCAGTCCCGGACAACCAACAACAACTAAACTGCTGGAAGCGCGCTGAAGCGCCTCTTGGGCGCTCTGTCCGGTATCGCACTGCGGCAGGTAGACCGCATCCGGGCGAAGCGCAAGAAATACTGCCGCGGCATGGGGCAATGCGGGATCCTTGCTCCTGCTCGCCAGGATCAGGCCGCTTTTGTTCCTTGCCGCGTTAAGTATCGCCCGGCGGCAGTCTTCCGCAAGGACAAGCATATCGGTAATCGGAGAAATCCCCTCCCAGCAGATATTATCGAGCGTCAATGAGGCGTTGTCGCGTTCTGCGGGGCGCGGTGTGCTTAAATCAGCAAGGAGGCGGAAGGATGAAAGCGGCGCGAAGAGCAGCCGCGGAACCTGTTGACGGTTGGTTTCGAAGAGCACATCGGTGCGATCGGGCCAGGCGCAGGCGCGTTCACGCAGGCACATCAGCAGACTTTCGGCTTCGCCGCGGCTGATGGTCTTAAGCCGCTTCTGCTGGCCGGCGGACTCAGCGATCACAGCGCAATCTTGCTCTGCCGGGTCTCGTGCTTCAACCGTTAACTTTTGAGCGCTGATTTTCTTGGCTTCAAGCAGAACCTGAAGCAAAAGTGTTACCGCCTGAGTACGGTTGTTAAGCGTCATAAGGGTCTACCGGAAACTAAAGATTTATCATAGGATTAATCGCAATCTCTAACGTTAAGTTTGAGATGATTGTGCGCATGTTATCGTCTTTAGATAATAATGAGAATTCATTTGCATAACTGAGACTAATGCAAAACCGCATTTATTGGACATGAGTTCCGTCGCTTATTTACTTAAAGAGCATTGATCTAGAACACGAGGTATTTCTTTTTGTTCCGAAGATTGGTTTGGTTCTTGGCACTTATCTCCGTGATCTTTCTCGTGTTGCGCCCTGCCCTGAACTACGCGGTGGGTGCACTGCTCAGGTATGGTTTTGCCCGGGGAACTGGATGCGTTGTGGAGCTGCATTCGCCCCGCATCAACTACTTCCCGCTTACAGGCTCAATTCGTGATGTTGTTATCTATCACCCAGCCGAAGGCCGCGATAAGGGATTTAAGGCGCAGCGCATCCGGGTAAAGCTTGAGCTGGGAGCGCTGCTCGGCAAGCGCGTGCTTCTAAGCGAGCTTGCGCTGGAAGGCGCAACTGCTTACAGCATCGGCGGCGATACGGGATTTATTCAGACGATGATGTTTCTTTTTGCCGATTCGGGTGGAGAACATTCTACCGGCAGCGCGTGGCACTCAGCACTGACTTCAGGATGGCGGGTCCGGGTTCCCCGCGTGACAATCGAGACTCCCTCACTGCCGGGCACGCATTTTGTCATTGGTGCCGGGGATTTTGCAGCGAAGTTTACGCAGGTTTCGTTCTTGTCTATCGATCCTAAGGACGATCCCGCAGTGCCCGTAGAGATATCAGCCCGCGGCACAGATTTGCGACTTGCGCTGGGCGATGCCGAGGAGCGGTCATTTGGTAATGTCGAGCTTGCTGTGAAAATAGGCAGCGGCGTTGTGGCGATTGACAAGGCGGTAATCGGGTACGAAGCGCCAGGCACGCCTGATCGTTCGAGCCGCGGCATCTTCGGCGGCTATTTAAAGACCAGAGGGGACGGAGAGTACAACATCACTTATGATGTATCGCTCTTCGATCGGCTGCTTGGCCGTGTTGTCGATCCGCAGCATGGCGCGTGGGATTCGCTGCGCGCCGTGCTGACTACTGCCGGGCGCGTTAGCGGCTCCTTTTTCCATCCGCAGTTCGACGGTTTCATGAAAATGCAGGCTGAACAGGGCATGCCGGCGGTGCAGCGTGCGGCTTGTAGTGTGCAAGAAGTAAGCGCTGAATATGCTGCCGACGTTGAGCAAATCCGTTTGCGCAAACTTACTGTTGAGGATTTTGTCCGCGAGGGCACGGCAACTCTGACTTTTGCAGGGCGCCCCGCCGTTGAAGGCGACATGCTCCTTGAACTGCAAAACAGCAGCGATTTTGCCGCACGCTGTCTGGGGAGCGGAAATGTCGAGAATAATCCGGAGAGTGCTCTGGCGCGCTCCCCAGAGGAAGTTGATTTGCTTAGCCTGCGCTTTAATTATGCAAACGACGAAATGGCGGCGTCTCTTGGCAGTGCTGACGCTGGGAATAATGTCCGTGCGGCTCCTGCCGGGCAGCAGAAAGCAGTAAGCATAGAGATGCGCTACAACTTTGCGCGCCGTGAGCTTCACGAAGCTGCGATACGGCTTCATGACTACCCTGTGTTTAATATCGTGCGTCTTTTGGCTCCGTTTGCCTCCGAGAGAGTGCTTGTCTATGCCAGCCGGGTATTGTCCAATAATAGCCGGGTGTCTTTTGACGGTCAGGCAAAAATAAGCGGCGAGTCTGCCGCAGCATCAACGGCCAGGGGTTCGTTCAAGCTGAACGGCCTGCGCATTGGCAACGAAGAGGTGAACTTGTCGTCTGCCGTCTTCTTATCCGGAACGGATGTGATGTTAAAAGATTTGGCGCTTGATTCCAAAGCCGGCATGCTGAACGGGGAGCTGGCATACGCTTTTGGTGGAAAGCTTTCCGCCAAGGCCGCTTTTTCTGGCTTGCAGATTGCCGAAATTCTCGGACTAGATACTTATTTTCCAGAGGCTGCGCTCGAAGCAAAAGGCAAGGCCGAGGTCGAATATGAGAAACCGGCTTTGCGTTATCATGGGCAGACTGCTCTGAAGCTGAGCCGGCGGGGCCTGCCCCAGTCCGTGCTTAGTGCCGGACTGAGCATCGAAGGCAATGAGGAGCTGCTTAAAGCGGTGCTTGACACGGCGGATCGCACCTTGGCTGCCGAGCTGCGCTATCCCTTGCGTGGAGAACCTGCTGCTGCTTTGGAGCTTTCGGCAAACGCGAAAGACTTTTCCTTTGCCGGCTTGCTTGCCGCTGTTTCGGGAAGCGGTAACAATGCTCGCACGGACATTCCAGAAGCCAGACTCAGCGCTGCCTTAGTGTACACGGCAAAAAGAGATCAGCTTCTTTCTGGGCGCGGCAGCCTCCGTGTTGCGGAAGTGGTTTATGCTCTGCCGGGCGATTTAACCGTGCGGCAGGCGCGGCCCATGAATCTGGAGATGGCCCAAGGCAGGCTCATTTTTACCGACTGTGCCTTGCTCGTCCAGGATAAAGAACTGCGCCTCTCCGGCTTTCTTGACGCAGAGCAGGGCTGGCGTGCGCGCATTGCCGGGTCAATGAGTCTTTCTCCAAAGCTTTTGCGCGTCCGGGCTATCGAGCAATTATCAGGTCTTGTTGATCTGAATGTTGACCTCAGCGGTCCGGCAACTGCCCCTGCGGCAGCCGGAACGGTCACTCTCAGCCGCGGCGCGCTTTCACTCGGCGCCGGAGAGGGACATATTCTGTTGGAGCAGCTTGAAGGACAGGCGAGTCTTGACGGTTCCAGTCTGAGACTGGATTTCCTCAGCGCGAAATCCGGCGCCGGCGGTATCAACGCTTCCGGAAGTATCCAAAACCTCAGCTCTCGCGAGAAACGCAGTGCTGAAGCGCAGGTGTCGATGGATCGAATACTCGTCGATCCTTTGGAGAATATGTCTATTACTTTCGGCGGAGCGGTGAATCTGCGGCAGACTCCCGGTGCCCCAATGGCGGTCGGCGGTGATTTAATAATACAAGAGTTGATTTATGAAGACGTGGTCAAGCTGACCGAGGTGCTTGGCGCGCTCAGCCGGCGTATTTTGGGCGGCGCCCCAGGGAAGGTCAAGGAAGCAGGTGAAGTCATTCCCCGTGAAGCGGCGAAGGCTCTCGAATTTTCGCTTCGCCTGCATGCCGATCGCGCCTTAATTGTTGATACCAACGTTGTTCAGGCTGAACTGCGGACAGATCTGATGCTGACGGGCAGCCTGGCCGAGCCCCGGCTCGACGGCAACATCGCGGTTATTCAAGGCCAATTCGGTTTGGAAGCAAACCGCTTCGAGATTATAACAGGAGAACTGATCTTTTCCGGCCATTCTTTACGCTTAGACCCGCGGTTAAACATCGTCGGCGAGACCACGGTTCGCAGTTCGGCGCGCGCCGATACCCATGTACGAATGCTTATCGGCGGGACTCTGACTAAACCGAAGATATCTTTTTCGTCTGATGCGGGGCTTTCGGAGAACGAAATCATTTCGTCGCTGGGTGTGAGCGCTGATTTGACCAGCCTCCAGCCATTCGGCAGCCGGACGGAGATGCGCAGTTTCCGGGAGCTGATCAGCCCTGCCTCAGATCTTAGCCTGCGTGATCGCCTGTCCTGGGTGACAAACTTTTCGGAAGTGCAGATAGAAAGCGCAAGATCGGAAAGGACGAATGAGTTCGTGCCGCGACTTGTTGCCCAGAGACCGCTCGTGAACAACTTCAGTCTGAAGATTGAGTCAGAACTCAGTGGTGAACAAGCAAGCAAGATTTACCTTGATTATCCCCTGACGCCCTATCTGTCTTTGACCAGCGGATGGCGGTCGAGTCCGGTGACTAAAGCGGAGGACGAAAGTTCCGGCGTATACGGGGCAGGTGTGGTGTACCGCAAGACCTTCCCCGGGCCGTTGATTTGGTCGGGTGCGCCGCTTAAAGAAGAGGGGGGCGGAGGTAAGTGAGAACAAGACGCTGTATGACTTGCGGAGCGCTGGCGGCGATTATTCTTCATGCCGTTCTTCTGGCTGCGCCGGAAACTGCCAAGGCGCAGGACGAGTTTGTCCCAGTGACGGAAACGCATTTTGGCCGCAAGCTAAGTTCAATTTCGTTTTATACGGGATTGAACCTGGGATATGAAGACTTGATCGATTCCGTGGTATTTGCTCCCGGCGATACGCTTACGGTGGAAGGTTTGGCTGCAAGCGAGCGAAACCTTGCAGAGCGCAAGGTATTTTCACGAATTGAGCCGCGGGTTAAAGAAGACAGCGGTTCTTTGGCGCTCCGGTTTTTTCTGGAGCCGCTGGTCTTTATTTCAGAAGTGCAGTTTCACGGCAACCAAAAGCTTGATTACCGTAAACTGCAGCGTTTGGCTGCGGTACGTTATGAAGAGCCGTTGACAGCTCAGGCGCTTCACGAGGCCGAGGTGCGGATTGGCGAGGGTTATCGCGAGTTGGGCTACCGGCGAACAAGCGTCCGCGCAGGAGTCTCGCCGCGCCGTGGAACGCCGAATCTTGTTCTTGCCGTATTTAATATAGACGAGGGATACCTGGCAAGAATCTCCCGGCTGGATATCTCGGGGCTTCCGCCGGAGGAAGCCCCGGGGATTCTGGATCGCCTTCGTGCGGACTGGCCGGGGCGCAGTGCCAGCGAAGCGAACATAAAAAAGATCCGCCAAAGAATTTTGCTTGAACTGCGGCGCAAAGGATATTTGCAGGCGTCTGTCGAGCTGCCTGTTTTAACTGACCAGGAATTGAGCGGTGACGTGGATCTGCTGTTTCGTGCCGTGCCGCGCGACGCCGTATCACTTAAATTTCAAGGAAACACCGTTTTCAGTTCAGCGGAACTTGCCGCGCCGCTCAGAATGCAGCAGCGCACCGTGCCTTTGGGTCCAAACGCCATCAAGACTTTGGTGCGCGAAGTGCGAGAGCTCTATCAGGAATACGGGTATTATTTTACAAAAGTCCGGCTCAAAGAGTTTGAAGCTGAACAAGGGCGCAAGGGGTATCTGATCGAGATCGCCGAGAGTGCGCAATACCGTTTGGCGGAAATCCGCTTTTCCGGCAACGAGGCCTTTTCGTCGAAAACTTTGCGCCAAATCGTTGGTGCTGAAAAACATGGTTGGTGGCTGTTCCGGCGGTGGCAGCCCGGGTTTCTGGTAAAGAAGCAAATTCGACTTGATTGCCAGGCGATTGAGGATTACTACGAGAGCCGTTCGTATTTAGGCTCAAAAGTTGATTATGAAGTAACCGCTGATGAAGAGCGAAAAACACTTGTCCTTGAATTCCGCATTTCGGAAGCTCCCCGTCAATATGTTCGCGCAGTTGACTTGGTTTGGCTTGGGGCCGGCTTTGCGAACCATGGATCCGGTGATGATCGCGCAGATTTTGCGCTTGCCGGCATTGCGCCTGCGGTACGCTCTGGCGACTGGCTAAGTACAAAGGAGCTTGAAGAGCAGCGTGTGCTGCTGCAGCGTGAGATTCTGCACCGCGGCTATCCGAATGCGGATGTGAGTTTGGAAACCGATGCAGAAAACGGCATCGTCCGTTTTGTGGTCCAACCGGGATTGCGCATCAGAGTGGGCCGGATAATTCTCCAGGGCAATACCTTTACCCACGATTCGGTAATCCGCCGGGAACTTAAGCTGCGAAGCGGAGATTTGTGGCAGACCGGTAAAGTTGAAGAGTCGCAGAACGCAGTAAACGGCCTGGGTTTCTTCCGAACGGTGTCTCTTGGTCCAGCCGACGGCATGCTGGACAGTGCGGTGGAAGACCTTGCTGTTTTTGTGCAAGAGAGGGATACGGCAAGCGCTGAGCTTGACCTTGGCTACAATACCGAAGATGGCCTGCGAGCGGGAGCCTCTGTCGCCCAGCGCAATTGGAGCGGAAACGGAGCCGCGATTGTGGCTGGTTTCGATGCTTATATCAGGCCGAATGAGGGCGATATCGTCGATGCGGTAAATGCCAATGTGGCTGTGGCACGTCCGCGGTTTCTTGATTCCCGCGTGGATGTGTCACTGGAAGCCTTCGCACAGTCTTCGCTGCAGCTTGTTGAAGAATATAGCTACGATCGTGTGGGCGGGGCCAGTGTCGCCCGCTACCGCATTGCGGGTGATCTTCATGGTGCAAGCGGTATCCGGGCTTACCATGAGAACCTGTCTGATGTGGAGGCGGATATGATTATCGGTCCGGATGACGATGGCCGTACTTTCTATGCGTTCCTGTTTTCAGACATTAGCTGGGATCGGCGGGATAACCCCCTAAATCCGCGTAAGGGACACCGCAGCAGCCTCGAAGTGCGGGCAGCAAGCGGCGCATTCGGTTCGGAAGCGGATCTAGCTGGATTTACTGCCCAGGAAAGCGTTTACTCGCCGCTTAACGAGCGCTGGACCTGGGCGAATAATGCGCGATTAAGGCTGATGGAGCCTTTTGGCGATACGAATGTCGTGCCGCTGGGGCAGCGCTTCTTCCTTGGCGGGCGCAATTCTCTGCGCGGTTTTTCCCGTAACGTAATTGGACCGCGGGGCAACGAACTGAATATTGCTGGAGGTGATACGAGTCTGAACCTCAGCACTGAACTGCGGTACGCTTTCACGGAAACAGTTTCTGGTCTCCTGTTTTTTGATGCGGGACAATCAATACTTCGTCATGAAGGGAGTTTTACGGGTGATCCGCTTACTTTTGGCGATATGCGCTATTCTCCAGGTTTCGGTTTGCATTATCAGACACCCATTGGGCCGATTACCACCGAAGTAGGTTTTGGCTTGGATCGCGAATACGGTGAGCGGTGGGGGCGAATCTATATCGGAATAGGAAACGCGTTTTAGTGATCTGCGCGGATGCGCAGGCTGAGTGAGGTTCACTGAGCCGTTATTTACTCATGCCGCTAATCAGGAACCGCTGGGGGCGGGGATGTAAGCGGACAAACTCTTTCAACGACAGAAAAGACAAGTAATGAATAAGGACACTTCAGGGGGCAGGGTTGCGAGGCCGTGGTGGATAGATTATTTACTCCGTGGAAGTGGGTTTAACAGTGTTTGAGTATCGAAAACTGTGAGGGGAATTATGTCTAACGTGGTTGAAGCAAGTGACAGTACATTTGAGCAGGAAGTAATCAGCTCGGATGTTCCGGTGCTGGTTGATTTTTGGGCGCCGTGGTGTGGTCCTTGCCGTCTGATTGCTCCGGTACTGGCGGAGCTTGCTGAGGAGTATGCGGGCCGGTTGAAAGTAGTCAAGGTTAATGTCGATGACAATAAAGAGCAAGCGATGCGCTACAACGTGCGCGGCATTCCTAATTTAATCCTTTTCAAGGGCGGCGAGTCTGTCGAACAAATCGTCGGCGCGATTGCCAAGCAGGAGCTTGTCTCGGCGATTAATAAGGTTGTCTGATCTCTATTCCCGCTCTGACTACAGGTGGCGAGCTCTATGAGCAGTATCGCGGTTACAATTAATGGTGAAAGCCGGAATGTTGCGGCGATGAACATAGAAGCGCTGCTCAGCGAGCTTAACCTCAGCGGGCGCAAGCTGGCGATAGAACTAAATCGTGAGCTGGTGCCGCGCGAGCGTTTCAGCGAAACAAGACTCAGCGAAGGAGATTGCATAGAGATCGTTCAATTTGTTGGCGGAGGATAAAATAATTAAGGAAGAGGTCATGGGAAATACGGCAGGTGGTGACAGTTTTAGTGCCGGAGGAAAAACTTTTAGTTCGCGGTTGATTGTTGGTTCTGGCAAGTACCGGAACTTTGCTCAGACGCGCGAGGCGACTCTTGCTTCCGGAGCTGAAATGATTACTGTTGCCGTGCGCCGGGTAAATATTACCGATCCATCAAAAGAATCGCTCCTGGAGTATCTGTCCGATGTCCCGAATTTAACAATTCTTCCGAACACTGCGGGCTGCTACACACTGGAGGACTGTTTGCGTACGGCGCGCCTGGCAAGGGAAGCCGGAGTCGGAAATTTTGTAAAAGTAGAGGTCATCGGCGACCAAAAGACCCTTTTCCCGGACAACGATCTGACGATCGAGGCGTGCCGTATTTTGACAAACGAGGGATTTTTCTGTTTTCCATATATCACAGACGATCCTGTGGTGGCCCGTAAGTGTGAAGATGCGGGGGCTGCCGCAGTCATGCCGCTTGCCGCCCCGATTGGCAGCGGTCTGGGGCTGCAGAATGAGTACAATCTGCGATTTATTATTGAGCAAGCGCGCGTGCCGGTTATCGTTGATGCTGGTGTTGGGACGCCGTCCGATGCAGCGCGATGCCTGGAGCTTGGTGCTGATGCTATTCTTACTAATTCCGCAATCGCTTGTGCTGACGACCCGGTTATGATGGCGCGGGCGATGAAGGCGGGCGTTGAAGCAGGAAGGCTTGCTTTTCTAGCTGGACGAATGCCGAAAAAGATGTACGCTAGTGCATCAAGCCCACAAAGCGGCCTCATAGAATAAGACCGGAACTTTGAAAGTTAACCCTAAAAAACCGCTCTACATTATTACTGACGGGGGGATTCTTCGCCGTAAAGAGAACCTGGTGGCGAGCATTCGGGAGGCGCTCGAAGGGGCGGGTGGCGGTGTTGGATTTGTTCAATTGAGGGAACAAGTGGTCGGTCCCCAGGCAGGCCCGTTTCCGCGGGCTACGGATGATGAAATCATTAAACTAATTGCCGATATCCGTCCAATCTGCCGGGAGTTCGATGCGAAAATAATGGTTAATGGCCGGGCAGATCTGGCCCAGGCAGGAGGGGCGGACGGTGTTCATCTGAATGTGTACTCTTCCGGCGTAGCTGATACAAGAAAGGCAGCAGGTGATGACTTCATCGTCGGCTTTTCTGCGCACAGCATCGAAGAGGTGCGTCAGGCAAGTACAGAGGGAGCCGATTATTTGCTTTGTTCCCCGGTTTTTGCACCGATGTCGCATAAAAGTCCCCGGCCGCCGATTGGTATAGATGGTCTCCAGAAATTGATCGCTTCCGCATCAATTCCGGTGTTTGCCCTTGGCGGAATTACTGCGGAGAATGCCGCAGCTTGCCGCAGTGCCGGGGCCGCCGGAATAGCTGTAATTACAGCGGTTCTTCGAGCCGGCGGCGCGGACAGCGCCGCGGGGCAGCTCATCGACGCCTGGGAAGGAGCGGCGTAAAAGAGTTCTGCGTAAAACCTGCGATTTTTCCCGCAATTTCACGGTGCTTTCTTGAATTAATTCCTTGATTTAAATATAGTTGCGGCGCTCAAGCCCCGTAACCCTGCAATCAGCTAAGGAGTATAGTTGTGCCCTTTCTAAGCAGCTTGATCGGCAAACCTGTTGCTGACGTAAGCGGCAAAGAGATTGGCCGTCTTGAAGATCTTGTTGCCAGTGCGCGCGGCCAAATGACGCATCCGGAAATTGTCGCTTTGGTGCTGCGTGTCTCGCGGCGAAAAACCGTGTTTGTGCCCTATTCCGATGTCGCTGTGCTTGTTGCCCCGGCGATTCCGCTGACAAAGCGCGTCGATGACATTTTGCCTTACGTGTTGGGAGAACAAGATCTGTTGCTGGTGCGTGATGTAATTGACAAACAGCTTATTGATACAAATGGTGTTCGCGTTGTTCGTGTGAACGACCTGCAGCTTGTCTGTGTGAGCCAGCACTTTTACGTTGCCAATGTTGATATCGGCGGTTTGGGCCTGCTGCGCCGCTTAGGTTTGGCTGAGCCGGTGCAGAACGTAGCAAAGAGAGTTGGTAAAGATCTTCGTTCCTCCGTAATCTCTTGGGAAGATGTGGAACTTCTTTCTGGAGATCGCCGCATCAGGCTTAAGGTTCCCGGCGATAAGATCAGCGAGCTGCATCCGGCAGATCTTGCGGAAATTATCAGTGATTTAAGCCGCGCTGAGGGAAGTAAACTCCTGGAGTCTCTTGATGTCCGCACGGTGGCCGATGCCCTTGAGGAAGTTGAGCCTGAGTTTCAGGCCAGTCTCGTGGAGAGTATGCCTGATGCGAAAGTTGCCGACGTGCTGGGTGAAATGGCGCCGGACGAAGCAGCAGACCTCTTGGCCGAATTGCCAGAAGAAAGAAGCCAAGAGCTGCTTAATTTGATGGAGGACGAGGATGCGGAGGATGTGCGCAAGCTTTTGTCCTTTGCCGAAGATACTGCCGGCGGCATCATGACCACGGAGTATATTTCCATACGTCCGGACCTGACGGCCGGGGAAGCGATTTCAGTTTTGCGGCAGACTGCGCATGAAGCAGAAACCGTGTTTTATATTTATATCACCGATAGCGAGGACCATTTAATCGGTGTCTTTTCGCTTCGCGACCTTCTTTTCGCTCCGCCGGACACGCCGGTCACGGAATTGTCGCGCAAACGCTTGGTTACGGTTGATTGTTCGGATAGTCAGGACGAGGTAGCGCAAGTTGTCGCCAAGTACAACCTGCTTGCTGTTCCCGTGGTGGACTCGGCGAACCGGCTGCACGGCATTGTTACGGCGGATGATGCGCTGGATAAGATTATCCCAACCGCGTGGAAAAAGAAGCTCCCCCGGCTCTACGCCTGAGTTATTAAGGACCAAAGCATGGCGCTCCCAAAACGAATCAAGCTGCTCAAGGTTCGCCTGCTTGCATGGCTGGCTGTAGTTGGGCCGGGAATAATTACCGCGAATGTCGACAACGATGCCGGCGGCATTACTACTTACAGCGTGGCGGGAGCCCAGTACGGTTACAAACTTCTTTGGATTATTCCGCTTGTGGCGGTGGCGCTAATAGTTGTGCAGGAGATGAGCGCCCGCCTCGGTGTGGTGACAGGGAAGGGGCTGGCTGATTTAATCCGCGAGAGCCTTGGTGTGCGCCTGACAGCGCTTATACTGGGCGTCCTCCTCGTGGCCAACCTCGCGAATACGGTAAGCGAATTCGCCGGAGTTGCGGCGAGTTTGGAGATTTTTGGCGTAAGCAAGTTTATCTCTGTACCGCTTGCGGCCGTGGGTGTTTGGCTGTTGGTGGTGAAAGGCAATTATAAGATAGTTGAGCGGGTGTTTCTTCTGGCCAGTGCGTTTTACGTGGCGTATCTTGTCTCCGGAGTGCTGGCTAAGCCGGACTGGAATGAAGTGGCCCGGGCGTCAGTGACACCTTATTTCAGCTCAGATATCAACTACATTGTACTGGTAATTACGGTAATCGGCACCACAATTGCTCCGTGGATGCAGTTTTATCAGCAGTCATCAATTGCGGATAAGGGCCTTAAGCCGTCCGATTATCATATTGAACGGCTCGATGTCATTCTAGGTTCACTATTCGCGGTATTCGTAGCCGCCTTTATCATGATTTGCTGTGCAGCTACGATACATGGGACACCTATCGTTGACGCTGCTGATGCCGCGTTGGCGCTTCGTCCGCTTGCGGGACCTTACGCCGCTGGACTGTTCGCAATCGGACTGCTTAATGCGTCGGTGTTTTCAGCCGCCGTATTGCCGCTTTCCACGGCTTATGTGGTGTGTGAAGCATTTGGCTGGGAATGCGGCGTGAGCCGGCGTTTTCGTGAAGCGCCGGTATTCTTCAGCCTTTACACCGCTTTTATTGTGTTCGGCGCATTGGTTATCCTGCTGCCAATCAAGTCGCTGATTTTTGCGATGATGGCCAGCCAGACACTAAACGGCATTCTCCTCCCGGTAATCCTGCTCGTGATGCTGCGGCTTGTGAACGATAAGCGTTTGCTTGGAGATTACACCAATGGACGTGGGATGAATTTGCTGTCAGGAATAATTGTTTTTGCGCTGATTGTGTTGACAGTGATGCTTGTTGCGTCAGGATTGAGATGAGCTCCGGCTAATAGGGCAGCCTAATGGCTGGAGATTACGTGGCCACCAACTATCCAAAAGAAGCGCTTAGAGTTGAAAAAGCGGTGAAGTCCAATTTCAGCAGCGCTAGAGAATCTGCGCCTACCGCAGAAGCGGCGCAGCTTCTTTGGCGAAATAGGTAATGATCATATCCGCACCGGCGCGTTTGATGGAGAGCAAAGTTTCCATCATCACGCGCTCGCCGTCGATGAGCTTTTTTTCTGCGGCTGCCTTGATCATCGCATACTCGCCGCTTACGTTGTAGGCGGCAAGGGGCATGGCGAAGCGGTCTTTGGCGCGGCGGATAATGTCTAGATAGGCAAGGGCCGGCTTAACCATGACGATGTCCGCACCTTCCTTGATGTCTTCCTCGATTTCGCGCATTGCTTCATCACTGTTTGCCGGATTCATTTGGTAAGTGCGCCGATCCCCGAAGGACGGCGCGGACTGAGCAGCTTCGCGGAATGGTCCATAGTATGCGGAAGCATACTTGGCAGAGTAGCTGAGAATAGCCACATGCGGCATGTTTTTTGCGTCCAGAGCTTGCCGGATGCTCGCCACCATGCCGTCCATCATCCCCGATGGCGCGATGATATCCGCTCCAGCTTGAGCTAGTGATACCGCCTGTTTTTTTGTTTCGATCAATGTCAAGTCGTTGTGCACGTCGCCATGGACAAGAACGCCGCAATGACCGTGGGAAGTATATTCGCAAAAACAAAGGTCAGCGATTACGACGATGTCCGGCGCTACTTTCTTTATCGCGCGAATTGCTTCCTGCACCACGCCATGCTCATCGCAGGAGCTTTCTCCCTTTTCGTCCTTGACTGGCGGGATGCCAAAAAGCAGCACGGCATTAATGCCGTGCGTCAACAACTCCTGAGCTTCCCCGGCCGCGGTATCGGCGCTGAAATGAAACTGACCGGGCATTGATGATATCGGTTTTTTCTCGCCTGCCCCAGGGATAACAAATATGGGGGCAATTAGCGAGCTAGACGCAAGGCTTGTCTCTTGCACCATCGCACGGAGACTTGCGGTTTGTCTTAATCTGCGCAACCGGGTATCTGGAAATCCCATTTCTTTTCTCCCGTTAAGTTTTGTTCAGGGGCTGCCCCTGCGTGCTTGCACGATAGTGCCAGCGGACAGCCGTAACCAACGATTCAACTGTCGCTTCTTCTGCGGAGACAACAGTTTTAAAACCAAGCTCTTTCACAGTTCGTTCCGTGCGGGGACCGATCACTGCTGCTGGCAGGCAAACGAGCTTCATCTGCTGGGCAGCCGTCAACGTGCCTGCCGCAGCCAAAACTTCAATCAGATTCTTTGCTGCCAGGCTGCTTGTGAAAATTATCATATCAATCATGCCGCTGCTGCCTGAGCAAGCGTTGCTTGACTCATGGTCAATGCCTAGCTGGCGGTGCAGTTTTTTGAGTGCGGAAACAGACGGCCGGGGCGGCGCGCTATCATAAACTACGATTTCCTGCACATCAAACCCCGGCTGAGAGAGAAGCTGCGGCAGCTCGGCGCTTGCGCTTCGTCCACGCAATAGAAGCAGTCTTCGTTGTCTTTGTTCGCTGTGTCCGCTTAAAGTTAAGTATTCGATCAACTCCTGCGCAAAGGATGCTGAATTTGACTCTCGGGCAACAAAGCCGGGCGCGAAGCTCACTTTCCGCAAAGCCTCTGCTGTGGGTTCCCCGATTGCCGCAGCGCGGATTCCTCGATCAAAACTGCTTGCGATATCGTAAGAAGAAAACGCGGCCTGCACGCCGTTTGCGCTGGTGAATACGATCCAATCATCAGGTTTGAGCTGGGCTATCGCCGCTGATTCTGCTGCTGTGGGCGAACACGGAACGATTTCCAGCAATGGGAATTCTATGACAGTAGACCCTAGGCGCTCGAGCAGCGCCGTCAACTCCGCTGCCTGTTTGCGTGGCCGTGTGTTTAAGAATGTATAATTAGACAAATCCATTTTCCCGCTGCAATAACCGATGTTCGCCGCCAGTGCACATTGCCTAATCTTTGGCTTTTTCCCGAAATGGTCAAGAATACGCATAAATCAAGTAAGAATAATAAATTTTTTCATTTGCTGACATTTTTCGGGTAGTCTGAAATATGGGGCTTTCTGCGAAAAATGGCTCCGTAGCAAGGATGGGTATATTCAGCGGCCTTCGGCTCGGACTCAAGCCAGGGGTCGTATTTAGTGACCGGCCGCTAGGTGGTTTTTTTTGCTTGCGGAAGAAACTGAACATTAAAGGAACTAGAGTGCGCAATGGGAGCCGCTGCCGGAGATTATTTAGCGCTTGATTCAGCCGTTGCTAGGCTTGAAGCGATCATCAACAACACACCGTCGGTCGCTATTCAAAGTTTCGATCGCTATGGGACCATTCGTTTATGGAATCCGGCGTGTGAGATGCTTTACGGTTATTCCACCGATTACGCGCTTGGAAAAAAGGTTCAAGATCTTCTGCTTAACCCGGCCGATATCGAAGATTTCGAGCATAAGCTGGAGCAAATAGCGTCGACAAAAAAAGCTTCCTCTCCGCAGGAATGGGAAACTCGCACTGCCTCAGGAGAACAGCGGTGGGTGTTCTCGACGATGTTTCCTGTATTGTCGAATAATGCCGTAGCTGAAATATTTTGCATGGATGTCGATATCTCCGCCCGCAAGAAAACGGAGGAAGAAAGCCGCAAGCTCGAAGTTCAGATGCAGCATGCACAACGGTTGGAGAGTCTGGGTCTTCTAGCCGGCGGCATCGCACATGATTTTAACAATATTCTGCTGACGGTTATCGGTCATATCGGGCTGGCGCTCGCTGATCTTTCGCCTGTTGCGCCAATTCGCGCCAATCTGCAGGCTGCGGAATCCGCTGCGCAACGGGCCGCGGATCTCTGCCGACAGCTTTTGGCTTATTCCGGGCGCGGTCAGTTTGTGATGCAGCAGTTGAATCTCAATGAAGCAATAAATGAAATGGCGCATATGCTGAAGATGTCTGTCTCCAAAAAAGCAATGCTCAATTTCAATCTTGCGCACGATTTGCCGCTAATTCAAGCGGACTTAAACCAAGTCCATCAAGTGCTAATGAATCTAATTGTCAATGCTTCTGAAGCTGTGGCAGATCGCGGAGGGATTATTTCTGTATCGACAGGAACCATTTATTGCGATCAGACGTTTTTAGAGCAAGCGCGGCCTGATGAGAGACTGCCGGAAGGGGATTATGTCTTCCTTGACGTTGCAGACACCGGGTGCGGGATGAACGAACCGATTTTGGAAAAGATATTTGACCCTTTCTTTACCACTAAGTTTGCCGGCCGCGGGCTCGGGCTTTCGGCGGTGCTCGGCATCATGCGCGGCCACGGTGGATTGGTGCATGTAGTATCGGAGAAAAACCGGGGGACAACCTTTCGTGCTTTGTTTCCCCCGGCAGCGCCGCTGGAAAAGATGCCGCCAGAGCCCTTTAAACCAACTGAGCTTTGGTGCGGAAGCGGTGTGGTGCTGTTTGTTGATGATGAGAAACCAATTCGTGAGCTCGGCGAAAGCATGCTTGAGCGCCTTGGGTTTACGCCGGTTCTAGCTGCGGACGGCATGCAGGCGCTGGAAATCTTTCAAGAACGGCAAGCGGAGATATGCTGTATCATCCTTGACCTGACAATGCCGAGAATGGATGGGATTGAGGCGCTGCGGGCGATCCGGAAGATCGATACAAGTGTGCCGGTGATCATGTGCAGTGGATTTACTGAACAAGAACTGACCAGCGAGAATGTTGCCGGTGATATTTCAAGTTTTCTCCCGAAGCCGTATCAACTTGAGGCGCTGGCGTCGGCGCTGCGCAATGTCTTGAGCACCTGACGCAGGCGGGCACTTAAGCTGCGTTCACTGCCGCTGAGTTATTGCCCTTCGCGATAAACCGGCAGCAGAAATGTAAAAGTACTTCCCTCCCCTTCAGTGCTCTCAACGGTAATAGCCGCCTCATGAAGCTCGATGATTTTCTTAACGATCGCCAGGCCCAAGCCCATGCCCGACGCCTTGCCTCGTTCTCGATGATCTGTCCGGTAAAAACGTTCAAAAATGAACGGCAGATTAGCCGCAGCTATTCCGCAGCCAGTGTCAGCTACGGAAATGCGAATTTTATCGTTTAAAAGCTCAGCCGAAATTTTCACAGTTCCATTTGCGCCTGTCCAGCGAAGCGCATTCTCAACTAGATTCGAAAGCACACGGTATATCATGTGGAAGTCCGCAAGGACACGGGGCGCGGATTCGGGAATCTCCGCGATCAGTCTTACCCCGTTATTTCTGGCGATCTCTGCGTACTTAGGAATAATCTCTTCGGTAACCATATCCAGCACGGAAAAAGGCTCCATTATGGGCTGCGTTTCTTTGGCATCCAAGGTCGATAGTTCGAAGAGTTGGGCTACAAAAACTCCAAGCATTTCAGCGTTGCGAATGATTGTTTTTAGCTTTTTCTCCTGTTCATTCGTTGCCGATGTGTCGAGCGTTTCCAAAGCGGCCTCGGCTGTTGTACGAAGCGCAGTGAGCGGTCCGCGTAAATCGTGAGAGATATTAGCGATAAGCTCCCGCCGTCTTGCATCTTTCTCGTCGAGCTGAGCGAGGTTCTGGCTGATAGTATCAGCCATTTGATTTATTCTTTCACCGATAAGTGAAAGTTCTTTGCTGCCGAAACTTTTGACGCGCTTATCGAGCGCCCCGGCTGTTATTTGCTCGAGTGTTTGCGCAATACTGCGCACGGGCTTTACAAAGAAAACCAAATTAAGAATCCATAGTATAACGATAAGGCTGCCAATTACGGCAATCCAAGGATAGTACCACGGAGAGTGTTTAAATAAAAAACCAGCCCGATCCCTTGGCTTATTCAAAACAATGTAAAGATAACCTTGACCGTTACCCAGAGAAACTGGATGGGCAATGAATAGTCTTCTTGCCGGTGGATCATAAGGATCGGTGCCAATGATACCGCCTTGCGGGAGTTTTGCGCCCGATAATAAGGCCTGGACTGGCGCAATATCGACGACGCTAGTTTGAAGTTTTCTTTGCGCTCCGGGCGGCAGCAGGGGATCGGGAAAGTGCAATCTAATCACGCCGTCGTGGTCTAAGATATAGAAGTCGTACAATGGGTGCTCACTTTGCAAGTGCAGCAGTATTTCTCGAAGTCTAGTTTCGTCAAAGTTGCTGCCAAGCGCACTGGCAAGCTCAGCAGCGTATACCGGCGCCCGCTCCCGCATTGCTTGCTGCGTGTATGTTCGATTCTGGAGGCTGGTGCTGATCTCCATGTGGTAGACGACCAATCCCAGCGAGCCAACACTCGCCAGCGTCAAGAGAAAAAGCTGGGTGTAGAGCGATATTTTCATTTGTTACCTGGATTCATCATACGGTAGCCGGCGCCGTGCACCGTTTGCAGATAAATAGGTTTGGCTGGATCCGGCTCCAGCTTGGAACGGATACGGTTAATATGGCTGGTTACTGCTGCATCGTAGCCTCGTACCGCGGTGCCATGAAGCGCAGATATTATTTCTGAACGATTAAAAACCCGGCCAGGTTGTGACGCAAGCAAGGTCAGAATGTCAAACTCACCGCTGGTGAATTCGATTGGCTGGCCTTTCAATTCCACCGTTCTGGAAGATAGATAGAGCACCAAATCGCCGCAGACTATCGTTTCCCCTGCTGTTTTGCTGTTTGCTGCCGGCTGATCGGTTCGGCGGAGTACCGCCTTAATTCTGGCCTTAAGTTCGGCCAGACTGAACGGCTTGGTCAGATAATCGTCAGCGCCCAGTTCAAGCAACAGAACTTTGCTCAGTTCGTCTAATTTCGCGCTGAGGATAATGATAGGCTGAGCGGGCTTGCTCTTCTTGACTAATCTGCAAACCTCGGTACCTTCGAGTTTGGGCATCGTCAAGTCCATGACAATAAATTTGTAGTCATCAGCCAAAGCTTTTTCTAGCCCGCTCTTTCCGTCAGCGGCATGGTCAATCACGTAGCCGAGACTCGTGAGCTGTTCTTTCAGAGTGTCGGCTAAATCAAAATCGTCTTCAATAATCAGCGCCTTTTGCAGCATAGAACTCTTAAAGCAGAACAGTTATTGTTTTACCATTTGGTATTATTCACCAGCATAGGTTTATTGTAGCAGCAAGCGGTACGGGGGAAAAGAGTTACATGAGATCGATCGCCGCGCATTCTATCGCGGTGGTGAAGCAAGAAAGCAGCGCGCGAGACTTGCGCGGCCAAAGAATCGCCGAACTTGGCCGCATCATTTCCTTCTTTGCTAGGCTGCCGTTTTCCTTGCTTAATCCGCGCAAATAAAGTGATGCGAAGGATGAGTTGCGAGACCTAGCTGTTTTTCTTAAGAGACAGATCAAACCAATTGCGAACAACTAAAATAGTTGTCCCGCATGGATGCTTGCATTTTTTAGCGAGAAAAAAGCGAGAAAAAAGCAACAACAAAACATTATCAAAATAGCCACGGTGTTTCGCCTGCTGCCATATCTGTCATTGAAAGTTGTTAGTATTGTGCGGTTGGTGCCGCCAAGCTTTGTGGAGGATCTGCGTGATGAAACTTGTAAGCGTTGTTGTGAGTATGGCGTGTTTCAGCTTGTCGTTGGTTTTGTTTAGTTCGCGAGCATACGCTGCGCGTTTTGAGTATGATTTACAGCCAGGAGTGTCAGATTGCTTTGGTACATATGAAGGTTGTATGCATATAAACGTCTTTCGCTTGAATGATGTGCGGACAGAGGGACATCTTGATCTAGCGGTTCTGAGCGGGATGCTTGTGATTGATGATGAGCTTCGCACAGCGTCGCTTGATGTTTCGCTGCGTGTGGAGGACAATTTAGTAATCCATTATGGAAAGACGCCGGCTGAAGATTACAGGCCGTTTAAGGATGACGAGCTTGTTCATTTGACATTCAGCTCGAACCCTGGGGGCAATTTCAGCGGAGATCCTTGGAATGCTGGATTTAAGGTACTCGAGCCGACTAATGGAACGGGGGTTCTAGCATTCGAAGATACGGGATTTATAGGGATTGAGTCACGCCAAGCGGGGCACTGGTATCCTGGGCCGTCCTTCTCACTGCTTATAAGGCAAGACCCTAGCGGAAGTGGAAACCTCATTTTGGATGCTTACTTCTCGGGG
>JAKPSH010000209.1 GCA_029555385.1 Pseudomonadota bacterium
GCGCAATCTTTCCGGACCGAATCTGCTGCTGAACGGAATCCGGAAGCAACGCCACGAGAGCAAGCCGACGGGAAACCCAACTGGCGCTCCGGTCAAACTGTCGGGCCAGTTCGTCGAGGCTGTATCCGAAACGATGCTCCAGCTCGGCCAGCAGCCAGCCTTGCTCCACCGCGCTGGCGCATTGGGATGCCCGCAGCGATTGTTCGAGCACAAGAGCTTCGGCTTCGGTCATGGGCCAAACGGTCGCCGATACCGTGTCACGACCCAGTTGTTTCAGTGCGGCAATGCGTTTGTAGCCGTCGATCACCAGGTAGCGGTCGGGCTGATTATCGACCGCCACAACGACAATCGGTACTTGCTGCCCCGCAGCTGCCAGTGAAGCCAGAAGCCGTCGCTCCCGCTCCAGGTGCCGCACGCGCAAATGCTCGAATCGCAGATCCAGTTGGTGAAACTCAAGGTTCATACCGGCTGTCCTCGCAGCGTGTCGTAACCATCGGCCACAACCGCGAGGATATCCATGCAGGCGCGTGACACCTTGTCCACGATTAGCCGGCTTTACCCCTGCAAAAACAAGCACTTATCAAAACAAGCCGGCGCGTGACCGCTCGCTTCGGCTGCAATGTTTTGTCCAGGAATCGCGGTGCTATCTTTAAGCAATGCAGTCAGTTGGCGGATCAAGGTGGCGCGTGACTTCTCCAGAACCGTGTCCACACTTTCACGCACAACTGTATATATATCTATCGCTTGCGTCGGCAAGCCGGTGCGTGACAGAGCATCGGATCCGGCTGCTTCCGTCGTTTTCCTGCGGTGGCGACACGCGCGCTGTCGGGCCCGCTCGTCTACCCGGTAATTCTGCAGATCACGTTCCCGGCGGGATCGCGCCAGACGGCGCCGCCGCATTTTGCGGCAGATGTCTGAACATGTTTTCTGGAAGGCAACGGCTTTAACGGAAGGGTGGAACCAGCGGCGGCATACGGTACATCTTTTTAACTCGGAACTCTTAGCATTCAACATTCATCACGTATCGGATGATGTTGCCTGGCTCCGACGTAACATAGACCCGGCGCAGTCTAAGAAATCATGACGCCGGTTTGTGGGTCACTTTTGAAGAGCATAAAGCGGGTACTTTTTCCCGAGCCCCGAAGGCCGGCAGCAGCCCGCAGATTCCGTGGCCTACATAAACAGCGCCGTCCGCGACGGCATTGAATCGCTGCGCGCCTCGCTCCGCAGGTGCGCGTCTTTGATAGCCACCGAGCTCAAAGCGCAACACGTCGACGATTCTGTGCAGCAATCCGTCGACGTACTGTTGGGAGACGGGCCGATGCTGCCGTTGAAGGCGCCAACCATCAAAATCCTGAGCCGGATTATCAGCAAGTACCCCAACGAATTTCTAGCCTTGATGCGGAAGAAGTAGACCGGAAAAAGGAACCACGGATAATTTCTAAGTCATGTAAAGCGCTTATTGGCATGGTTTGTTCACGGAGTCTCGCGGATTTTTATACTCTCTGTGGAAATCCGTGTAGCTTAGATTTTTTATTTTCTGCTCAGATAGAAGTCCGCAATGCAGTTCACCACGTGGCGCCGCTGCTCCTCT
>JAKPSH010000211.1 GCA_029555385.1 Pseudomonadota bacterium
CCGGCCAAGCTCGTCCGTAACCGAACGAAAAAGTGCTTTACCGTAACGATGTGCTAATTTGCCGACTTCTTTTGGCACTCAAGCTCCTCCGTTCTTAATTCACTCCGTTGGCCGGCCCGCAATTCGAACCGCCCGTCAGGATTCAACAGCGTTAACCGTTTCCTCGCGCAGACGCCGATCTTGCTCAGGAGAGAGCTCTTGCGCAAGCTTCATCCGGGCAAGCTTAGCGGCAAGTTCGGACACTTCCTGCCGGATTTCAGCCCTGGCCTTCTTTAGTTCACCAGCGATACGTCGCTCCGTATCGCGGCGAATCCGCTCGGCATTTTTTTGCGAGTCAGCCTTAATTGATTCCTGCATTAACCGGCCTTGTTCCCGAAATTCACCACTCAGTGCGTATTTCTCCTTTTCGAGAACAGCCAGGCGGCGCTTCGCATCATCGAGTTCAGCTTGCGCTTGCTCAAGAGTCTGCGCCGCGCGGGCCAGGCTCTCGGCCACATCAGAGCTGCGCTGCTTGAGCATCTTTCGCACGCACTTGAAGTAAGCAAAAACAATCACGCCGGCATACAGGACAAAATTGATTGCCGGGAAAATCAGCGTGGAAAGTCCCGCTTCATGTCCAGCCCCGGGCCCGCTGGCATAAGCGGAAGAGCAAATAAGCAGCAGCGGCAAAAATAATGCATAGATTTTGGTCTTCTTCATTTTTCCCCGCTCTAGTGAATCAGCTTAACCGGCGTCCCTGTGCTAAGCGCCCGTTCGACAACGAGTAAAGATAACTTGTCTGCCTCAGCCGCGATTTCTCTCTGCGCTTGTGCTTTCATTGCCGCAATCTGGCTTGCCGTCTTTTTGCGCTCAGCTTCGCAGGCAGATTGCAGCGCCTCGTAATCCCGCTGCGCTTCTTTTTTTGCCGCCTCGACAAACGCATCGCGTTCAGCGATCGCCCGCATGCGGACTTGCTTCAACGCACCCTCAACTTGCGCCAAGATGTCCTTCGACTCACGGATGTTCTCCGCAGCAAGCGCAATCGCACCAGCCGTCTTGTTCTCCCGTTCAATTGCCACGCCAATGTACGGCCGGACCAGAAAATTACCGAGGACCGCCCAGAAGATGATAAAAAGCGCACCGGAAAGGCGGATATCGAGCAGCGTCTCTGGCTTGAGCAGACCGGGAACTGCGGCATCAAAACCAGCCTGCATGCCCCAAGTAATCAGCCAAAAAAGCACTCCGGCCGCGATGACATCGGAGATTCCGAGTGTTTGTTTTGAACTTGAGTGCTGATGCATAAACGGTGAGTGGTATTAAGCTCCGGCCGGTTTGCTGCTGTTTAGACTCTCATCCTCTGAGCCAATCGGCTGCCCGTCCATGCGGCAGAAGCCATCAAAGACAACTCCATCATGCATGACCAGCCGCGGACTCGAAACGTTGCCGGAGACGCGGGCGCCAGCGAACATTTCCAGCCGCTCCGAGCACACGATTTCGCCAATCAGCCTGCCGAATACATAGAGGCGCTCAGCGTATATCGTTGCCTTCACATCAGCCGATTCTCCCAAGTAAAGATCTCCTTTGGCGGAGATCTCTCCTTCAACTATGCAATCGAGCTGACACTTGCCTTCAAACAAAAAGTTTCCGCTCAAATGACACGCTCCACCAACCACCGTGTCATATTGAGGCGCAGGCTTATCTCGGGCTTTTTTCTCGCCCGGCGTTTTTGTTAACGCCGAAGAGTCAATTGACCAGGCTCCCGAATCAGACGAAGGATACGAAGACAAACTAGTTACTCCCGAAAAACAAACGCCAACTAAGTGCAGAGATATAACAAATAATTCCTCGATTTGAAACGCATTTTCCGAACTCCCCAGGCAGTACAAGCCCGCGTTCAGAAACACAACGATATTTACCAATACATGACTAGATAGACCAACTTTACGGCAAAAAGCCATATTTTATACATATTGCTGGCCCAGCGGTGAACAAAACGTCGATCTCGCCATAGATTACTGCTTAATCCTGCGTTAGACTTCATAAGAAGCAGAAAGCGTGAGGCGATCTCTATGAAAAATATCGACCTGCGGCCCAGTCTGCGCATTGTTCAGCACATTGCCTTTATCGAGCGCTTCTGCGGGAGCTGGAGCCGCCTGAGACCCAGCGGACCGTCTTCCGGCACGGCGTTTGACCTGACCTCGCTCATTGACGGGACAAAAAGCAATCTCTCCCTGGATAGTTCTTCCCCTGCGCCGCTGCACTTCAGTGCCGGCACGGAACTAAACGCAAGCCTGGACTCGGACTTTGATGTGCTCCGGCAAAGAACATCCCGTGTGGGCGATCCTCTCCTGGAGAACCTTGCCGAGCTTCATTTGGTCGAAGCGAGCTTTAATGCCGCTGGGATAAACGAGCTTCACCGCAGGCTCATGCGCTGCTTGGTCATGGCTGGCAGCATGTCCGCCGAACCAGCGACGGTTATGCTCGGCGAAGGATACAGGAATCACTCACTTAATTTTATCACCCCGGAAAAAGAAGTCGTTTTTCCCGCGGTATCGGCCTTTGTCATTGATGCACGGCTGCAAGAACTCGTCGACTGGGTCAACAATGAACTCGATGCTCAAGCGGTTAATCCACTGCTTGTAATCGGAGTGTTTCATTTGTTGTTTCTGCAGGTGAGCCCCTTTTCTTCCGCCAATCACCACCTGTGCCTGCTTTTGGTTTGGCGCTTGCTTGACGCGTTGGGCTATGATTTTGTCCGGGCTCGGCATCCTTCGCTGATATTTCTCGAAAGGGCAAAGCAGTATTTCTTCTCCCTCAGACAGGCTGAAAAAACCTCTTTTTCAGGCAACTGGTCGACACTCAATATATGGCTGGAATTCTTGCTGGAATGTCTTGGAGCAGCCTGCGCGCAACTGCGCGATTCGCATACGCGAAGCATTGACTACAAACGCTTAACCAGCGTGCAACAGAGCATTCTGCGCTTCGTGCGCGAACACGGCGCGGCAACGCGTGAACACATCGCTAATACAACAGGCATCAATCTCAGCACCGTCAAGTACAACCTTTCGATCCTCGCCGCCCGCGGATACCTCAAACGCCACGGCGGCGGCCGCACCACCAGCTACAGCATCGAGTAGCGGGAAGAGACATCGCAGCCAGCTCGAAAATAAGCGAATAAATCTTGTCTCGGCGGTGGTCCAGAGGCTTCGCCCAGAGCGATGCTGCCGGGTGCTGAAGGCGCGCCGCCGCCGGCTTGCAGAACTGCGCTTGCAGCGGACACTGCCGGGCTGAACAGTCTGTGGCCAGGCAAGCGC
>JAKPSH010000238.1 GCA_029555385.1 Pseudomonadota bacterium
GGTCCATTGGCTTTGCCCAGAGCGATGCTGCCGGGTGCTGAAGGCGCGCCGCCGCCAGCTTACAGCACTGCGCTTGCAGCAAGTGCTGCCGGGCTGAACAATCTACGGCCAGGCAAGCGCATTTCCACCAGCCGGCCCGCCCCATAGCCTCCCCGGCGCAAAAGGGGCATGCCTTCAGCACCCGGCAGCATCGCTCTGAGCGTGATCACGACATTCTCAGCAGCTCCGCCAATTTTCATTCTTCAATGTAAGATATTCAGCATGCTGGAAAGCATTCTCAGCAATTTCTCCCCCGTACATAACGGAGTAATGCTAAAGCAGCGCAGAACATCCAGGTATTCAAACATACATAAGACAACCAAGAGAGGCAGCGGCAAACTCTCCACCGCCCATGCGCGACTTCAGCTTTCACCCGCGTGATGCCACAAATCTGCGCGATTCAACGATTTTCGGGGTGAATTCCGCCTGCGGCAGACTTGTTCGCTTATTTGAGGGCCCCTCGCGCAGCTTCAGCCGGTGCACTGATTGCCGTTTTGCGAGAAAACCACTATTGTTTGTCCTAAGCATTCAATGAAATTGCCGGCTGAATAGAGTGAGCCGGGAAGGCAGGAGCATAGTTAAGTGTTCGATGATTTGTATCAGGAGCTAATTCTCGACCATTCGCGTCGGGAGACGAACCGCGGGGCGCTGGGTGCCGGTGCTTGTCACACGCATTTGCGAAATCCTTTTTGCGGCGATGATATTAAGCTTTGGGTGCAGTTTGACGGCGACCGCATAAGGAAAGTCAGGTTTTCTGGTATGGGCTGCTTAATCAGCCAGGCCGCAGCTTCGATGATGGCTGAGCTTGCTGAGGGACGGACGCTGGAACAAGTGCAGCAGCTTTCGCATGATTTTCGCACCCTACTTGATGGCAGGGCTCATGAAGATGTGCACGATCGAATTGGAGACCTTGTGGCATTAGGCGGAGTCCGGCGGGTTCCAGCCCGTATCCGTTGTGCTTTACTGGCTTTTGAGGCGCTTGAACGCTTGGTCGGTGAGGAGATTAAGTCGCGCACCGAGGGAAAAGAAAAAGACAGCGTATAGACTGTCTGGTTAAAGGAATGCTCCGCTTTAAGACTCAGCGCCTTTAAGAGCTGCCCAGCAAGCATGCGCGAGAACCGGCGCGATCTTGCTCGGCGGGTCGGCTACATAGCCGTCGAGCCAGTCCCGGATATAGGTCAAGGGAATGCCAAAAACAATTGTCCAAAACACTTGTGCTTTTACCGGTGGTATTTCACCGCCGCGAATGCCTTTTTTTACCGAACGCGTGAGTCTCCGTCCCAATTCATCAAAACCAACGCCTGTCGGGCGTGTGATCTTGTTGTTCAAAAACTCATTATGCCTCGCCAGCCATAAATAGCGGGACAGCAAGTGATGGCTCTCGGCGAAGCCCAAGAAAGCGATGACCAATGCTTGAATGGTTTGTTCGAGCGAAGCAGCAGGATCGATCGCCTCGCTCAATGCTGCGCGAAATTTGCTCATGCCGTCTTCGTACAGCAGCCGGGCAATTTCTTCTTTATTCAGGAAATGATGATAAATTGAACCGACGCTGCAGCGTGAACTTTTGCTGATATCGGGGACGTTGGTATTAAAATAACCTTGTTCAACAAAAAGCCTCAGCGCAGCCTCGAGGATTCTCTCTCGTGGTCCAAGCTCTGCTTCAGGGCTCTTCTGATGAAGAGAGTTATCTCCGCCTTCTGTCAAAGCACACCGTCATTGCAAAATCTTTTACGCCGACTACTTCCCAAGAACCCGGCTCCTAAGCGGGAGAAGGCTCTGCTGGGAACAACGCTGCCTAATTACCTTCCGTCGCCGGAGCAGTCTGCTGCACGGATTCGTTGAGTTCGCGACGAAGGATCTGACTAGCCTTGAACTTTACGACCTTACGGGCGGAAAGTGTAATCTTGTCTCCAGTCTGAGGATTCCTTCCGGGACGCGCATGCTTGTCCTTTACTTCAAACACGCCGAAGCCGGAGATCATAACCTTAGAATCTTTCTCTAACCCATCCTTAATCAACTCAATCCAATCTTCCACTATTTGTGTCGCCTTTTGCTTATCAAAAGGCATATTGTCGTATATAGAATCGATAAGATCGGCTTTCGTTAAGCAATCAGTTTTCTCGTTGGCCATAAGCCCATCCGGAGAACAATCAGTTAGTAATTGTCAGCACTGTTAGAGTCATGCGTAGCCTAGTTTGCCAGAAAAGACAAGTTACTTAATAATTACCGCAGCTTAGTGATTTTTTATAATCCTCTTGCTGAATTTAAGTGTTTTTCGGGCAGCAGAGCATTCTACGCACTCATAAAACAGTGAAATTACGATGCTCTATCATTCGGGAAAGGCACATTTTTTTTATCTTCGGCCGCGCGCAGCCCCCGATTCATCCGCATTGCGCAGAACTCCGGACCGCACATAGAACAAAAATCTTCGTCAAGCGCCTCCCCCGTGCAAGCTGTGTCCCGGCGGTAATCTTGTGCTGTCTGGCCGTCAAGCGCAAGGCTGAACTGATCCTGCCACGAGAAAGCATACCGGGCGGCACTCATGAGGTAATCGCGCAAATATGCGCTGTGATTTCCTTTGGCGAGATCTGCTCCATGCGCCGCTATCTTATATGCAATTACGCCCTGCTTGACGTCTTCAAGACTGGGCAGGCCGAGATGTTCTTTTGGAGTCACGCAGCAGAGCATCGCGGTGCCGTGAGCGCCAATAACCGCTCCGCCAATGGCTGAAGTAATATGGTCATATCCCGGGGCAAAATCGGTGGTGACTGGTCCTAAAGTATAGAATGGCGCGTTGGCGCAGATCTCCCTTTGGCGATCCACGTTTTCTTTGATCAAATGCAACGGAACATGGCCAGGACCTTCGATCATTACTTGAACATCATGGGCCGCGGCGATCTGAGTCAGTTCGCCTAATACATGCAGTTCGGCAAATTGAGCCTCGTCATTGGCGTCGGCTATGCACCCCGGGCGCAGCCCATCCCCCAGGGATAAGGTAATGTCGTAGTACTTCGCGATCTCGCATATTTCGTTGAAATTCCGGTAAAGGAAGTTTTCTTGCCGGTGTTCGCGGCACCAACGTGCCAGAATAGTGCCCCCGCGCGAAACAATGCCGGTCACGCGCCGTTCGGCAAGTGCGATAGACTGGACGAGCAGGCCGGCATGGATCGTCATGTAGTCAACTCCTTGCTCGGCTTGTTCGATGAGCGTATCGCGGTACACCGGCCAAGAAAGTGCGGCAATGTCACCGTGCACTGATTGCAGTGCTTGGTAAATCGGTACGGTGCCGATTGGAACCGGACTGCGCCGAATAATATGTTCACGTGTTTCCGAAATCTGCCCGCCCGATGAAAGATCCATGACTGTATCCGCACCCCAACGGCAAGCCCAGATGGCTTTCGCAATTTCATGATCTATAGCCGAGTCTAGAGGAGAATTTCCAATATTGGCGTTTATCTTAACCAAGAATGATT
>JAKPSH010000322.1 GCA_029555385.1 Pseudomonadota bacterium
CTGCCGTCCGGCCGCTTAAGGACGGCGTGATCGCTGACTTTGAAATCACAGAGGAGATGTTGCGTTATTTTATCCAGCGCGTTCATAAGCGCAAAACGCTGGTTCGCCCTCGAGTTATTGTTTCTGTTCCGTTTGGAATTACCGAAGTTGAAAAACGAGCGGTTATCGAATCCGCGCAATCCGCCGGCGCCCGGGAGGTGTTTCTAGTTGTTGAACCAATGGCGGCGGCCATCGGTGCCGGTCTGCCAATCACAGAGGCTTGCGGTTCGATGATTGTTGATATCGGCGGCGGGACAACTGAGGTTGCCGTAATTTCTTTACGCGGCATTGTGTATTCGCAATCAGTTCGTGTCGGCGGCGACAAGATGGACGAAGCTGTTATGAACTACGTCAAGCGCAATTACAACCTGGCGATTGGTGAGCGAACGGCTGAACAGCTAAAAATCTCACTCGGCGCAGCGCTGCCGACAGGTGAGAATTACAAGGTGGAGATTACGGGCCGCGATCTTGTTGGCGGACTGCCGCGGACTATCGAGATTTGTGAAGACGATGTGCGAGAGGCCCTGCAAGAGCCGATCCGGCAGATTGTAGAAGTCATTCGTCAGGTCTTGGAGCGTACGCCGGCAGAGCTGGCTGCTGACATAGTTGATCGCGGCATTACATTGGCCGGGGGTGGAGCACTGCTGCGCAACCTCGATAAACTCATACAACAGATGACCGGGCTGCAAGTAATTTTAGCGGAAGATCCGCTTACTGCCGTGGTGATGGGATCGGGAAAGATTCTCGATAATTTTGAATTATTGAAAGACGTCACTATTAAGTGAGAGAGCCTACCTGGCCGGAAAGACATGGACAAGCTTCTCTGGTGAAGGGATAAAGAATGACAGGCTTCCTGCGCCGACATGCTTTGTTGCTCACCTCCTTGCTCCTGCTCACTTTCTCCTTTCAACTGATGAGTCTTAGTCTGCGCTATCCCGAGTTGCCCCGGCTGGGTGCTAGAATTGTCGATTCCGGAGTATCGCCGATGCAGAAGGGATACCATGAAGTTTCGGAGTCAATGAAGTACATGTGGTCCCATTATTTGTGGCTGATCAAAGTTGAAGCGGAACGTAACGAACTTGTAGAGCGAGTCAAGCAGTTGGAAGCGCAGAACTCCCGTTTGATGGAGTACGAAAATGAAAATAAGCGACTGCGCGGTTTGCTTTTCTTTAGTGAAGAAACTGGCCACAAAGGTATTGTGGCGTCGGTCGTCGGACGGGATTCGTCGAACTGGATCAAGACCATTACAATTGATCGTGGAAGCGACGACGGTATACGTCCGGGGTTGGCTGTAGTCGACGGCAACGCTGTGGTTGGCCAGACGACCTCGGTTACGGAAGACAGCGCCAAAGTGCTGCTGCTGACAGATAATGCGAGTGCCATCGATGCCATTGTGCAAAGCAGCAGGGCCTCGGGCATAGCGGAAGGCGGGCCGGAGGATGGCATGCTGCGTCTGAGGTATACGGAGAAGCTGGAGCAGTTTCAAGTGCATCCGGGAGATCGTGTTATTGCTTCCGGAATCGATGGCGTTTTTCCGAAGGGGGCGCTGATTGGCGTAGTTCATCATGTAGATGCGGCAGTGCCGGGGTTGTTTCAGCACATCGAAGTCAGGCCAAGTGCGGATTTGTATCGACTGGAAAATGTACTGGTCATTATCCCCGAACCGCCAACTTCGGGCGCGGCAGCGAAGAATGCCACGCTGCTTCAGGCGAAGCCTGGGACAGATCATAAGTCACAAGAACCAGGGAACTAAGTTAAGGATACGGTGCGGTGCTGAGACTAGTCTGCATATTCACTCTTGCCTGTTTATTGGGGGTTTTTCTGCAATCGACATTAATACATGGAACTGTTCCATCGGCAGCGGCTCCTGATGTTTTGATGATCCTGGTTGTGATTATTGCGCTGCGCGTGCGGACTGTGGGTGCGGTAATTGGAGCTTTTTGCCTGGGTCTTATTTCAGACTTTGCCTCCGGGCAGTACGTAGGTCCAAATGCGGCGGCTAGTGTCGTTGTTTTTTCATTAGTCGGTGCGATTGCCTCTAGAGTATACGCCGATCGTGCGTTGGCGCTGATGGTTATCGTCTTTCTGTGCTCTCTTGCCAAAAGTTTTACACTTTTTGCCATTTACTCAATTTATCTTGATCGGTATTTGTTGGAAACGCTGCAGTACACGTTTCTGCGAATACTGGTTCTCGAAGCATTATTCAGTTCCCTGGTGGCTCCGTTAGTGATGCGGCTGCTGCTGCTCAGCCAACCTTTCCGGCATATTTCGCGCGGAGCTGGCAGCGCGGCATATGCTTGGTCGGAGTAGATGCTATGCCCGCCGGAGTCGAACAATTAGATTTTGGCTTCCGCATCACTGCGGCCAGAATTATCGCGGGAATCTGGCTTTCAACTCTCCTGATTCGCCTTTGGTATCTGCAGGGAATCCATGGCGCGTATTACCGCGATCAGTCCGAAAATAACCGGACTCGGGCAATTCGCACCGAGGCGCCGCGGGGAAACATTTACGATCGCACAGGCCGCCTGCTTGTTCATAACCGGCCTGCATTCAACGCGGCCTTGATGCTCGAAGATACACCCGATGTGAAAGGAACAATTCGAAAGCTTGCCGAAATTACATCACGAGATGAGGAGCAACTGCTTGCCCAGTTCAGTTCGCGTAAAGCCGGACGGAAGTTTGAGCCGCAAGTGGTAATGTATGACATTTCGCGCGAAGAATTGGCGAAGATTAAAGTCAATACGCACAATCTTCCCGGTGTTATTATCACAGAAGTTCCGACGCGGGCTTACCCGAACAATTCCGTAGCGGCGCTGCTTTTTGGATATGCACGGGAGATCTCAAAAACTCAGCTAGAGACTTACCGCGATCGGGGATACCGCCAGGGCGATACCATTGGCCAATCCGGCTTGGAAAAACAATTTGAGGAAGTGCTGCGGGGGCGGGCCGGCTATGTCCAAGTAGAAGTGGATGCGCGCGGTAATCGCCGGGATGAACTAGGCATAATCGACGCCCGGCCGGGCAATGATCTTTATCTTACGATTGATATTGACCTGCAACGTGCGGCAGAGGAAGGACTGGCAGGCCGGCGTGGGGCTGTGGTCGCCCTCGATGTAAACACTGGTGAGGTACTGGTGCTTGCCTCGGGACCTTCATTCGATGCCAATATGTTTTCGGGTCAGATGTCGGCAAAGGAATGGGAGCGTTTGACGCATGACAAGAACAAACCTCTGCAGAACCGCGCCATAGGCAATGCTTATCCCCCGGGGTCGACTTCGAAGGTTCTCTGGTCGGTGGCTGGGCTGGCCGAGCGAAAAATTGCGCCGCATACTGTGCTGAATTGCCCAGGTTATGTTGTCTTAAACAACCGGCCATATCGCTGCCATAAGAAGGCCGGACACGGTGCTGTTGATCTGGAAAGAGCATTCATGGTGTCCTGCAATGCGTATTACTATCAATTAGGCAATATGCTTGGCGTCGGCAATATGACCAAGTATTTGCAGATTTTTGGCTTTGGCGAGCGGACCGGAATTGAACTTCCCGGGGAAGAAGCGGGGACCTGCCCTTCCGAATCATGGAAAGTCGAGCGATTTCATGAGCGTTGGTACCCAGGAGACAGCGTGCCGATTTCTATTGGTCAGGGATATTTGGTCGTGACACCGCTGCAAATGGCGTCTCTGATGGCAACTGTCGCCAACGGCGGGACAAGACATCAGCCGACTATCGTCAAGAAGGCGGTGAATACACAGACAGGGCAGTTGATTGAGCAGCCGCCGCGCAAGACCGTCGTGATTGATCCGAAAGTTATTGATCCTAAGATATTTGAGAAAGTGCGCGCGGCTGCTGCAAACGTCGTCGGCTCGCGGCAAGGCACTGGATGGCGTGCAAAACTGGAAGGCGTGACTATCGGTGGGAAAACCGGCACTGCGCAAGTCGTGAGGTTGGGTAGTGATGCAATCAAGGATCATGCATGGTTCGTTGCTTTTGCGCCGGTGGAAACGCCAATGATTGCCCTCGCCGTATTAGTTGAGAACGTTGGTCACGGAGGTGAGTTTTCAGCGCCGATTGCACGACAAGTCCTCGAAGTATATTTCCGGAATTTAGGCATGCTGCCGGAGACTGTTCCCGCACCTGAGCACGCTGCGCCAGAGCTTGTAGAAGAGGATACGGAGTCAACCGGAGTGGAGGAGTCAGAGCAATAGCCGATGGTTTTTCGCCGCATCAATAGAAAGATTATTTCGCAGATCGACTGGCAGATGATTGTGCTGCTGCTGCTGCTTTGCGCAGTTGGTTTGACGGTACTTTACAGTGCCGGCTTCGACCCGGATTCGCGAACAAGCGCGCCATTTTCCGGGCAGGCGAAGTTTATGGCTGTTGGTTTTGTTTTGTTTCTAATTTGTATGGTGTTTACGACTTCTTTTTGGCGCAAAGTATCATTTTGGTTTTATGCTGCGGGGTTAATTTCTCTTGTCCTCGTACTAACCCAAGGCGTTGTGGTCAATGGTGCGCGCCGTTGGGTTGAAATCGGTGGAATACGCGTTCAGCCATCGGAGTTTATGAAGCTGGGGGTTATCCTTGCGCTGGCCCGGGTATTTAGCAGTGAGAGAGCCCCTCGCGACGGATATACGATTCTTAAGATGTTTCTGCCGGTAACGGTGATGATCGTCCCCGCAGTGCTTGTCATTGAACAGCCGGACCTCGGTACGGCTCTTACTTACCTATTAATTGGCGGGTCGATGCTGCTTGTTGCCGGTGTGCGCTTCGGCACATTGCTGCGCTTGACTGCCGTCGGATTGGTGCTGGTGATCCCCGCATGGAAGTTTATGTTGAAAGACTACCAGCGCCAGCGCGTGTTGACCTTTCTCTCGCCGGAAGTAGATCCACTGGGTGCCGGATATCATGCTATACAGTCGAAAATTGCCGTGGGCTCCGGTTCCTTGTTGGGAAAAGGGTTCTTGCAGGGTACTCAGACCCAGCTTCGTTTTTTGCCTGAGCAAACGACAGATTTTATCTTTTCCGTTTTGGCCGAAGAATGGGGATTTTTCGGTTCCGCTGTTGCCATTATTCTTTATGCGCTGCTGATTGTTCGATTATTGAACGTCGCACTGCGGAGCGCTGAACCGTTTTCGTCTTTTGTTTCTGTTGGAGTCGCCGCAATGCTGTTTTGGCACGTTGTCGTCAATATCGGCATGGTCATTGGTGTAATGCCGGTTGTCGGCATTACTTTAACGCTGCTCAGTTACGGCGGTTCATCCGTAATTACGATGATGGCCGCGCTGGGGATTGTCGCGGGTTTTTCAATTCGCCGTTTTCTTTTTGCCTGATTCAAGGAGGGATGATCAATGATTGTTGTTATGCGCGCGGGTGCGTCAGATCAGGATCTGGCGCATGTAATTGAGAAGATCGAAGCCCTGGGATACCGCGCCCACGTCATGTACGGCGTCGAGCGGAAAGTCATCGGGTGTTTAGGTGATGAAAGGGGCAAAGCGCAGCTTCAGTCGCTGGAGTTGCTGCGCGGAGTAGAGAATGTCGTGCCGATTCTCAGTCCCTATAAACTTGCTGGCTGTCAGCTTAAACCAGAACCGAGCATCGTCACTGTGTCGTCCGAATGCGCAATTGGCGGCCGGAGTTTTGCTGTTATTGCTGGACCATGTGCAGTAGAGAGCGAGGAACAGATTTTGCAGACAGCCAGAGCGGTCGCGGCTGCCGGTGCCAATGCGCTGCGGGGCGGCGCGTTCAAGCCGCGCAGTTCAACTTACAGTTTCCAAGGTCTGGGCGAAGAAGGGTTGAGGCTCCTGCGGCTGGCCAAAGAAGAAACAGGTTTGGCTATTGTAACAGAAATTATGGATCGCTATGTGCTGGACCAGGTTATTGAAAGTGCTGACATCCTACAAGTGGGTGCGCGCAATATGCAGAACTTCCCACTGCTCAATGCCCTAGGCAGCGCCGGCAAACCGGTGCTGCTTAAGCGCGGAATGAGTGCCACAATTGAGGAGCTGCTTTTATCCGCCGAATATATTCTCGCCGCCGGAAATCCGGATGTGATCCTATGTGAGCGCGGAATCAGGACGTTTGAAACTGCGACAAGGAACACGCTCGATCTCAATGCTATCCCTGCGCTAAAGGCACGTACCCATTTACCCGTGCTGGTGGATCCGAGTCATGGCACGGGTGTTTGGAGTTATGTCGCGCCAATGGCGAAGGCAGCGCTTGCGTGCGGCGCGGATGGCATCATTGTGGAAGTGCACCCCCGGCCGGAGGAAGCACTTAGCGACGGTGCCCAGTCGTTGAAACTAGATAAATTTGCGGCGCTGATGAATGAAATGAAACCAATCGCAGAAGCTGTCGGACGCAATCTCGGGCGCCGGAATGCGGAGTGCGTACGTGCTTAAAATCGGCGGAGAATTTACGTAATAAGTAATGACGAATTATCCGGATCTGTCTGAATACTCTCTTGTCCTCGCATCTTCGTCTCCAAGGCGGAGCGAATTGTTGTCTTCGGTCGGGCTGCTTTTTGATGTATTACCCGCTGAAGTTGACGAGCGGTTGATGCCGGGTGAACATCCACAAGTCGCGGCGGAAAGGCTTGCCGAAGCAAAGGCGCATGCCATTGGCAGGAGGGTGAAGCAGGCGGTGGTGCTCGGCGCAGACACCGTAGTTGCGGTGGCGGACGCAGCCGGAAGTTTTCAAATTCTTGGCAAACCTGTTGACGAAGAGGATGCGCGCGCGATGCTGCGTAAGCTGCAAGGCCGGGAGCATTTAGTGGTTACAGCGTTTAGCGTAGTATGTGCAGCAGCATCCTTTGTCTTGACGCGTTCCCACAGTGCACGCGTGTGGATGCGGATGCTTTCCGAGAAAGATATTTCGGCGTACACAGCGACAGGCGAACCGATGGACAAAGCTGGTGCGTATGCTGTGCAGGGTATCGGTCGAATGCTGGTGTTGTCGATCGACGGGTCCTATACTGGAGTAATGGGCCTTCCGCTTGCTGAAGTTGTTGTGGAACTGGAGCGGCTCAACTTATGGCGCCCTGAAATGCTGGCTAAGGTGCGTTTTGCTCTGTGATGATCGTGAAGATATGTCAGTTGCCGCTAATATATCGAGGATCGAAGCAAGAATAGCCGATGCGGCAAGGAGAGCCGGACGAGATCCGGCGGAGATAATGCTCCTTGCGGTATCAAAAACTATTCCAGCAGCCGTAGTGCGTGAGGCCGTTGTCTTCGGTCAATATGCATTCGGTGAAAGTTATGTGCAGGAAGCCCAGCGAAAGCGCGAGGAGTTGACAAAGTTGCTGAGCCAATCTGGAGTTCAGGGTGTGGGCAGAATTCGCTTTGATCTGATCGGTGCGCTTCAGCGTAATAAGGTTAAGCATGCCGTGGGTCTTTTTGACGTGATTCAAAGTGTTGACCGGCGAGAGCTTGCAGCAGAAATTTCCAGTGTGGCGGTCAAACGAGGCGTGGAGCAGAAAGTGCTGATGCAAATTAATATTTCGAGGGAGGCAAGCAAGTCCGGAGTCTTACCGGAGCACGCGCGGGAACTTGCCGAAGATATACTTCGTTTGCCAAACATAGTATTGATGGGGCTGATGAGCATCGGTTCTTTTCTGCCCGAGAATGAACCGGAAGCCGTGAGACGCCGGGAGTTTTGCGAATTGGCACGACTGCAATGTGTCTTGGCTGAGCAAACCGGAAGTGCAATGCCGGAGCTTTCCATGGGCATGAGCAGTGACTTTGAGCTGGCAATAGCGGAGGGGGCAACGATCGTTCGTGTTGGTACTGCGCTTTTTGGGGAAAGATAGATGTTTTCACGGTGGAAAGTCCCTGGCGATTGAACTTGTTAATTGGTGTTAACGTGTTGAGGAATGCAAAGTGACTGTTGAAGAAAGGCAATTCTTGGCGCATGCCAAGCTGGCTGTTATTGGCTGCGGCAACATGGGCGGTGCGTTGGTGCGCGGACTGTGCAGCAAAGGTGCTATCCGCAGCAGTCAAGTGCGTATCTACGATCCGGATTCAGGCAAAACTGTGGAGCTCTGCAAACAGCTCGGCGTGGTTGCTGCGCAAGACGCGGCAAGCGCCGTGGGCGGAGCGGACATCATTCTTGTCGCCGTTAAACCAAAGTTTGTGGCGGAAGTACTAGGTGGCGTGAGCAACGTCATCGCGTCAACCGGTATTTCGCCTTTTGTCATGTCGGTCGCAGGCGGCGTCACACTTGCTGAACTACGCCGGGCTTTGGGAGATGGATGCCGTATTATTCGGGCAATGCCTAACTTGCCGGTTTTGGCCGGTGCGGGAATGACGGCGGTCTATGCCGAAAGCCCGGAAGATCGGCACATGGGAAAGGCCTTGTTTGAAGCTGTGGGCAAGGTAATCATGGTGGAGAATGAGGCGGAATTTGCTCCGATTACCGGGTTAAGCGGATGCGGACCGGGTTTTGTGAGCGTAATCATTGAGGCGTTAGCAGACGGTGGTGTAAGAATGGGGCTGGCGCGCGAGAGAGCAACACAGCTTGCGGTGCAGACGGTTCTTGGCACAGCGTTGGTAATGGCGGAGATGAAGATTCATCCAGCCGAGTTAAAAGATATGGTTGCTTCTCCAGGTGGTTTTACAATAGCCGGGCTGCAAGTCTTGGAGAATCGCGGACTGCGCGGTGCGCTTATCTCCGCTGTAGAGGCCAGCACGCAAAAGCCAGTTGAGAGGTAGAACTACAGATCCGAGGGAATAAGATGATTGCTATTGCAAACTTACTGATTGCTGTTGCCGGTGTGTTGAGCATGGTTATCAAACTCTTTTATTTTTTAGTTATCGCGGCAGTAATCCTGTCCTGGGTTAGTCCTGACCCGCGCAATCCGATTGTTCAGTTTATCTATGGAGCTACAGATCCGGCCTTCGCCAGGATCCGCAACTATGTAAAACCTATAGGAGTGCTGGATCTCTCGCCAATAGTCGTTCTTTTGGCTCTTTACTTTATTGATGCGTTTATCGCCACCTCTCTTGGAGAATATGGAATGCAGCTTAAAGGAACTGCGCTTGGGTTCTAGCGTGCTTCTGCTATGGTCGGCGAAGACAGGTCTTGCGGCGACATAGTTCGCCAAACATTAATCAATGGGCAAAGCGGTGTTTCGCTTGAACTTCGCGTTCGTGTGCGCAGTGCACGTACAGGGCCGGAGTTGACATTCGATGCGGAGGGAATTCCCGGATTAAAGTGGGGCCTGGCATCTGCTCCTGTTGATGGAAAAGCAAATACGGAACTTGAGCGTGAGGTGGCGAGCTTTTTTCGTGTCCCCAGATCGCGAGTATCATTGCTTCGTGGAGAAAAGTCCAAAAAGAAAGTACTTTTTATTTCAGAACTCATGGTTGAAGACGTACTTGCGAGACTGGGCGCAAAACGCAGCCGTGGAGGCCCTTGACCAAACTCAAATCGGTGTTTAGAAAGTCTATCGAGGGCATGGTCTATTTTGCCTGGGATTTTCGTTTCAGTTTTGCGCGACCGCTGCCGGCCCGCATTTTATTTAATAGTTTTAGCAGCTTATATATTCTTTATGCCAACTTACGAATATCAATGCTTTGCGTGCAGCCACCACTTTGAAGTATTTCAGAAAATTTCCGACAAACCTATTGATGTTTGTCCGCAATGTCATGCTAATGGCGGGAGTGTTAAAAGGCTTCTTTTTGCTGCTCCTTTTCACTTGAAGGGAAGCGGCTGGTATAAGACTGATTATGCTTCGAGCAGCCGCTCAACGGGCTCTGGAACGCATGCGCCGACGAAGGAAAACAAGGAGGCCGGGGGCGCGTCAGAAGAGTCGTCAAAAGGGACTGGACCGGATGATAGTGCGGGAAGTAAAGGGAGTGCGGCACTGCCTGCGTCGAGCGAAAAGAAAACTGAGCCTTAACAGGTAGAGATGCGGCTATTTACCACGCCAGTGACTGGTGGTGTTGTTCAGCGGGTAGCCTAGTGTGTTTTCAATATACTGTGCAATGCGCTCGAAGCCGCGAAGACTCAAGAAGTCATCGGGTGGAACAATGGGGCTGCGGTGGTCGATCATTTGCTCAAACCAACTATGCAGCACAGGGCTTAGTGCGAATGCGGCGTCGAGGAGATTGTAACCGCAGTTTTTTAGAGTTAGCAGTGCGAAGTAGTTGACAATAGCATACGACTCGTTGTCCGTTGGTGAATTACTTAGACTGCGCAGAGATAGGAATAATGGAGGAAATAACGATGAAGCATCGTGGTCTCCTTCGATGGTAAAACAATTGGTGATTTCCAGGCAGAAGGATGCGAGAGATAGTTTGGTCAAGCTTTTGCGCAGCTCAGGCCAGACTTCCTTTCTGCTAATCGCTTGCAGGGAAAACATTCCGCCGTGACGGCGGTTTTCGTTTAGTTCGAAAACACCGCAGTCAAAAATGTCGATTCCGCCGGAAAAGCGCTTTTTGCTTAACCGGGCGTTTTTGGCGAAAGCGGTGTTCTTCCCGAGATTTTTTCCGAGGAAGGTTACAATGAGATCTGCTTCCTGTACCTCGCAGGTGTTAAGAACGATCGCAGGTTCGCTGACTTTGTTCACGGACAAGTGCCCTTGCGGATAATACAAAGCAGGATCAGCTTTACTTGTATTCTGCTTAAAAACTAGAGCAGGAACAATTAGAGCATTTTTGTGATGAGCATGGTAGTGTTTGTTCTTTCGAACAAAAGGAGTTTTGTTTATGCCGCGAGACGATTTGCGCGATAAAAACCGGAAAGAAAGCGAGCCTTCGTCAGAAGAGATGTCCAGCAACAGCGAAGCGGCTGAAGAGGCAACTGGTATGGTCGAAGAATCTGATGTGTCTAGTGCGCAAGAAGACCCGCCAGATCCGCTTGCGCAGCTCAGCCAGGAGCTGGACGCGGCGAAGCAGGAGGCGGCGGAGAATTACGATAAGTATCTGCGGGCGGTCGCGGAATTGGAAAATTATAAAAAGCGGACACTAAAAGAACGTTCAGATCTGATTCGTTATGCCGGCGAGCATCTTGCGCGGGATCTTGTTGACGCAGTTGATGACCTGGAGCGGGCGGTTGGGCAGGGAGAGGCAGGAAACGCCGAGGACATTGCCGCTGGAGTGCGTCTTATCCGCGATCGCTTTGTGGCACTGCTCGAGCGGCATGCGATTAAGGGAGAGGATGCCGTTGGTTGTCTTTTTGACCCGGCGAAATATGAGGCAATAGCCAGTGTTCCCAGCGATCAACACGAGCCTGGAACCGTAGTTGAGCAGTTGCGTAAAGCTTATATGTTCAAGGACAAGCTCCTTCGTGCAGGGCAGGTCGTTGTTGCAGTACAGAGTGAAAACGAAGAATAACCCTGGTAAGAAGCCCCCCGAAAGGCGCATAAAAAAACCAAGAAACTGCGGTTGTTTACGTGGTTCGGTATTGACGGTTCGTTAGCCGGAGTTTTGGTGCGGGCTATAACAGTTGACGGGGTGCGTTAACAATCGTCCGGAGGCTTAAATAGCTTGCCCGGCGCATTTTTTTGGAGGATGCGTGTTGCCAGATTGGAAATTAATGGTTACGGACTCTGAAAGTGTTTATCTCAACCAGCAATTATGCTCTTGCGGGAATTTCTAATCATTTCACGGTACATCTGGAGTAGATTTCTTTTGTTAACTTGTTCTTAGAGGTCAAATAAATGGGCAAAGTCATTGGAATAGATCTTGGGACAACCAACTCATGTGTCGCGGTTATGGAAGGCGGCGACCCCGTTGTGATTGCAAACAGTGAAGGCGGGCGCACGACCCCATCAGTTGTCGCGGTGAATGACTCTGGAGAGCGGCTAGTCGGGCAGATTGCCCGGCGCCAAGCGGTGACTAATCCAAAGAATACGATCTTCGCGGTGAAGCGTCTTATTGGCCGTAAGTTCGAAAGCCCCGAAGTAAAGAAAGCTTTGTCCGTACTGCCTTATGAAATTGAGCGGCTCGACAATGGCGATGCTGCGGTCAATCTGAAAGGCGAACGCAAAACTCCGCAGGAGATATCGGCTTATATCCTGCAAAAGATGAAGCAAACAGCGGAAGACTATTTAGGTGAAAAGATAACCCAGGCGGTCATTACGGTTCCGGCCTATTTTGATGATGCCCAGCGTCAGGCTACCAAAGATGCAGGCCGTATTTCCGGACTCGAAGTGCTGCGGATTATCAATGAACCAACGGCAGCCGCGCTTGCTTACGGCATTGATAAAAAGAAGGACAAAAAAATCGCCGTGTTTGATTTGGGCGGCGGAACATTTGATATTTCAATTCTTGAAATCGGCGACGGTGTATTTGAAGTTAAGGCGACGAATGGTGATACTTATTTAGGAGGTGAAGATTTTGATCTGAAAATCGTCGAGTACCTCGCCGATGAATTTAAGAAAGACCAGGGAATTGATTTGCGCAATGATACAATGGCATTGCAGCGGCTCAAAGAAGCGGCGGAGAAAGCCAAACATGAGCTTTCCCAGTCACTGGAGACTGACATCAATTTGCCGTTTATCACAGCGGATCAGACCGGAGCTAAGCATCTTAATATTCGTCTTTCGCGGGCAAAACTTGAAGCATTGTGCTCGGATTTGCTGGAACGTATTGTGCAGCCGTGCCAAATCGCGCTGCGTGATGCTGGCTTAAGTCCAGCGGAAATAGATGACGTAATTCTTGTCGGTGGAATGACCCGTATGCCGGCAGTTCAAGAGAAAGTTAAAGATATCTTTAAGAAACTGCCGAGCAAAGGCGTGAACCCTGACGAAGCTGTTGCCGTAGGCGCAGCAATTCAAGCCGGTGTGCTGCAGGGCAGTGTTAAAGACGTTCTGCTTCTTGACGTGACGCCGCTCAGCTTGGGAATTGAAACCCAAGGCGGTATCTCCACTAAACTGATTGAGAAGAATACGACAATCCCAACGCGCAAGAGTCAAATTTTTTCAACAGCTACGGACAACCAACCTGCGGTGAGTATTCATGTTCTTCAAGGCGAGCGGGATCTTGCTGCTTACAATAAAACCCTTGGCAAGTTTGAATTGGTTGGTATCCCGCCGGCGCCGCGTGGCGTGCCGCAGATTGAGGTGACCTTTGATATTGATG
>JAKPSH010000247.1 GCA_029555385.1 Pseudomonadota bacterium
ATGAGCCCCGGCAAAGACCCGCGCAGCGCTAATCATCTGCGGAACTCTCAGCGGCACACCCACACACCATGCGCGCTTTTCTGCAACCGCCCCCTTTGTCCGCTCCAGCACGATCTCATACGTATAGCATTTAATGTGCGGGCTCCGGCGCGCATCGAACTGGTCACCGCGCTGCTCAACACGCTTAAGGCAGATGGCGCGCGGCGTAAGCCCGTTGAGCGCCGCTTTGAGACGCTTGAGGTCGCAAGGAATTTCTGCCGGCCAGGAAAAGCTTGCTGTCTGCCCTAGCGCATGCACGCCGGCATCAGTTCGGCCGCTTGCCGTAAGATGCGGCAGCACGTAAAGTTCAATGGCGTTTTGTCTTGCCAATGCGCGCAAGTAACAGTGCAGCGCCTTTTCCATTTCCCCCTGAACCGTGCGCTGCCCCGGCTGAAGCTGCCAGCCGGCGAAGGCGCTGCCATCGTATTCAAGTGTGATCGCAATTTTCACAATGAGTTCTAGCCCTTAGAGTTCATTCCCGCAGCCCGATGCCGTCCCTGATGCTTAGCGGCTGCACGTCTGCTAGGCTGTATAGTCGAACAGGCAATGAATACCAACTTCGCGTTTTCCGGGTCCAGCCTGAGCAGAAGCCATTTCTGCGCGTCAAGCAGTCGGAACCGCCGGAAGACTCGCAGTCATCATATATCTTATGAGCCACGGAATGCCTGAAATCCGCAATGAAACGAAGGACAAGGGATTTCCTTCATCGGGGCTCATTGCGCTTCTATACGGTGCAGGAGCGCTTGCCGGCTTGTGCTGTGCTTTTATTCCGGACCTCGGAGCTGCACAAACCACAAACTGCCTCTTGCTTAGCTGGCTTCTAGCCCTCGGTGCCTTCGCGATGAGCGTTATTTGCGACACTGACTCTGCCGACGTAGACGATACCGACTTTTAAATCATTTTCTCTGCGGCAATTTCCGCGATTTCCACCATGTTCAGCGCCGATCCTTTGCGTAAATCGTCGGCGACAACCCACATTTGCAAACCGTTTTCCCGCGAATCATCTTGGCGGACCCTGCCCACGTAAACTGCATCGCTTCCGGCCATGTCGATCGCCGTGGGATAAGGCTCCTCGCTAAGCGCATCTGTAACAATAATTCCCGGGCTGTTCCGCAGAAGCTCGGCGGCTTCCATGGTGCTGAGCTTCCTCTCAGTTTCGACGCTCAGCACCGCCGAATGGCAGCTCATCACTCCCACCACAGCACCTGTCACGGCCATGCCGAGCTCCGGCTGTTTGAGTAAATTGCATACTTCATCAATAACTCGCCGCTCTTCGGTTGTACAGCCGCCATCGTCAAACTCCCCGGCTTGCGGAAAGCAATTAAACGCCACTTGGCGCGAAAACACTTTCGGCGATACTTCGCGCTGGGAGAAGATTTCCACCGTTTGACCCCACAGCTCGCTCATCCCCGCGTGACCGTAAAGCGATGCCGCAAAACAAAATACCGCCGATACCCGGCGGAGTCCGGCTCGTTCGCTAATCGGCTTGAGCACCACGGCAAGCTGCACTGCCGCGGCCCCAGGGCTCTTAACTGCGAAGCCGCGTCCGCCGGATATGCCGGCCAGATATTGCTTAAACTCCGCCCCATTTACTTCGGGTACGACAAGAAGCGAGTCGCCACAAGGACCGCCTGAGCATGACGCATCAATCACGCAGCACCCGCACTCGACTGCACGCGGTACATATTTCAGACTAACCGCGCGAGGGACGGCAAAAATCGCAATATCAAAATCCGAAAAAACAGCATCATCCAGCTCTTCGACGGTGAGCATTTCTTCACCGAATTCCAGCTCCGTCCCCTCTGAATCACTGCTCGCAAATAGCCGAAGCGAACTTAGCGGAAAACTGCGCTCAAACAAGAGCGACACGCACTCCCTCCCTATAGCTCCCGTAGCCCCAACGAGCGCTACCCGCACCTGCCGTTTTGCCATATTTCGCCTCCTCCTAAGATTAGTCTCACTGCGCTGGTAAGAGTCTATAGAACGGCTGCAAGCTTGCGTCCAATATGCTGGGGGAAAAGTGAGCTTGGCAAAGACTAGAAAATACCCCCGCGCCGTTCAGAGGGCACTCCGGTGCAAAAGGAATTCAGTTTTCCGCACGCTGCTTCATTGCAGCGTGCGGGTAATCAGCAGCTTACGCGGTGCTCGTGAAGAATGGACATAATGGCGTCCATACCGCGCAGCTTTTCTTTCTTAAGCTGCTTGTGGCGCAGAGCAGCGCTGCTTGAATACGCTGCGTACCGTTCAAGCTTTTCTACTTCTTTTTCTAATTCGAGGTGCTCTTCGTAAAGTTCTCTGAGGTGGGAATCATTCTCGGCGAGATGTAAAACAAGTTCCTCATCCCTTTTTTCCATAAAGGCGCTTACCTCATAACACAGTGGTTATTCGTTAGTGATTAAAGATAAACACTCGCTCTAACCATTAAATTATGAAGCCTGACAACGCCTTTTGTCAAACATGGAATTGAGCCAAGAGCCTGGAAGTATTACATATTCGAGCTATGAAAAGCACCGGTGATGAAGCTAACCTGTCGCCCTGACAGGTCTTTCTGCCTGCGGTAGGAAAAGAACCGGTGGTCGCAAATCGTACAATGCGACGAATAAACTATGTGCGCCGGCAAAACACCGCACGAAACTGCTTGCGCCGTCAGTAATGCCCTAAGATTGCAAAATAATTTGGAGCCGCGTTGCTCGATTACGTCCTGTGAAGTGCGCATACGGCAACCTCCGCTGCGCTCAAAAGCATCGCAGCATTGTTCGGCCACTTCGCTGCCGACGCAGTAGCAGCAAATTTGCGCACCCGGTCCAACAGCAATTTGGATTTCCTCCGCCCGCATACCTAGAGAACAGGCTTGCATGATTGCTTCACGAAGAATTCCCCCACAGCTTCCCCGCCACCCGCAGTGAAGCGCGCCGGCAAGTTCACCGCGACCTCCCTGAAACAACACAGGAAAACAGTCTGCGGTCTTGATGCCGAAAAAACACGAATTTAATTGAGCACCCCCCCGATAGACAAGCCAGCCGTCAGCCTCGGCTATGCTTGCACCAGGCAAATTCTCATTGCCAAACCCCGTGCTGCCGGGAAAATCACCAATCCGCGCTATTTCCTTGCCATGAACCTGCTCAAGTAGAAGCAGACGTGCCTCAGCGCCTGGGCTGCTGAATGCCCGCTCCCATTGCTCTTGACCGGTTAGGATATCAATGTCCGCGCCGCAGAACCCATGGCGCAGGCCTTGCTCAGCCCAGGTGTCAACGGCCCAATAATGCACACCGCGGCTTTCTGCCTCAACTATTTCCACGATATACTCAGCCGCTTTGCTCTGCCGCAGCGCCTTCGTAGCGCAGCGCAATATCCGACGCCCGAACCGAGTGCGTCAGCATGCCCAGCGAAATTGAGTCTATGCCCGTGCGGGCATAAATCGCGACATTTTGCTCATCAATTCCGCCCGACGCCTCCAGTTCAATATCGGCACCGTGCGCCTGGGCACGGACGAGCTGCACGGCCTGAGCAATTTCCTCAGGCGAGATGTTGTCGAGCAATATCGCATCCGGCCTGCCCTCCATGGCTTTCCCCAGTTCCGCTTCGTTTCTTACCTCTACCTCAACCTTTATGCCGGCTTGCACTTTTTCCCGGCAGCACCTCACGGCGCGCGCGATGTCGCCGCCCAGCGCATCTATGTGGTTATTCTTAATCAGCACGGCATCAAAGAGGCCGCGGCGGTGATTGACGCCGCCGCCCGTTTTAACGGCGTATTTTTCCAGCTCGCGCCACCCCGGCGTTGTCTTTCGCGTATCGAGAATGCGCACCCCGCTTCCCTCTACCCGGCTCACGACATCCGCCGTTAAAGTTGCGATGCCGCAAAGGCGCTGCAGGAAGTTCAGCGCCACACGCTCACCCGAAAGAAGCAACCGTAGCGGGCCAGAAACTCGGCTCAAGACGGCACCGGCATTCACGCGCACCCCGTCTGCAGCAATACTCTCATAGCGAATCTCCTCGCTCAGTTCCCGGTAAACTGCGGCACAGACAGCTTGCCCGCATACAACCAGCCGCTCCTTGGCCATTATTACCGCCCGGCCACGCGCTTGCTCAGATATCGTGGCCTCCGAAGTGATATCACCGCTGCCAATATCCTCTTCCAGGGCAAGCCTAATTAATTGCTTCGTGATCTCGCCGACCATTGTTCTCCTGCTTGGTATCTCTTAACTTCCGCCCACGCCCCCCATAGGCGTAAAGCATACGCTGCCACACACATCCCGTTAGTTCCCAGCCCCCGCACTGATTTTATCTGCCAATTCGTGCCGTTACAACCGCGCCGCTTTTCCGGTATTCAGCAGCTTGAAAGCTTACCCGATCAGGCGCTATTCTGAAGCGCCCGCGATGGGGCATGCAGCATAACCAAATCATAGGATGGCTTCAATGAACCTGGACCGCCTAAAACATACAGTGCAGCTTACCTGCTCCTTTTTCCTTTTAACACTGATGAGCGCTTGCGCTCTGCCGGGCAGTTCGGCCACCCACGTCAGCATTACCGGGGAGCTGCTCGGACCGCAGGGGGATCCGATCCCGGGCCAGCAGATCGAGATAATTTTGCCTGCTGAATACGGTTTAAGCGATATTGATCTCTCGCACGGCAAACCCGAGGAATATAACCATCATGCGCAGCGCGCGCTCGTGACCACCGATGCCTTAGGAAGCTTTGCCTATTCTTTTGCGCCGGTTACCTACAGTACACGTTTCTGGCTTCTTCCTCCTGCCGGCTCGTTATTCAAAGAGCCACCCGAGCCAGGCTTCTTTGTCCGCCTTCTCCCTAATGCCGATGAGTTCTATTCCGTCGTTGTAAAAAAGAACAACGAGACGATCTTTGCCATTCATCGCGCACCCGAAACTCCGCGCCTCAGCCCCGTCACGCCGAAGACTATCGCAATAGATGGAAAGCTGCTGCCGGACCAACGGGGAAAGTCCCAGGGGTGGATTGCCACGCTCCAGCTTAAGCGCCTCACTGACTTCTCCCGCAGTGCGCTTGGCTCCCCGGCAGCTCCGGCACCGGCAAAATAGCGGAGTTTCTTCCAGGGAACCCTGCGCGAAGCTATGTCAACAACAGCCCCGCCTTTTGACTCTCCTGCTCAACTCAGCGCGCTCGAAGCTCTGCATGTCCCTTTCGTCTCTTTTTCAACAGCGCTTCAGCCTCAATTCATCAGCGTGCGTGCCGCAGAACTGCTCAACATTCGCGAACGCTCAAATCTTGTCAACTACGGCGCACAACTAGAACCGCTTCGTGATTTTGCCGCGAGCGTTTACAAGCGAAGCCGCACGGCGATCATGCCGGATACGCCTTTTCTGACCGAACTCACACTCTGCGCAGATGGCGGACGCAGCTTCAGCGCTTTTACTTTTGCCGCCCTGCTCGCACAGTCGCAAGAGCTCCGTGCTTGCGCGTCCACTCCTCAGATTATCGTCATCTTTCATGACCTCACCCTTTACGAACCCCTTTTCCGCTCAATTCAGCAGAGCCGGCGGATTCGCACGTTGATCGTGCTTGTCTCTAGCCTGTTCGGCGGCGGCTTGGCGCTCGGGCCGGATGCTCCGGATTTGATCCAGGCGTATGCCAGCACGGAAGCCGGCTTGTTTCGCGCCCACTCAGCTAATGTAGATAATATTGTTCATACCGATTTGCTGCCAGCTTTGAGCAAGACCGTGGAAATTGTCGATCCGCTGATTCTTTCCTCAGCAAAGGTCTTAATGCAGGCAAAAACATCTGCCTTACTCGCCATCAGCCAGCCGAATTTCTTGCGCATTGCGTGCCATCTCCTGCTGGAAGCGTTGGATTTCGCCGGGCCCTTCGGCACAGCAAAGATTCAAGCAGCGATCAAAGAAAACACGCTCCTTGTTCAGGGGCGGCCTGCGGGCTCGTATCAAAGTGTTGAGCTGATCGTCAGTGGACACGGTCAGACGCAGCTTCCGCTTCAAGCAAGTCCGGTCGATTTGTTGATCTACCGCTGTTTTACGCCCGTGCAATACAAGGTATTTTTCAGCAGGGAAAGCTCCGCACAAGACACTCAAGCTCAGTCTTTATCCGCACAAGAAATACCACTCGGATCGAGCGCTGCACCGACCGGAGAAAAGCTCTCTGATAATCTACTGATTGCCTCGCACATCGCCGGCGCGTGCGGAGTTCCGCTCGCACTGCGCCGCCCGGAACCGGGAGTTATGCTTCTTACCTGCCAGCTCCGTCTCGCCCGGGGTTAACCAGAAGACGCCTACAGAATCAACCAGAATATTGCGGCCAGGATGGCTACGAAAAAAATCACGCCAAAGACAGTCACAAACATTTCCCAGACCGGATTTCGCGGACGGGCATCAGCTTCGGCAATCGCCGCCGCAAACCGCTGGGATACACTCATCTCAAATCCTTTGGCAGGGCCCGGCGCGGAATAACGCGGCGAGGTAAAACCCAAAGTCGTCACCGTTTCATTTTCTTGCGCTGGCTCCGAGCCGAACACGAATCGTTTGCCGCTCTGCGAACGCCGGCGCGCCGCTTCAGACTCCCAGTCAGCGGCAGCGCGCTGCTCACTCTCGCGGCGCAGATGTTCCGGCGCATTGGGGCGCTCGTAAGCATAAATAGCACGGTCCGTCTTAGCACGCGGCTTTGGTTGTGCAAGCGCCGCCGCGCCATGGCGCAAGTCGCTGATGATGATGCGGTAAGAATCGATACCCACCTCATCACGATCGCTGAGCGCGGTAACACCTCTGGCGGCAATACCATTGACAATAACCGGAATCGAACCCTGGCCGGTAGAAAGTTCTAAACGTGATGCGCGCTGGCTTATTTCAAGCTGCACAACATGATCAGGAACTCCTTCAATAAAAAACTGTCCTTCCGGGCCGCCGATCGCAAAACGGCTGCCGGGCTCCTCCATGAAAATTTCTGCCTCAAAGTGGTCACTGTAAAAGACAAGAAGTGACGGAGCAGTTTGATCTGCTGGAACTTCAACGTAATTCAGATCAACAATGCGCAGCGGAAAATCGGCTAGTTGGATAACATCGCCGTGCCGAACCAAACGCGACTGCCCCGGAGACAGCCGGACGCCGTTAACCCAACTGCCGTTTGTGCTTTCAAAATCGCGGAATACCCAATTATTGTCCGTAGCGATCAAACACGCGTGTCGGCGCGAAACAGCCTCGCTGTCGACAACAATCAGGTTCTCTGTGCCACGCCCAAATGTGACCACGCCGCTGTCGGCCTGCATAATTTCCTGCGGCTCTTCGGCAGCAACTGACTGAAGGCTGATTAAAGGCGGCATAAGTGCTCGTAAATCTCGGTTAATCCATGAACAAGAATAGAAGCATTCTCGCCAAACCCCTCAAGTTCCGTCAAGAGAACAAACGGCTAAGCATCGGACTCTGCGGCAATTCTCCCAATTTTCGCTTGAGCCGTCCATAATTCCTTAGCGCAAACGCGGAAATTACAGCTTGCAGCAGCTGATGTTTTAGATGTCGTGAAACTGCTATGATTGCAATTATTTGTCTTTGCCGGTTTTAACAAGAATATGCGCGACTTCACGGTAGAGGCTCGGCGGAATCGGCGAGTTTTCAGAAAGCTCGCACAGTTCGTGAGCAAGCTCCGGCTTATTCACTACCGGCACTCCGAAGCGCCGCGCAATTTCCCGCAATTTCTTCGCTGCACCGTGTTTCCCCGACGCACACACCTGCGGCGCTGACATCAGCGCCTGGTCGTAGCTCAGCGCCGCCGCCGCCTTTACAGCGCAAGCCGGATAATACTTCGGGGGCTTTGCGTCCATGCAAGGGCCTGGCCTTGCTGGAAATTTATGCTTCATGCGCCGGACCGTTTCCTTTCGGAGGTCTTGCACCGCCTAGCTTACCTGCCGGCTCCCGCGGCTCCTTTTGCAGCGCTGGTTTCTCCCTCGGCTTCTGCACATAATGCTCAACCTCTATGTGCAAACCGGTCTCTTCCGGTTCACCCGCCCGCGGAGCAGACGCTCCGGCGCTCTCAGGTATTTCATCCTCTTCAGTTATTTGCTGGTTAACCGGCAGATAAATCGTGAACACGGAACCGTAGCCCTTGCGGCTGTCGACCACCAAGCGTCCGCCGTTCTTGCGTGCCAAGGCATAAGCTGCGGCCAGACCCAACCCCGCGCCGGTCAGGCTCAAGCCAGAATTGGGATCGAGGTTCTTCGTCGTAAAGAACGGTTCAAAGCAGCGGCGCCGCGTTTCGGGATCCATACCGACGCCCTCATCCCGTACCCCAACGCGGATATACGTGCCGTACGGAACTTCGTAATGCGGGCTCTCCCGATCCACGGTCGTGCTGTCGGAGAAAATCTGCACAACTCCGTTTTTGTCCATGGCCTCGCTGGCGTTGCGCACCAGCGTTACGAGAATGCGCACGAGCTGGTCAGCATCGACATAAGCCCGGGGCAGGTTTTCCCCGAGACGCAAAACTAGTTCCTGCTTCTCCCGCAAGTTGCGTGTAAGCAGCTCAACACCTCGTTCAATTACTGCGTTTACATCGCAAACTTCGCTCTTTGGCTCCTCAAGATTGGCAAAGCTGACTAGTTGTCGCACAAGCACAGCACCCTTATTCGCCGCCTCGTTGATCGTGCGTGCAGGCCGGCGCACTTTTTCCTCGTGCGGAAACTGCATTTCCAGCAGTGAAGCCTGGCCCAGTATGGCCTGCAGCAAATTATTGAAATTATGCGCCACCCCGGCGGCCAACAGTCCCGCGGCGCGCATCTTCTCACCCTGCGCAATGCGTTCTTCCAGACGTTTGGCCAGGACCGTTGCCGCAATTTCCGATGCAAGACTGGAGATCAGCGTAAGCTGCTCCTCATCAAGCTTCACTTCTTCGCTGTCTGCCTGAAAGGCAAGCACCCCGAGCACTTGGCCCCCGGAAATCAGCGGCACCAGCCCCACGGCGCTGATTGAATACCGTGAAAAGAACCGCCGCACACCGAAACGGCTCAGTGATTTCTCAGCATCAGCAATAACCATCGGCTTTCTTGTCGTCACGACTTGCGCAATCGGATGGTCCCGTCCGGTGATTTCAACATTCATCTCCACCAACCGCTTCTTCCAGCCCGGCCCATAAGCCGCCGTGCCGATAATGCGCGTGCCTGTTTCATTGAGCAGCCCCAGCCAGATACGCCGTAAATCGAGCTCATCCCGAATAATCGTAAATGCGCGCTGAAAGCTCTCGTCCAGCGACAAAAAACCCGAAAGTTCATGGCTCAGCCGGTATAATGCGGCGAGCTTCTTGGTCTGGCGGCGGTATGCGGCAAAAAGATTCGCTTGGCGCGCGGCAAGCCCGATTTGATTTGCCGCCGCCGCGACGAGCATCACATCGCCGCCGTCGAATTGCGCAACATGGCGGTGAAACAGCGCGATTGTGCCCAAGGTTTCTTCTTCAACGCTGACCGGAACCAGCACCGAAGACCGCACACCTTCTTCCTCGGCCAAAATGCGGCTGCATCGCGGATCGCTTTTCATATCCGGAACAACAACGGACTGTCCATGCTCGGAAACATAAGTGGAAAGACTTTCCAGGGAAGCGATCATCTCGGACTTTTGTGTAAAGTTAACTGAAAACCCATGGTGCGAGACCAAGGCGAGTTTATCCGATTCGCGCGAAGGGTAGAGGTAGCACAGCCCGGCGTCGGCGCCAGTTGCCTCGCAAAGAGCGCCTAGCCCGCGAGCAGCGATATTTGCCGGGTCTAGGTAACCGCGAATTGCTGAAGAAACGGTGTACAGCGCCCTGACCTTCTTGCTCTGCGCATCAAGAGCAAGCCGCGCCTCACGGCGGCTCGTGATGTCTATCGCAAACCCGTCCCAGCCAATCAGTTCGGCTCTGTCCGCAAAGACAGGAACAAACTTAGCTAGCAGCCAGCGTTCTTTGCCGCTTAAATGATGAACAACGCGAAATTCTTCCTCGAAATTTTGCGCTTTCTCCGTAGCTTCGAGAGCCTTCTGCTTGACTCGTTCCCGGTCCTCGAAATGCACCAAATCGTACCAGCACACATCTGTTCCCGACGCTAAATCTTCCGGCTGGACCCCGAACAGCTCAACCGAGCGCCGGCTGATAAAACGCACGACATGTCCCGCATCAACGTGAAAAATAACGGCATCAGAATTGTCGACCAGCCGCCGGTAGAGCGCCTGTGCGGAAACAGCGCCGGAGGACTCTGCCCGCTCCTCAAGCTTCTCCGGCCCGGTGGCGGCAACTGGCGGCGCGTCCAAAAGACTCTCTGCTGTCCCCGCTCCAACCTGGGGCGTGCACGAGGCGCTGGCAAAGCAGTTTTCCACGGCGATACCAAAAAAATGCGCCACATATTCAAGCACCCGGGTGTCTTCTTCGTGCCAAGGAGCTTTTCCCGATTTACGCCACAGAACAATCGTCGCGTTCGGAATACCATGGGAACGCGTCGTGACCGCAAGAACAGAAGTGATATCGAGCAGGCGGCAATGCCCGCCGGCAGCACCGAACAAGGGATCGTCCGCCGGTTCGTGCACCGCGATGGCGCGCGGCAGCGGGTAAGTCAAACGCTGAATGTAGGAACAGAATGCAAGGAGTTCGCTGTCCTGCCCCGGATCGGAATCCTCTGCCGACCATTCAATCGGGGGCTGTTTTAGCGCGTTTTCCTGCGCTGCAAGAAAAATGATTACCCGGTCTGCTCCGAGGCCCATGCCCAGCTTTTCTGCCGTTTGGGCAAACAACCGGCGCAAATCGAGTGTCGTGACAATTGAGTCAACGATCGACGCAGCCAGGCTCGCGTCAAGACCTTCCATCGCCTACATCCTGAACACAGCAAATCACAACAACACCCTGGTGAAGGACAGCTCAATGCCAAGCCCCGCCTCGTCCAGGTCCGCAATTTGCGCCGCATCACGCCGGTGCACTTATATTCAAGCCGAGTTGCTGTGCGGCAGTCCACCGACAATCAACAGCTTGGCCCGCCGAATACTGTGCAACATGCGCTGCTCGAATATCTCGCGGTATAGATGCCGCCGCTGAGCGCGTATTTCGGGATCGCCTTCGCTTTCCCTGAGCTCTTGCTTGAGCTCTTCCACACTCATACATAGCCGACTGTACCGCCTGCGCCTCTCCAAAGTCAGCTCGCAAAGCCCGATCAACACTGCGGCGCCGAGCAGCACGCCTATCAAGCGCGCCACCACATACATCCCGAGTCGAGCAGCTTCGTCCACGCTTGAATAATCCGTCCAAAGGACCAACTTCGCTATGGAAGCTAAACAAGCGCAAGCGCAGCCGGCCAATACCACAAGGCAAACCACGATTTTCGAGATTTCGGCGCACAGACCCAATGGGAAGCTCTCCACGGCGCTGCCCTCTCGAAAACCAAGAAGCCTTTTCAATCCCTGAAAAACGCTCAGCTTTGAAAAATCAAAAGCAGTGAGCTTGAAGGAAAACTTGAGTCCAACCTGAGCTACTTCCGCTAATACCGCTGCGACAAAAACAGTCAGGAATAACGGGAAAACTACTCGTGCGGCTATACTACCAGCTTCAAGGAGGTATAATAGCATATTATTACTATGGAAGTCTTCTATCCCGAGGAAAGATTTCTGATAGATCGACAGAAGCTCCGCCACTGCTGACGGACCGTCATACCAAAGGGTCAAAGTACCCCCTAGCATAGCACAAGTAGCTGTTAACGTGTGACTTTTTGCAATATCACCGTCATCTCTTGCCCTTCGCAGACGCCTAAATGTCGGTGGAATATGCTTTGCTGTGCCCATTTTTTGGTCCTTTTAGTATGATATTGTGGCGCAACCTCTACCATGTTCTTCTGAGGATAAAGATTGCCTGTTGTCCGATATCGGACGCAAGCAAGGTAAGAACAAAGACACCCGCCAGCATTTTGAGCGTAATCGCGTCAAAGAAAAGGCTGAGCCTTGGCTGCACGCGTGAGATCACCCCGAAAATGAGGTCGATCGCCAAACACGGTAAAAAAACCGGACAAGCCAGCAGCACGCTGGCACTAAGCAGCTCACCGCAAAGCGAAGCTATTTCCTTCCCCACTGCCTGAGTCACGGCCTGTTCGTTGATCACGTGCACCAACGGAAAGGCATCGCGGCGGATGCTCAGGGCGATGCGTCCGAGCAGACATTGCATCCCGCCAAAAAAGAATAGAGCAACACCGCCAAGACGCAGACCAAACTCCTCAAGAACTGAAACGCTCTGCGCATATTCAGGATTAACCTGCTCGGCAAACTGTGCACCCCTGGCGCAGTCGATCAGAGAACCTGCTTGCGCCGCACACTCCAGCGCAAGCGCGCAAGGCAGACCCATCAGCACCCCGCGCAGCGCCTGATCGCTGGTGAGTGCAAGAAACATCGCCGGGCTGTGCGCGGCGACTCCGGCAAGCTGTCCAGCAGGCACAAGCGAGACAAGGGCAATACTAAGGAGCACGGCGACAGTACCCAGGCTGCCGAGACCCGTCAATGCCCGAAGCGGTCGGATTACACAAAATAGCGCAAGCAAGCGAATAGCAAGCAGAATCACACCGGCCAACACGTCCGCAGGCGCAGCCATAAGCTAGATGCCTCTAAGCAGCAAGTGCAGATTGCCCAGCAATCCAGAAAGATAGCGCACAAGCTCCGCCGAACAATATGGCCCGGCAAAATACAGCACAGCAGCGACCGTTAAAGCTTTCGGCACAAAACTGAGCGTCTGCTCTTGCACCTGGGTCGCTGCCTGGAGCACGCCGACGACAAGCCCTACCAGCATGCTGCAGCCCAGCGGCAGCGCCGATAAAAGCAAAACAAGAAATAAAGCCTGCTCCAGCATAACCTCCCAACTGTCCAACGCCATAACGCCCCCTCACATATAGCTCAGCGCCAAAGCCCGGCAGACAAGGAACCAGCCGTCGGCGGCAACAAACAAAATTAATTTCAACGGAAGCGAAATAGTCACCGGGCTCATCATCATCATTCCCAGCCCGGCAAGGAGATTCGCCACGACCAGATCAACAACCAGAAACGGGAGATACACAACGAAGCCAACAGCAAAAGCGCTGCGCAGCTCGCTGACCACAAATGCGGCAACAAGCGAAAAAAACGTCTCACCGGGAAGAGCCTGTTCTTTGGCAGCCAATGAATAATCCTCTCCCGATGGCACAGATGCCGGAAGCGTTGGCAAATTGCCCGCCTGAAGAAAATAAAGCCGCTCCCGCATCTGGCTTTGACGGCGCATAAATTTCTTCAGCGGCTCCGCTGCATTTTGCGCAGCATTAACCACCGCATCCACTGACCAGCCAGATGCAGGCGCGGCTTTCGCTCCTTTCCTCCCTGTCTTGGCTGCATGTTCTGCGGCAGAATGCGCGCTCAACTCGCTTTGCGCACATTTGTATGCGTCGCGCGCCACTGGCGCCATTATTTGCATTGTCAGCACCAGAGACAACAGACTGATTACTGCGCCGGATGGAAACTGGCCGGCACCGACGGCGTTTCTTAGGATACTGAGCACGATATTCAGCTTGAGAAATGAAGTCGTCCCCAGCAAAAAGAAAGGAATTACTGCCGTCGCGCTAAAGATGCCGATCATGATCAACGGATGGCTGAATGCCGCCGGGTCAAGGCCTGCCGATTGCGCCATGGCACCGTTCGGTAAAGCCTCAATGGCAGCGGGCAAACTTAGTACTGTCATATTTCCTCATTGCTATAGCTGTTTGCAGTAAACGGCCAGAGTGCGCAAAGCACCGCTAATTCTTCCACTTCGGCGCCGGCGGCAAGCTCCTCCACTTGGTGCGCGGCAGCGCGAAGACTGCGTTCCCGCGCCTCTGTCTCTCTTGTCCTCTCGGCTGCGCACTGCAAATACACAGCAGCCTCAGCAAGCATGGTTTGCTTTGCTTGGGCTGTCTCCTGCGCTTTTCTCGCCGCAGCAGCAGTTTGTTCCTTGATCACTTGGCACGCCCTGCCGTATGCCGCGCACTGCCTGAGCGAAGCCCCGCTTCGCGGCGAACCCTTGAGCAGAGCGCCTTCGGCGCTGCTCGCCGCTTGCGAAACTTTACGCGCGCACCGCTCCCGCTCTGCCGCCCACTCGGCATAACGCGCCCAGCAAGCCTTTGCTTGCGAAAAACGAATCCTGCGTCTTTTTTCTTCGCTGCGGCATTTGAGCAAACGCAGCCTGGCCCGCATCATGTGCTGTTGGTCTGGGATGAGACGTGTCATAGCTCAGCGGCTTCCCATTTGCTGGACCTGACGCAGCGTGCTTGCAGCCGAGTCTGCGCAGCGCGCAGCAATATTCATCTGCAGAGACAGCTTGTTCACTAATAGCTGCATTTCGAATAGCGGACGGACTCCCTGCGGAGCCTGCGCCACGAGCTGCGCACCTTTGGCCTCAGAGCTGCCCCAGTCGCGGGAGAACTGAGTTAGGTACCCAACAAGTTTTGTCCGCAGGTTCGATTCCTGGACTGCCGGCACCGCGGGCAGTGCGCTCTGCGGTGCCGCAGTGCGTTCGTTTCTCAAAACTTGGTCAAAACTGCGCTCCATATAGCGCGCGGCATGCTCAACGGAAGTACTTGCCGAGGAGCTGCCGGCACTAGGAGAAGAACTAATGCGTTGCCCGGTACGGGCAGGGGCGGAACTTGATTCGATCATTTTCTCATCCTCCAAACCGGGAAATCGTGGCTCGGGCGCCGGATATATCTGACTCTCAAGTCTAATAATCGCAGTTTTTAAGCGATTGTTGCTTGGTGGATGATTTTTTTTCCGTTATCAACCGGCAAGGGCACGCACGCCGCAAAGTGCGCTGCAAGGGTGATGGGGAGATATCGCCTAAAGTCTATGCGACCACGTCGATGAGACGGCCTCGCCCGTCCGGCGGAGATTGCACCGGGACGGCAACTGCGCTTTCGATGAGCTGCATGATAACTTTGCCTTCCTGCTCCATTGCGCCCTTTTGCAGCTTGACCTGCATTTCAGACGAGACCTGAGCCTGACGCATACCGCTGATTTGAGCTATCGCGCCTTCTAACCCCATGGAGCAAAGATTCCTTTCTAAAGATTAATCCTATGCGCTAACCAGCGCTAGGAGCTGCCGGTCCCGTTCATAGTATCGTCTTGCGCCTCGAAATCTTGAGCGCAATTAATATGAACCGGCCCGTACTCGACCTAGCCACTGAATAAGCTCGCAAAAAAACCTTTCTTTTTTGAGCCCTTACTGACCATGCAAAGCAGTTCGAGCTGAGCGTTTTCCAGGGTAACCTGCTTCGGGCTGCCGGGATTAAGTATGATGCCCGCCAGCGGTGAACTCAGGACGCCCTCAATGACTCGCATGAAGCTGTTTGAAACCAGCTTAGCTCCTGGATAATCCTGTTTACAACTAGCTAAGGTTTCGTCCGATACCTCTTTCTCCAAAAAACCCACCGCATAGCTCTTGTTCTCCTCAAGCTGCAGCTCGACAGCATTGCCCTTATGATCGCTTAGCACAAGCATCTTGCTTGCTTTGGCTAAACCGGCCACGGCAGATAGATCCTGCAAAAGATGAAGATTCTCTTCTGTTACTTCGAGAGCATCAGGCGAGCCAAAATCGAGATGCACGATCTTTGGCTTAAGTTGGAGTACACGCGTAAGAAGCAACGCCGGACTAGCGGTTATACAAGTAAGCTCGAAATTCGCGAAATTCTCACGTTCCTTAAGTATATGCGCCCCGCGCACAAACGATCTCTCTGAGGTAAACAAAAATATTTCGCCGCGCGCCTTAATTACAGGCATTCCGATCGCATCAATCAGTTCGCGCGTGGCCCAAGAAGTATATGATTTTAGACTCTGGGGAATCTCATTAAGTTTATTTCTGCCGATTAAATAGTAGGCCTTATGCTGCTGCAAATACTGGAAAAACCGGACACTTATGGCTTCGGCTGATTCTTTGCTCATATACCTCGTATAATCACAGCTAAATGCTTGGTCCGCTATCCCGAATACTTCACGCAGTATCCACTCTATCAAGCTGCTAAAGACTCTTTTAGCGCTCCGCCAACTATCTTAAGGCCGTTCAGCTCGTTATAATCAATAGGAACTGGGGTTATCAAGGAGGTTTATATGAACAGGATTTTCGAACTTGCCGTTGTGGGCATTGCAGTTGGGTTTCTTGTTGGTTCGATGGGTATTATCTCCGTCTCTGCTCTTCTCTTCTAACAGCCATCGCATTACATATGCCTTACGCTTCTTACTGATACCGGTCCATGCTCCAGTTAACCTTAAAATAGCGGTCCCAATACTCCCAATCCGTCTCAAAGTAACCAAGAATAATGACCAAACCAAAGAGCAGAGCGACAGCAAGGCGCCAATTGGCGCGATAAAGCCAAACATAAAAGGCAATAAACGCCAAACCAACGCAAAACCCGGCAACCGGGTTTTCGCCGAGCCAATCAAACATTTTATCCATTGCCGGCCCCCTTGACTTGCCAGCCAAACCCATTCCGATCGCCCTATCCGCCGTCATTCTATAAGACTTGGTCAAACCACGCACCCCATAATCGAGGCTTAGACAAAACCAGCAGCACGCTGTTTCTAACTTTTAAACCTACCGCAGCATATCTAACCTCGAATCCCAATAGTCTCCTAACACACCAGATTCATTGACATACTCTTACACCACATCCATACGACCAATCATATTGCCGCAGTCTCGCGCTGCATATTTGCACATATGGCGCACATATTTAGACTCGCTGTTTTTGTATGGTTGGTGCTATTCTGCTCCTGTTTGGCGCTTTGGACATCGCTATGGCTTTTGTAAAACTTACTGACGACCTCGTTCATTCGCTTACCCCATCCACTTCGCAGGTGGAGTATTACGATTACACCTTTACTGCCGGCGGCAGCTTTGGCGTGCGCATTACTCCACCGCGCGGCACTAAGTCATTCTTTGTAATTTACTCAATCAACGGACGTCGTAAGCGCATGACTCTAGGGCGTTATCCTGTGCTGTCATTGGCCAAAGCCAAAGCCCAGGCGTTCGATATCATCCGCCAGGCGCAAGCCGGCCAGGATCCCGCTGTGCAATCCCGCCTGGCAGGGCTCAGCGAGCGCTTCGGGTCATTCGCCGAGCATTTTCTCAGCGACTACGTCGAACCCACGTGCCGCGCAGGGACGGCCAAAGAATACCGCCGCATTATTGAGCGCGAGCTGCTACCGCTCTGGCAGGACCGGCGGCTTGAGGATATCGCTACCCGTGATGTGCGCTTGGTCATCGAGGGTATTTATCGAGGCCGAGCAAAGCGCGTAATGGCAGCCAGGGTCCGCGCATTGAGTCATAAGCTCTTCGCCGTCGCCGTAAGTTACGGCCTTATTCCCTCAAACCCAGCGTCCGGCGTGGTAATACCAGCGTCTGCGCCAGGTCGAGAACGCCCTCTCGCTGAAAGCGAGCTGCCGCTCTTTTGGGAGGCTTTAAGCGGCGAGCAGCCCGTTATTGCCGGCGTATTTGGCCTCTTGCTTCTGACCGGCCAGCCGCCAAGCCAGGTCCTTTCCATGCGCTGGGCGGACATCGCCGTCGATGTGTGGACGGTGCAGAGCAGCGCCCGCGCTGGAACCCTGCACCAAGTCGTTCTAGTCCCCGCGGCTCTGGACCTTCTTGCGCTTGTCCGAACAGCGGTAGGCCGCCGGGAGGCGGTTTTCAGTTCTCCACGCAGTGCATCACAGCCTCACCTCGTTTACATCCGCAAGGCAGCGATGCGGATTTCCGCGAAAATGGGCCTGGAACGCCGCTGGAGCCCGCTTGACCTGCGGCGCACGGTGGAGCTCGGCCTGCGCCGTCTCCGCGTCCGGCCCGATGTCATCGAGTATATTCTTGGCCGCAGAACCCTCCTTTCCAAGCTCCGCCTGGATGAGTCCGGGCATGATTATTTGCCCGAGGTGCGCGCAGCGCTCAGCCGCTGGTCCCGCATCGCTGGTCCACCCGGACCGAAGTTCGATCCCCGTCTGGCCAATCAGAAAGTCGTCCCTCTGTTTCGCACCGACTGAGCTCGAGCCGGCTGAGCTGGGCCTGTGCCGGGTAGCTCATTTTTGGCTGAAAATGATCAAGTTCTGTACAGGCGCTGCCGATAAAAAACGAAGGAAAAGGGCGGTTCCGGGCACCCGCGCCAGACCAGCGCTGGTCCGGGAACGCGCACCAGGCTTGCTTGGCGCAGGTGAAAGATTGAAGCAACGCAGCGCACAATGAGCGCATCAATCTCATTAGAATGCTGCAAAGTGCTTCACTCTGAACGAAGCAGCACATGCCTCAGATGTGCTGCTTGCCGCAAGGCCGGACAGAAAGGCCAGCAGGATGTGCATAGAATGCAGTTAGCCTATTCACATCTGACGCATTGTCTGGTATTGGGCGATCAGAGACAAAGATTTTTTGCCTCAATAGAGGAATGCGCGGATGGATAATGGTCATAGCTCTGCACGAAAGCTTGTGAAGCTTCAAGAGCAAGAAGAGCCGCCGGGGCGAGGCTGCCCTGCGGCAAGTTTAGTCAGTCTTCTTCACCCCTCTAAGAAGCACCATACGAAAACGGGCGCTGAGCGCAAAGCTCAAGAGCGTCAGAAGCGCACCCGCGCGCTGGTCAAAGTCAGCAAGCGCACCCGTGAGTTTATGGGGCAGTTCTATCAGGAAATCAGCCTGGCCGAGTGGACAGACTGGCGCTGGCAGCTACATAACTCAATACGTACAGCGGAATCCTTGGAGCGTTTTATCACCCTCTCTGATGACGAACGCAAGGCGCTTAGCCGTAAACGCTCCTCGCTCCCGATGCGCATCACCCCCTATTACTTGAGCCTCCTTGACCCTTTAAACCCCGCTCAGGCGCTGCGCCGGGCGGTAGTCCCTACTTGCGCTGAGTTTCTCCAAAATCCAGGTGAGAAAAGGGACCCTCTGGCCGAAGATTCGCACAGCCCGGTGCCAGGCCTGGTCCACCGCTATCCGGACCGCGTGCTGTTTTTAGCTACTACTTCGTGTTTGGTCTGTTGCCGCTACTGCACCCGTTCCCGCGCGGTGGGCAATCCTGCTGAATACAAGCTGAATATGGCGCAGTGGGAAAAGGCGCTGGCCTATATCGAAGCTCATAACGAGGTACGCGACGTTCTGCTCTCCGGCGGAGACCCGCTGGAGCTTCCGGACGAAAGCCTGGAGTGGCTGCTCGCGCGTCTGCACAGAATCAAGCATGTTGAAATCGTGCGCTTCGGCACCAAGGCACCTGCAGTAATGCCTCAGCGCATCACGACTTCCCTTACCCGTATTCTCAAGCGTTTTCACCCCCTGTGGATGAGCCTTCATTTTACGCATCCTGAGGAGATCACTTCAGAAGTTGCTGAAGCCTGTGAGCGTCTGGCCGACGCCGGAATCCCGTTGGGAAGCCAGACCGTGCTTCTGCAAGGGATCAACGATAATGTTGAAACCCTAAAACAGCTTTTTACTGGTTTACTCAAGATTCGGGTCCGCCCTTACTACCTCTATCAGTGCGACCCGATTCTCGGCTCGGCGCACTTCCGCACACCGGTGGAGAAGGGGCTCGAGATCATTGCTGGGCTGCGCGGACATACGACTGGCTATGCGGTGCCTTCCTTTGTTATTGATGCTCCAGAAGGGGGCGGCAAGATTCCGCTTTTACCGGAGTATGTAACCGGACGGGAAGGCAGTGACCTCTTGCTCAGAAACTATGAAGGAAAGGAATTCCGCTATCCGGACCTTGCCTGCTTACCCGCCAGAAAAGAATAGTTAGTGCACTTACGCCAATGAATATCGGTCTCTGCTACGATTTGCGCGAGGACTATCTCGCGCTCGGCTACTCCCTAGAAGAAACCGCTGAATTTGATAAGCCCGGCACCATTCAAGCAATCGAGGACTCGATTAAAAAGCTCGGCTTCAGCACAGAGCGCATCGGCAACGCTTTCGCCTTGGTCTCTGCGCTGGCCCAGGGCAAACGCTGGGATCTCGTCTTCAATATTGCCGAAGGGCTTTATGGTGCAGGGCGCGAATCCCTGGTTCCTGCGCTGCTCGATGCGTATCAAATTCCCTATACATTTTCCGATCCCGCCGTGCTTGGCATCAGTCTGCATAAGGGCTTAGCCAAGCGTGTCGCCCGTGATTTGGGAATACCAACTCCCGATTTCACACTAGTCGAATCACTGGAGGACATTGCCAGAATCGATCTTCCCTTTCCGCTCTTTGTCAAGCCCGTAGCCGAGGGAACGGGTAAAGGGATTTCCGCAAACTCCAAAGTTGATTCAGCCGATAAGCTGCGCGAGATATGCCGCAGACTGCTCGAGCAGCACGCACAGCCAGTACTCGTAGAATCATACTTGCCTGGCCGCGAGCTAACGGTAGGCATCGTCGGCACTGGCAACGCCGCGCGCGTGCTAGGCGTGCTTGAAGTGTGTTTCCTCGCCAATGCCGAAGCGTATGCTTACTCTTACGAGAATAAGGAAAATTACGAAAAAGTTATTGCGTACCGGCTGTGTCAGGATGAGCCGCTTGCTGGGGAGTGCAAAAACCTCGCACTGAGCCTCTGGACCGGCCTCGGATGCCGTGACGGCGGGCGGGTGGATATTCGGGCCGACGCCCAGGGCAAGCCCTATTTCTTGGAAGTAAATCCGCTTGCCGGCCTTAACCCTGTTCACTCCGATCTGCCAATTCTCTGCCAAAAGCTGGGCATAAGTTTCGACATGTTGATCGAACAGATAATGCAGTCGGCGATAAGCCGGCTTAACGTGGCATTAACCACCAAGCAAATACCCCGATGAGCGCAAGCCCCGAACAAGCTCCCAATATTTCGCGTATCACGCTGCGCAGCACGGTGCGCCATTCTGACTTGCTCGCAGTCGGCCAAATTGTCCGTTCTTCAGGTTATTTCAGCGAAGAAGAAATTGAGACCGCTGTCGAGCTTGTCGAAGATGCCATTCTCGACGGCCCGTTCAGCCATTATCTCTTTATTTTTGCCGAAATCGACCGGCGAGTCGCCGCCTACGCCTGCTTCGGGCCAATTCCCCTCACCCGCTCCAGCTTTGATCTTTACTGGATCGCTGTTACAGAACAGTTTCGCCGCCACGGCATCGGGTCTATCATCATGGAACAAACAGAAAATGAAATTAAGCGCCTCGGCGGGACCCGCATTTACGTTGATACCTCGGGCCGGGCACAGTATGCTTCCACCCGCGCCTTTTATGAAAAGCGGGGTTACCGTAAGGAGGCTGTGCTCGAGAATTTCTATACGCCGGGAGACGATAAAATCATTTACTGCTTGAACCTGGCGGGCCCAAACAGCAGCAATGAAACGGAGGCAGCATGAATACATCTCAGCGTAGATTCCCTTTTTTGAGTTTTGCCGCCGCATCGAGCACAATCTTGCTCATGCTCTGCACCGCGCAAGCTCTAGCGCAAACACCGCCGGCTGCGCCCCCAGCCGCCGCACCGGAGGAGACCGCAACCCCTGTGCCCAGCACAAAAGAAAATCTCCTTGCTGCGTTCCATGAAGAAACTGACGCCCGCACGCTGCACTTGGCTTATGCCGCCAAAGCCGAAGAGGAAGGCTTTCTCAAGGCATCGAGTCTGCTTCGTGCCATAGCCAAATCCCAGG
>JAKPSH010000289.1 GCA_029555385.1 Pseudomonadota bacterium
CTGGGGTCTGGCTGCCAGTTCGATATTCGCCTGCGGCCTTGCGTACGCCATAAGAATCTGCGCGACATTTAACATTACGGCCAAGCTCTATCTTCTTCACTGATCAGATTAGCGAGCCGGCCACCGCCATCTTAACCTACAGATTTGATTCACACACTACTTAATTATCGCCAAGTTAATGACACACCACCCAAGACGAACGCACTCTTAAGCCGCCGGCAAGCACCATACCTGTCCGGCGCAAGCTGTGCTATTAAATGAGTCTACAGCAGCCAAAATTCAGCGAGTCATTGTATGTCTTATTACTGCGCCCTTTGTGCTATTTCTCTGCTAGTACTCTCAGCCTTTCCCGCTTCAGCGCAAGTCCGCGTCGCGCATTGCCGAAGCGGGGTCAATACCATGCGCATCTCGATGCTCGACGTGGGACAAGGAGATGCGATCTTGATTCAGTGCCCCGGGGGAAAAACTCAGACGCTGATTGACGCCGGGACTTCGTCCAAGAATTACCCGAAGGGACCGGAACTTTTTGCTGACGCGCTTAAATCACGTATGGGAGAAGATCGTGAAATTGAATATGCCGTCAACACCCATCCGCACGTCGATCATCTTTACGGCTTCCTTCGTCTGCTTGAGGAAATGAAAAAGCAAGAGCGCGATACCGCACCATCCGCCGATGACGCCGCATTAACCAGCGCATCTGAGCCTGCGATTTCGATCCGGACCTTTATCGAGAGCGGCGTCGACAATCCTGAATCAAACTACGACGAAAAAATGCGCAGGCTGATTAGAGAAAATGGCTTGTTTTATTTTACCCTCACTGATGTTCGTGCTCTGAACATTGAGATATGCCCCGGCACAGCAAACTTAATCATGCAAGTGCCAAGCAAAAGGAAATCTGTTGAACTGGGATGTCCGCAAAATTTAAACGATTGTTCGATCACGGGAAAGCTCATCTATCGGGGAATCTCGTTTTTGTTTCTCGCCGATGTATCAGCTCGATGGGAGGGGCTGATGCTTAAGGAAAACGACAGCGTGTTTTCCCTGCGCAGCCCGGTTGTAAAAATTGGACATCATGCGGCAGACTCGACAACAGCGGAATTGCTTGGTGCAGTGAAGCCGCGAGCGGTGCTTTTTTCCACCGGTCACCCCAAGCACGGCATGACGGAATGGTACGGGTTTCCGCAGGCAGCAGTTATTAATCGTCTGCAAAACTATTTTGCGCTTCATGCGCCAGCCAAAGAGCCGTCAACGGTAATTGCCGCCTGCTCGCGTGCTTATGATTCTTGCGAGTGGCAGCAAGAAACACTTCCTCCGGCTGTATGGTCGACGGCGGCTCACGGAACCATTGACGCGTATGCGCACGAAAACTACCTCTGCCTCCAGAGCAGCAAGTTCGCTGTCGAGTTTCCCATCTCCACCTCAAAATGAACCGATGCCAGAAAACAGCCTCTGTAAGAATGAGACAGATTGACAAAACGAACGGCAGAACTCCAGAAAAAGTCCGAAAAAAACTCTTCTGCGCTTCGACTATCGCCCTCCGGGATTTTCTCCACCGAGGCTCACCAATCCCAAATGGTGTAAACTCTATTTCGGGATTGTTCCTTTCGGAGGCGGAGGCGGAGGCGGAGGCGGAGGCGGAGGCGGAGGCGGAGGCGGAAAATAAGGCCAAGGCGAAGATATGGGCAAAGGCTTTTTTCGCAGCAGCAACAATCTTTCCGCCTTTGCCTTCGTCTCCGGCTTATTCTTCGCCTCAGCCGCCGCTTCGAAATTATGATCGCATTCGGCGTATTCTCTATTTCGGGATTGTTCAACTTCGACTAGGAAGCCGCAGTTTGCGTCAGCAATACGGAAAACCTAGCGGTGACAGACCCTTTAAACATCGGCAGTTCTTGGACAATCAGCGCAACCAGACAAAAGCGGCTTTCCTAAATGCAAATCTACAGTTAAATTGGCTCACCGCTTAACAACTTATAATCTGTGGCACCATGCACCTGCTTCAAGCAACTTGGAATCTGACAGGTTCGCTTCTCCTTTGGGGAGAGTCGAGCGTAAGGGCTTCGCTGGATTTGCACAGCAGATCCTCCCGTCAAACGGCAGAGAACACCGGCAATTTTGATATAGACCTCCATCCCTTTTCTTGCACAAGAGAAGAACTGCTTGCCGAACTCGAAGCGCTGGAGTTTGCTCCCCCTAAGTTTGGTGAAATTGCCGTCTTTCTGCCCAGCGACGCTCTGGGGCCCTTTGCCTCGCCGAAGTTGGCTGTCGCCAAAGAAACTGAAAGAAGCAGCTCTCCCGAACTGCGGCTCTGGCGCATTATCGCGGCAGAGCTGACCCCCGTGGAAGCTGTTAATTTTCTTTGCTCCCTCCCCCACCCTCTTCCCGAAGGCCTCCGTCTCGACAGCTCGATCAAATTTTGGCGCGAACCAACCAAGCTCCTCCTTGAACTGCTGTCTCGGGGACGCTTTATCCCCGGGATTGTTCGCAAGAACAAACAATGGTTTTCGCACTGGCATCTAATTCCCAGCACAGAAGAAGATCGCACCCGCCTCACGGTTCTTGCCGAATCCATGCCGCCTCTTTGCCGCGCGGTCTGGCAGAAAGAACAATCGAAACCAGTCCAGCCCAGCGTCCTGATCGAGTCTTTTATAACCGTTTGCGGCGATGCGCTTATTCGATCTTTTCTCATGCGGGATAGTTTTCTGGAAGATCCCCCCAAAACTCCGTTGTCCGCCCGGCACGCAGTGCCGTGCACTTGGATTGCATCATTGACCAAACAAACAGGCGATATTCATGGTCCCGAGTATGAACTGCTCAAATTCGAACAACAACTGCGCAAGTGGGCCGGTTCCCTGCTTATATCGCCAGAGGGTCATCAGCTTCGCACCGTATTCCGGCTCATCCCGCCGCGAACCGGTTTAACGGATAGGGCAGAAGCTGCATGGAACGTTGAGTGGGGGCTGCACTCACAAACCGCCCCCGGCCAAGAACTTCCGGCAGCCAAACTGTGGCGCGGTGAACTTGGCTTTTTGCAGAACTCAGACTTTACGCTGGAAGACCTTGAAGACTTTCTGCTGCACGACTTAGGCCGCGCCGTGGAGGTATTTCCAAGACTTAAGAACGCGCTGCTCGGACTGCATCCAGCTGCGGTCAGTTTGACGACAGGACAAGCCTATGATTTTCTCCGGGATCACGCAAAAAAACTGGAGCAGCATGGATTTACGGTCATGCTGCCTGAGTGGTGGAGCAAACCTGGCGCGCAGTTTGGCCTGCATCTCCATGTTGATTCCGAGGAAATAGATCATTCAAGCCGGACTTCTTCCGGATATCTTGCCGCTCATCAACTGCTTAATTATTCGTGGCGCATCGCGCTTGGCGAACGAAGAATGGAGCTCGATGAGTTTCGCGAATTAGTTTTAACCAAAACTCCGCTGGTAGAAAAAGACGGTCAATGGATCGAACTCAATCCGGCGAAGCTCGAAGCGACTTTAGCTTTCTTAGAAAGGCAAGAAAAAGAAAAGGAATCACTGCGTTTCATCGATGTGCTGCGCCTCGGACTTGGCGTTGAATATCAGCCCGAACTGCTTAACGTCGTAAGTTTCAGTTCCTCAGGCTGGATCAAAAAGATTCTGGAGCGCGACACTCATCAGTTTTCGCCTATGGCGGAGCCGGAGGGATTCCAAGGTTCGCTGCGGCCGTATCAACGAGAAGGACTTGGGTGGCTGACGTTGCTCGCCGCAACAGGCGTCGGTGGTTGTCTTGCTGATGACATGGGCTTAGGAAAGACAATTCAAGCTCTGGCCCTGCTTCTTCATGAACGTCATGCTGCCGCCGCAAGCACCCCGGCGAAAGAAATTCAGCCGACGCTGCTCGTGGTTCCCATGTCCATACTCAACAACTGGGAGTATGAAGCACGCCGTTTCGCGCCCGCTTTGCGCGTCTACGTCCATCATGGTCCTGCCCGCCTAGGGCCCGCCGATTTCCTTAAACGCGCGAAAGAAAGTGATGTGGTGATAACCACCTACAGTCTGGCAAACCGTGACGAGGATCTGTTATCGCGCGTTTGTTGGGGCAGAATTATTCTGGACGAGGCGCAAAACATTAAAAACCTCGACGCAAAACAAACAAAGGCAGTCAAGCATATTGCTCGCAAATGCATGACCGATGCGAAAACGGGTGGTTCGTTTCAGCGTTTGGCGCTGACCGGCACTCCGCTAGAAAATCATCTGGAGGAACTTTGGTCGATATTTGATTTTCTTAATCCTGGATTTCTGGGCACAATTCAAGAATTTCGCTCCCGCTTTGCCCTGCCGATCGAGAACTTCCGTAATCGGGAATCCGCATCGCTGCTTAACCAAATGATCCGCCCTTTCGTGCTGCGGCGTTTAAAAGCTGACCCGGCGGTAATCAGCGACTTGCCGGAAAAAATTGAAATGGAGGTGTTCACAACGCTGACCGAAGAACAAGCGTCGCTTTATCAAACCGTACTCGAACGAATGCTGCCGCAAATCGACGCCACGGACGGAATTCATCGCAAAGGTTTTGTGCTCTCGACGATTACGCGCTTAAAGCAGATCTGCAATCATCCGGCGTTGTTTTTGAAAGACAACGGTTCACTCGCCGAACGTTCAGGAAAGCTGGCGCTCTTGGAGGAAATGCTTGATGTCTTACTGGCTGAAGGAGACAAGGTTCTTGTCTTTACGCAGTTTGCACAGATGGGGCATTTGCTCAAACCTTACTTGCAGGAGCGTTTGGACACCGAAGTAATCTTTCTTCACGGCGGGCTCAGCAAAACCGCACGCGACACTCTGGTGGCAAGATTCCGGCGTCCCGACGGCCCCCGGGTGTTTTTGCTCAGCTTGAAAGCGGGCGGATTGGGATTGAATCTGACAGAAGCTAATCAAGTTGTGCATTTTGACTTGTGGTGGAACCCCGCGGTACAGGATCAAGCGACGGATCGCGCATACCGCATCGGACAAACAAGAGCGGTACAGGTGCGCAAGTTTATCTGCAAAGGCACCCTTGAAGAGAAAATATTCAGCATGCTCGGTTTTAAGCGTGACTTGATGGATCAAGTAGTCGGGGCAACTCGCAATGCCATACTGGAGCTTTCCAGTGCCGAATTGCGCAAACTTTTAGAGCTTAATCCGGAGAACATCAGTTAGCCGTAATATCTCACAACTTCGGGCTGTGAGATATTACGCTAGTACAAAAAGACGCAGGACAAGGAACATGAGCAGCAAAGATGAACCGATAGTTTTCGAGACTTTCCCGAGCCAGAGCGCAGTTCTGCGCCGCAGCAGAACCTGGTATTCGCAGCGAATTCTTGCCTTGTTTTCACCGGTGCTTACCGCAGAAATGTCTGAACTTGCGGGAGATTTGCTGCGCCGCAGGCGACTTGTTGATTTTGCCGTACAAACAGGACGAATCACCGCCAAAGTCTTCGATGATCTTTCCCGGCCTTCGCGCATAGAGATTGCTTTTCGTCAAACTTCACCTGAGAAGTGGGAGAAAATTCTTACCGAACTGGCAAAGCAGTCCTACTTTCATGCCGTCTTGCTTGCCGGTCAGTTGCCGGTTGAAATGGAGGAAATATTCGCCCGCAATGGGGCCGAGTTGTTTCCAAGCACCCTTGAGCGATTGTCATTTATTGTCAATGGCAAGAAAGATTCAACCGTCAGCAAAAACATGATTGCGCTTGTTCTTCGTCTCTGTGAACGGTTGGACGAGGATCCCTTTGCAATTCTGACGCTGCGGGGCCGGGGCAAGGAAGAAGTGCTGCTGGAATTGCGCAAGAGATTGAGCAGCGCCGCCAGGGGTCAGCAGGGTCTGCCCCTTGGCTACCAACACGTTTCTTACGAACCAGCCCCCCCGCTTGTTTCAACGATGGACTTTTTCTGGTCTGCGGGAACAGGAATGTCCGAGCTTTCATATTCCATCAAAGCCGACGAACTGCCGGCTTTTGTCTTAAAATGGCTCGATCCTCTTCCGCTCGGCGGGCTCGAAGACCAAATTGATTTTGCACTCGAACAGGCTTACAGCAAAGTGGCGCGCCTTGCTCAAGGCTTCGGCCTCGGGCTCTAACCCCAAAATAAGCGAATTAGCCTGCCGCAGCCGGAATTCCCCCTGAAAGTTGTTGAATGGCGCATATTCTTGGCATCCCCCGGGTGAAAGCGAGACCATTACCCTGGCGGTGGAGAGTTTGCCGCTGCCGTGCGCTGAAGGCGCGCCGCCGCCCGCCTACAGAACTCGGCTTGCAGGAACCGGAGAGGCTTCACTGCACAAGACAGCACGGCAATCCGATTTCCTGCGGCGGCGCGCGCCTTCAGCATCCGGCAGCATCGCTCTGGGCGCAGCCTCTGGAGCGCACAGCCAAAGCTGTATTTATTCGCTTATTTCAGGGCATTACTCCGTTAGGGTTGTGGATTTGAGGGGTGCTGCGACAACACATCCTTTACATCCTGCGACAAGACATCGTTTACACTTTTTATTATCAGAAAAGGCATTCTCATTTGGAGGGTGCCTATGGTCTGGAGAAAGGTG
>JAKPSH010000300.1 GCA_029555385.1 Pseudomonadota bacterium
TGTTCCGGTCGGGCGCTGTAGGCGCGCCGCCGCCCGCCTACAGAACTCGGCTTGCAGGAACCGGAGATGCTTCACTGCACAAGACCGCACGGCAATCCGATTTCCTGCGGCGGGCCCGCTCCACCCCCGCCCCGGCGCATGAGGTTAAGCCTTCAGCGCCCGGCAGCGTCAAACTCTCCACCGCCCATGCGCGACTTCAGCGTTCATCCGGGTGATGCCAAAAAAATATGTGGCATTCAACGACTCTCAGTGAAAATTCCGGCTGTGGGGAATTTATTCGCTTTTTCTGAGCTAGATGTTATTAACCGCATCTACGCTTCTTCTCGCGCAGATGCGGTTAATGAGATCTAGCGATCTGTGGGGGTTGAAGCAGGGCGTACTACTTAACTTCGCCAAGGCTTCGTGGGGTCCCTCATGTCTGCACCAAGGTTCCCCGTAACTTTAGCGTAGGGGGAAGGCAAAATCTTTCGCGACGAAGAGTTCGGCCAAAAGCCGCTTCCGGGGCACGCTTCTGCCGGCAATCCGTTAGGGTTGTGGGAAATCAGTGGTTGCTGCTACAGTTAGCACCGCGTTCATCACGGCGTCAAAACCATCACAGGAACATGACTGGGAAAACCGGCCTTCGCGGCCCCAAGACAGATAAAGCACGACTGCAAAAAAACAAAGCACCGTCCTTTAAGCGCGCCAGCTTGCCGCAGATTCGTGCCGTAGATATTGATCGTTTTATTGAGCACCTCCAGACGCACGGCATCGCCGTGGAAAGAGGCAATATCTCCGTCGACGCCCTGGAACCGATACAGTATGAACTCGAACCGGAGAAAGTTGCCGCCAAAGCCAGGAAGATTGCTGCCGGCGAAATCCAACTCAAGCCGTTTATCGTATCGATTGACGGTTATATCATCGACAGCCACCACCAGCTCGCCGCGCTCAAGCATATCCGGCCCAAGGAACCAGTTTGTATCAGGCTTGTACACTTAACGATAAATGAACTAATTGACCAAGCTCGGACATTCTCCGCAATGATCAAGCGCAGTTAACACAGGAAACAGCGAATCGCGATACTACACAGCATAGACTGCTGCCCCTGTAAAATTTCCAGTAGGCGCAAGTACCAGTTATAATATTGCACCACCGTTGCTCTTTATTCTATCCGGAACAGAAGAAGAATGTTGCCGTTCCAGCCTGATGCCGTTCTCCCCTGACGGCGGCGCGCTGGATACGTCCTGTCTCGTTCTAAAAAAGGTTGTCGAGAGGAACCGCTAAAATGTTTTCGAATCGTTTCAGTCTAGCCTGGCTTCGAAGTCAGCTTCCGGGTGAACAAATCCCTGTGGGATTTTCCGCAGCGCAAAATCTAGAGCGCCTTGAGCATTTGACACGATACGGCAAACGCGCCGTGCTTTGTTACGCACTCGGCGAGCAGCTTGGCACCCTGCAGCACCCCTGTCCGTTCATCCTCGATGAAGGTCCGGCCGCGCTTGCCGAGCTGCGCAGGAACCCATCCCCGCGTTTGCAAAGCGCGCCAAGTTATCAGGCTGCTGAGTGCACCGACCTGCGGGTGCTGCTGCAAAAGGCTCAACAGTATCGCCTTTTCCATTGGAAAAACGCGTGGAGTCTATCTTGGCTTGAAGATCAACTCGTAGGCGCCGCCGCCACGACTTTGCGCTCAGCCCAGGAGCTTGCAGAAAAGCACAACAGGCGTCACTTTGCAGACTGCACCGAATCCTTGGCGCGCCTGGAAGCGCGTCCGGCAAAGCTCTTTAGTGCATTTCTCATCGCGCACTGCTTCAGTGCGATATTGAATGAGGAATTCTCAGGTGCTGCCCGTCAGACTATATCTTTTGCTCTGGAGTCCAGCCTGGATGCTGTAATGCGAGGCCTGACATCACCTGCCGTTGAGAATATCGGCCCGAATCAAGCACTGCTTTTCTGCAACGAAGCCGCGGAATGGAAGCTGCCTTCTGGCGTTGCTGCGAATTTGCGCGGTATCGCGGTGGTGCTGCAGAGCATCCTTAGACGAAACGACCTTTTGCTGTTCGAACCTCCGCGCTACACGCCGGGCAGAGGCAGCGTGCGAGGAAGCTCAAGCCGCATGATCCGCCGTGGGAGGGCTACGACTGAAGAAGATTGACTGCACCCAAATCATCTGGCGCCGGGCGTTTGCGTTAAGCGCGTCCCGCCGCCAGTTTTAGCTGTCTCTGGTTTTGATAAAGGTTGACCGGGGCCTTCCAGCATCGAGGCGGCAGATAATGCAGCCTTTTGGCGAGCATTATGTTAATGCTATACTCAACTCTTCTGGCCCAAGCTGTAGCTGCATTACTTAGACAACACAGCCAGGCTGCTGATTGAATTGGACTAAGACGGGACCACCGCGGATGAGCATTTCAGTCTGCTCCTACCATCCAGAACATGGGTACAGCTTCGCTGAAGGCCTCGCTGCGCTTCAACAAGGTGATCCGGAAACACGAGTATGGATCGATGTCGAGACAAAAGATTCCGACATTCTAGCGGCGGTTGCTGCGCATTTCCAGCTTCACGAGTTGACAGTTGAAGACTGTCTCTCTCCCGGCCACTTTCCCAAGCTAGAAGACTTTGGTTCACATATTTTTATTATCCTGCGGGGCGTCAAACCCCAGCTCACATATGAGCAAGCTGCTGGTGATGAACCGCTCGAAAAAGATGAACAGGAAGCACTGGGCGAGGATGAAGAAGGAAAGCGGCTGACCTACAAGGTTGCGCTGTTTTTGGGCCCCCGGTTTCTTATTACCGTGCGCCGTCAAAGCGTTTCCTGGCTTGATGCTCTGGTCCGGCAGGCCGGCAATACCCCCGAAGCACTGTTTAAAGAGAATGTAGATGTGCTGGCTCACCGCATAATTGACGTGCTGATCGATCGCTTTGCCCGGTCGCTTGGCATTTTTGATCGGGTTATTGACCGGCTGGAGGAAGAAATTCTCGAACGTCCGCAGTCACTCTGCATGTCGAAGCTTTTTGAGCTGCGGCGCAAGCTGTCATCTTTGCGCCTAATCATGCGCGACCAGCGCGGGATACTGGCGCAGCTAGCCAACGAAGGACACTTGATTCGCGAACGCCATCAGCGGCGTTATTTTAAGGACATCGACGACCACGCCGTGGCAATTCTGAACATGCTTGATAAGCAAATAGATGAAGTAGTTACGCTGCGCGAGGCCTATTTCGCGCAAATCAATCTGCGCCTTGGCGACATCATGCGAATTCTTGCAGTTATTGCCGCAGTCACCGCACCGCTTAATTTAGTCGTCGGACTTTACGGCATGAACTTCGACGTTATCCCGCTTCTGCACAATCCGCTCGGCTTTTGGCTAGTGGTCAGTTCCATGGCCCTGCTCACCTGCCTGATGTTGATATATTTCAGAAAAAAACGCTGGCTGTAGCTTTCCGGCTAATGAACGCGGCTCTCCGTTCATCATCCTGCTAGACGGCATAATCATTATGAATAATGATTAATGAGAATCAACGTGGCGGCACTCTCCGGCGCTCTCAATAGATGCTGCTTGCGCGTAAGCTGCGCAAGGATTGCTGTACGTCTCGCCGTTGCAGCCGCATACCGGGTTATATTCCATCGTGCAGATTTCCGGAATCTCACGGCAGATCCCGCTAATATCGCCTGCGCCGCATGTACCATCTGGGAAAAGACAGAACGTACCGGCAGCACAAGCAATTGCCGCAAAGCCGCCGCAGTCCTCACCTAGACCGGCATCATCCCGACTTGACCTGCCATCTTCGCTATCAGAACCGCAAGCAAGGAGAAAAGCCGCCGCAACGCAGAGAATCCAGAAAATGAACTTCATTCGAATGTCTCTCATCGTTGCGGCAGCCCCGGTATATGGAAACGGGTCAACGGGCGGACCCCTTCAAATAGGACTCAATCTCATCAAGCTTCAATCCTTCGGCAATCGCACGAAGCGCCTGCGTATCATTTGACTGCTGGTTCTCGAGCTTAAGCACGAGGCCGCCATCCATAAAGACCGTCAGCTCAGCGCGGTTCGAACCTTCCTCTGACTCAAGCATCGCTGTCCGCCCGGAGATGCGCACTGTGTCAGTCCCTGTTCCGGTACCGCCCATCATCGCCGCCATCTGCCCCATTGCAGCAAGCCCGCCGAATCCTCCCGCCGAGCGGCCCGTGCTGCCTGTGAGCGATACCTGCACTTTTTGACCTTTTCCAGTGTATGTCTTCTCGATCGTCGTGATTCCCATCGCAGCTTGCGTTTTTGCCGGCTGTCCAGAGAAACCAGCAACATTATCCGGAAGAATGCTGCTTAGCTTCTTGAGGTGAAGTTTCTCGATTTCCTTCCGCGCCCAATCAAGCTCTTCTAATGCCTTGGGATAGTTTCCGGCTGCGGTATACTCACTGACTTTCTTGAAATTCTCATTCAAATCTTCCGCCGCCGCACCTGCGGCAAATAGGAAAATTGATATGGCAGCAAACAAAACAAACTGAGTTCTCATATCGGTATCCTCTCTAAACAAACGTTCTATAGTAAGAGCCGCGGGCAAGAATACCATAGCCATAAATGGACGCAAAACCAGGGAACCCCGCGCACTGCCGCACACAGCAGAACACAAACGCAGCAGCCTTGTTCGAACAAAAAAAGACATCACTGGTGCATTGCCTGCGGCTCAAAATCAAGGAGCTCAGCCTGGCTGGTGCTCGTTGAACGCCGTCACATCGTATGTTGAGACTTGCGTGGCCGAATCCTGCCAGCATCGGCTTTCCATTCCCGCCTTGCGGCACAGATTACTCAAAAAATGTTCTGTATCCGGCAGCTGTTCCCAGACTTGCGGAAGAAAAGTCGATTGATAAGGACCACGGGAAATAATTACTCCGGGATGACGCTGCGCGAGCAGGTCAGTCAATCTTGCGCGGCTTGCTTCATTCACAGGAAGCGGCGGCGAAAGCACGGACACTTCAATCTCAATTTGTGAGAGTTCGTGCGGCACGACCGCATCGAATCTTCCATCATGCAGCGCTGCATGCACCGTGTTCTCAACCACACATTCATATAATGGCATTCGCGCAACAAGGTGGCCGATGCATCCCCGGAGCTGCCCTCGCTTATGCAGAGTCACAAAACAGGCCGCAGGAACATGTAGATTAGGTGGAAAAGACCCAGCTTCTATTTTCGGCAGCTTGCGCCCGCTTGCCGCCACGTGCAGAGTTTCACGGGAGAGCCGAAGCAGTGCGCGCTTTTCCATCTCGGAGAACCCCCGCTCCCCATCAACGGCCTCGTCCGGAGATTCTCTCCGCGCCCCAAGCTCCGTATAGTACGCAATCGCGGAGTAGCCAACGACCTGCGCCTTGGAACCTGCGGTATCGCCGGAGTTGCGATAATCAAGAATCTTTCCTTTCCAGCCCCGCTCCCGGGCGATGGAAAGCAAGATTGCCGCAGCATCAAGCCCGCAAGCTTCGCACCTGGCCGCAGCAGCCATGTCCAAGTCTTCCAATGCCTTAATACAAACACGATCAAGGCTGACCGCTTCCTCATACGGGTGATAATGAGAAAGATCGGAGCTGACCACAATCAACGTATCGGCATCGACATATCCAGCTATTACCCGCGCAGCCTCCCGCAGTGCTTTTTCGTCGACCCAGCCGGTGACAATCGGAACGATCTCAAAATCGGCAAGCACTGTCTGTAAAAAGGGCAGCTGAACCTCAATTACATGCGCATCATAAGCCGCCTCGATATTGGTAAAGACCCCGCTCTCCAGCAGCCGCGGCGCCACACTGGACACTTTCACACGTCCAAGCGGCGTCTCGAAATAATCTGCCGCGGGAACCGAAAACTTAAACGGCGGCGTCCCTCGCGCATGATTAGAGGCCAGGACGAAGACTCTCTTATAGCTATCCTTAAGCGCTTTATAGCCATATGCGGCCACGAGCCCGGAATAAACATATCCAGCATGAGGCACAATCAGCGCTTTAACCGCTCCGGGCAGATCGGTCAAAGCCGCTTGATTGAGATATCCCGCAATCTCCCGCTTCAGATCCCCAGCACTCCCGGGGTAAAACTGTCCAGCCACGACAGGGGGCCTTACTTTATACTTCTGCATAATCTGCTCCTGTTTTCTTTCTGCGCCGGGCACGGCTTGGTTCCCGCCGGGCGCGCTATTGTTCGCGCTAGACCACCAATAGATATAAGAACAAACTGCAATCAAGACTCCGGCTGCCGGCAAACTGTAATACCTTACTGCCCGCTTGATAAATTTCAATCTATCCCTCCGGTCTTCATCGAAGCTGTCAGTGCAAAAGATGAATGCCTGATTCTAACTACCGCCAGCGCCGTTTTCAACATCTAAGTATCAAGCATTTCTTCATCCTTTCGGCGCCGCGCTAATGTGCTACTATTTCTGTATGTATCGACTGTTTGCGTTTAGCTCTTTCGCTGCTTTTGTTATCGGGGTTTCCGCGGCGATTACTCAGCTTGTCTTGTTGAGAGAGTTTCTCGGCGTCTTTGCCGGCATCGAGATTATTATCGGCATTATCCTCGGCACATGGCTTATTTTAACCGCCTGCGGCAGCCTTTTCGCACAAATCCTTGCCAAAGGCCGCGAGCCATTTTCTTGGCTCTCACGAGGACTCGTTGCTTCGCCCTTGATCGGTCCCCTCGGACTACTGGGCATCCGGACTATACGAAGCGCGCATACGTCAGGCTTGGTCTTCAGTATCAGCGAAGCAATGTTCTACTCGGTGCTCGTACTATTGCCATATTGCCTGCTTGCGGGACTACTTCTTGCACTGTGCGCCCGCACCGCCGCTCTTGAGCAGAGTGCCGGAACAGCCAGCCAGGTTTATATCGCAGACACTGTCGGCAGCACAGTTGGCGGGCTCGCTTATGGATTTCTGCTGGTGCATATCGTTAATCCCTTCGCTGTTCTCGCGATCCCGGCCATCCTTTGCCTCGCTGCTTCGGCTGTCATCTCGCACGACAAAGGCGGCAATAAGTCGAGTTTGCCGCCAGTTACAAAAGAATTCTGCATTGCGGGAATTATCCTTGCGGCCTTGCTTCCGCTTGCCGACCAGCCATCTCTTCGCTTGCTTTACCCGCACCACGAAATAATCCGCAGACAGTCAACACCGCATGGTCAATACGTCTTAGTTCAAGAATCCGCAGGACAGTTCACAGTTTTTCATGATGGAACACCCGCCGGAACAACAACCGATGCCGCAGCCGGTGAAGAAATAGTGCATTTTGCCATGACACAGCACAAGCAGCCCAAGCACGTGATGCTTCTCGGCGGCAGCTTGACCGGAGCCGGCAGTGAAATACTGAAATATCCGGCGGCAGAAGTGGACGCCGTTGAGTCCGATCCTGCTGTGTTTGTTCTTGCCCGGCTGCTCAGTCGCCCGCAAACTAACCGCCTGCGCGAACACGCAGTTGATCCGCGCCGTTTCATTCAACAATCAGCTGACCGCTTCGATGTTATTCTCCTGGCCTTCAACGGCCCGACCAATGCGCAAATGAACCGTTTTTATACGGTTGAGTTCTTTCGCGACGCCAAGCGTGCACTGCGCGAAAACGGCGTAATCAGCCTAGGTCTGAGCGGCAGCGAGAACTACACTCAGCCGGAACTTCAACTTTTTGCCTCGTCGATCTATCGCTCTTTATGCTCCGTGTTTAAAAATTGCGCTGTGATTCCTGGTGCCCGATTCACTATGCTTGCCTCGGACGCAGCGCTAACAACAGAAATTGGGCAAGAACTCGAAAATCGCGGCATTTCCACGGCCTATATCAACGATGATTATTTGACAGCAAGATTGACGCCGCAGCGCATCGCACAGGCAGAACGTGCGGTTTCAGCACCGGCCCCGTTTAACAAAGACCTGCATCCCGTATCGTACCTGGCGCAGCTTCGCCACTGGCTAAGCCAATT
>JAKPSH010000301.1 GCA_029555385.1 Pseudomonadota bacterium
GGCCTGAGCCATAGTGCCATAGAGCACAGAGGCGGTACTGCTCGGGCCGAAGGCAGCGGAGCGATATCCCGTTTAGCGAAAATCGGCCAAAGACGCAGGTCTAACGGAGTAATGTTAGGCGATTGGCAAATTACTATGTGCCCGTTATGATTGTTGGCGCGCAAGAAAATCATCTTTTACGGTGGAAAAGGCCTGCCTTATGAGCAATATACGCATTAACCTCGCACTGCTGATGATGGTTCACGCTGCTTTTTTCTCTCTCGTCTGGTCCACACCTGTATCAGCGCAAGAAAAAGAAATTCCGGCGATGCCAGGAACCGAAACCGGAGCCCTCACCAGCTCCAGACCCGGTGAGGACGTAGTCTGCCAATCCGACGTCTTCTTTAGCTGGCAAAAAAGACCAAAAGAAAAAAAAGACGAACAAGGCCGCATCATCGTCGAAGCGCCTCCGCCGCCAGCTGAGGCATTTTTTGCGACAATCAGCACCAGCGGAATCGCAGAGACTGACGTCCGGACAAGATTAAACAGCATGCTTCCTCAAGCAAAAGCCCAGGCACTAGAGCGCTGCCGCAGCACGCATGAAGATTTCGCCGGCTGCATCAGCAATCGCCTGAGAAGCCAAGCCGCTGATTACAATGTGCTCGATTATTCAGCCCGTCACTCGGTCCTCGCGGCAATAGAGAATGACTGCTCCTACGCTTTGGGCACTTGCCTTGCCGCTGAAAGCAAGGATATCCGCTGCTTCCTCAACAAACCGCTGGAAGTTAAGGCGTCAGAAGGCAGCGCTACTGACGAAAAAAAGGACGCTAAAGAAAAGAAAAAGAAATGACCTAAGGCTGTTTTGCCGCAGACTTGGGAACAAATGTCACCATCATCTTTTGGCCCATTAACGGCGAAGTCTCTTCCACCGCCCCAACATCCTTCAGCATTTCTTCGATTTGTTTAAAAATTTCCTCGCCGAGATTTTTATAGACCACTTCGCGGCCGCGAAAACGCATCTGAAACCGCACGCGATCACCATCCTGAAGAAATCTGCGCGCCGCGCGAATTTTTGTTTCCAAATCGTGCGTATCGGTGCTGTAGCGCACGCGAAGTTCTTTGACCGTGTGCGTAGTGCTGCGCTTTCGCGCTTCGGCTGCTTTTTTCTGCTCACGGTATTTGAGCTTGCCATAATCAAGGATGCGGCAAACCGGAGGTGAGGCGCCCGCAGCGACCTCAACCAAATCCAAACCATCTTCCTCAGCCATGCGCAAAGCTTCCCGCGTGGAAATCACACCTAGCTGATTGCCTTCCGCCCCGATAAGACGGACTTCATGAGCTGTAATCTGTTCGTTAATTCTGTGCTTTTCTCGGGTTTCGCTTGAACTCTCCCGTGGTCCTTTCCTGTTAAGCATGAAAATAATCTGTTCCCAACTCCGGATTTCACTTTTCGTAAATATTCGGCCATAAAGCGGGAGTAATTCCCGCTGCGGCCCCAACCTGTCCATTTCAGATCGGCACAGCGTGCCTGACTTCTTCAGCATGAGTCAAGTAGGCACACCGGCATTCTGCTGCCTCGCCCGTAATAGCTGCGGATGGTTAGCCCGCCAACACAATTCAAGGCGTGAAGGTTGAACTAATGCTCCCTACATCATCTGTACTTTAGATGAAAATGCAACCTAAGAGAATCAGCATATTCCAGCGCTTTTCTTTCGGAAATCCGCAAAAATAAATAATAAACGCACAAATTCCGGCCCAAACCCTAGTTGTCACCGCGGTTATGTTTGCGCTATCGTACGTTCTGCACAGGCGTTTCAAGTTCGAGAACTATTATCGGGAGGACTCCAATGAAAGCCATTGTCCGTTTCTTTAATTCTTTCTGCCGGCCCGCTGCGGTCATACTAATTGTTTGCGGCTCTTCGTTTGTATCCGGATGCTCTGATGCCGGCGATATTCTGGACCTGGCGCTTAACCCTCCTGAGCGAAAGGAAATCGATACGTCGATCATGGGCGTAAACAACTTTTTCGTCGACCGGGAGTTCGGATCCATTCCGGAACAGTTTACCGAAATACGTGACACGCTGGGTTTACCAAGAGTCCGCATCTTGCTTGCTTGGCTGACCGACGTTCAGCCAAGTCCGGCTGTTGCTCCTAACTATGGCTTCTTCGATGAAATAATCGGCAGTATACCGGCGGGCGTTGAAGTCTTGGTAGTTTTGGCTCATTCACCGGATTGGATTACCGATCCCAATAACTGGGTCAACGGCAATCCACGGCGCACTTGGATTGATCATTGGCTCATACCGACAGTAACGCGCTACGCGAACGTCCCTGGAATCGTAGGCTTCGAAATTTGGAACGAACCGAACGAAACGGTTCTGGTCTCCGATGTCGCGCTTGGTCTTGAAGATCCGGATAATTACTACGAGCTGCTCAGTCTGGCCGCACGCGAGGTAAGGACTTACGCCCCCGGCAAACTTGTCGTAATGGCCGCGACTACTTCGATTCAGCAGAACTTCCCGAATACGTTGAACTACAATAGAAGACTGCGTGATCTTGGTGCGGAAGGGGCGACCGATATTTGGAATGTCCATTATTACGGAAAATCTTTCGAAACTATAGTTACCTCCAACGGGGTCGGCTCCTTCTTGAATGGTATTTCGATTCCTATTTGGGTTACCGAATCCGGAGAAACCGGCCCCAACCGGCAGCTTGCATACGTAGAAACCGCATGGCCGTTCCTCCGCGAAGAGATTCCTGGAATTCAGCGATTCTACTATTACGAGTACGGCAGCACAGCTCCAGTTGACAATAATTTCGGCTTGCGCACGACCGATCCCGCGCTGCCAGTGTCCGATCTCTATCTTTATTTGAGAGACGGCACCCGATAGCTTATCTCCTGGCTGCCCTGGCTTCGGGCAGGGCAGCCAAGCCTTTTCTTGTATTCTGAGCAGAACAGGCCAAACCTGATGCCCTATACCACGCCGAAAATTCCGCAAAAGCGGCTACACTTGCCTGCTTTCGCGCAGAATTCCTTAAACAACCTGCCGCTGAACAAACTCTGCGATTTTGCCGATTGGCAGGACGATTCCTTCAGACTTCTCGCGGCACAGATCCTGGGCACTGACGGCAGCGCACCTTATCACCGCAAACTCTGGGAATTCACACAGCTTGTTCGTGCACTGAAGGAAAACGGCTTATTATCTCTGGATTATCTTGGTCTTTCCGTCGGCGCCGGATTTGAGCGTGTATTGTATTATCTAGCCAATCAATGCGGCAGGATTATTGCCAGCGATCTTTACGGTGACAGCGCGTTCGCTGCCGGAGAAGCTTCGCGCTCCGTACTGGAAGATCCCGCCCGGCATGCACCCTACCCCTATCGCCAAGAAGCGTTATCCGCCGTTTACATGAATGGCTGCGCGCTTGGATTTCCCGACAGCTCTTTTGATTTTGCCTTTTGTCTTTCGTCGCTGGAACACTTCGGGGGGCTGGAAAATGCGGCTGTCTGCGTTCGCGAAATGGCGCGCGTCGTGCGTCCCGGCGGCATCGTTTTCTTTACCACGGAATGTTCGCTGAACGGGTTCGTCACCGACGAAGTTTTCAAGCCTGCAGAAATTGAATACCTGCTCACCGGAAGCAGTCTGACATTGTGCGAACCGTTTAATTGGAGCTTAAGCGGCGAAACGCTAAACTATCTTATCGACATGCGCAAGGATGATTTATCTTCGCTGCCGCATATCAATCTAAAACTCTTCGCTTCAATCTTTACTTCTATTTCGGTCGCGGCACGCAAAGAAGGAAATCAGCCAAGATGCCTTAACATTGAAGCGCTGGATTCCTTGGTTGAAAAATTCCGCAGCATTCCCACCCAGAGAGATGCCGTTAATCGCAAGACATTAAGCCAGCGCGCGATAAAAAAACTGCTGGTTTTAAAATGGCGTACCGAGGATCTGCTCTGCTCACTGCTTGCCTGATTCGCTCAGTTCGTAAATCGCACAGATCCGTTCTCTTCCTTTAAAGTCACGCAGCGACACCCGCTTGACCATCCGTGTCTTCAGACCGTTGCGCGGCATGCTGAGCCATTGATCAGCTTGCCTGGCATCTGGCGGCGGAAGATTTACTACGGCTGCGCTGGCACCCGCCGCCAAGTAGTTCTCCAGCGCAAAAGCTGTCTCCTCAATGTTTATCGCAAGCCGGTTACTATAATACGCAAGAGCATTATAACGACCAACATCGGTCCAGGTTGCAATCAACTGATTCGGCTTGGTGCTGCCTTCAATCAGCCCGCTGCACTGCACCACGTCAGGATTGGGAGCAGTCGCCTTCCAATAGCGCGACCAAAACTGGAACGCTGTGATTAGACAAAATAGCGCGAATACCGCAGCGCAACCACGCTGCTTAATGTACGCGGCTGCCGTATCCCAGGCGATGAGCATTGCGTTTGCTGCAAAAATGAAAAGTGGGAGAAAAATTGGCAAGAAGTAATAGTCATGAACAACCAATTTGTCGGCGGTAAACAATGCGTAAACCAGTGACGAACCGAGCCACGGGGCAATCCACCATAGACATCCGGGACCGATAATGTTTCTCCGGCTTTTACTAAGCGATACAAGGATCAGCACGACACCGCCGAAATGTCCCAAATAGCGGAAGTAATTCTTAAAGGAAGCCTTTAAAAAGCCGCCGGAAACTAGAACCGCTGCTTTCTCCGGCAGCAAGTGCGACAAATATTCCTGATGGCCGCTTTGAGCCGCTGCAAAAATATGCCAGGCACAAACGGGAAACAACACCAGTGCGGCGGCAAGGAAAGCCGCCGCATCGACTCTTTTTGTCCTGGCACGCCTGGCAAAGATGACAATTGGGACAAAAAACACGGCATATGATTTAAAAAGAGCTGCCGTTGAAAGGGCCGCCACACCCCAGAGAAAACAGCTGCGCCGGCCTGTTTGCACCCAGCGATCAAGCAGATAAACGGATACAAGCATCATTGAAGACATGCAGATATCGGCCATTACCGCTTGGCCGTAATAGAGAACCGGAAACGAAACCAAGTAAACGACCGCTGCGGTTAACGCACTGACAACATTAAACGAGCCAAGTGCAAGAAGATAAATGGATACGGCACCGATAAACCAAAAAATCAGCGATACACAGCGGCTGATCAGTTCGAGCGGAACCGATCGATGCGCAGCCGCGGAAACGATAATGCTGTAAAGCGGAAACTCTTCATATACCGTGAAACTGTTGTTGCCCAGCGATGCCTGCTCTCCCGGCGCAAGCCAGCTTAACCGGGTAACAACTTCCTGCGGACGATAAAACGGCGCTTGTTTCTCCGTCACGGCACGAATTGCCGCCAAAGTAGTAATCTGATTCCAACTGTGCAGATACGATATGGGTTTTTCGTTGATTCTTGCGAGAATCAGACCCACATCAAGCAATGCGCAGGCCAGCAGCAGATAAAGAACTGTATTTCTCTTGCTCATGCGGCCCGGCAAAATTGAAGCAAAAAATGCGCCCTGAGAGACTTGAACTCCCGACCCACTGGTTCGAAGCCAGTTGCTCTATCCACCTGAGCTAAGGGCGCCTAACCCGGCCACTCTTACCCTAAGCATATAAGTTGTCAAGAACCGGCTGGATTTCTTGAGGTGCCGGAATTTAGGGCTGCGCCAGCAGCATATTGGCTAACTCCGTGTAGCACTCCCGCTCCGTTTTACAACTTAGCGCAAGCACACGCGCGCGGCGAAGATATAGATGCAGTCCGGAATCACTGCTCATTCCCCTTCCCCCATGGCATTGGATTGCCTGCTCGGCTATCCACGGAACAACCTCGCTGGCATAGCCTTTCGCCGCATTTGCTGTGAGTAAAAACTGGCGACGATCATTCTCCAGGCACCAGAAAGCAAAACGCACCAAAGCTGCCGCCTGCTCCGCCTTTAAATGCATATCGGCGGCTCTATGCTGTATTGCCTGAAAACTTCCGATAGCACGTCCAAACTGTATTCTATTTTTCACGTAGGCCGTGGTCCGTTCAACAAGAACCGCGGCCAAACCGACAAGCTCCGCCGCATGAAAAAGGGAAATGCCCGCCCTGAGCATCATCCAATCTTCGTCGCTGAGCTCACTGCGGCTGATTCTAACTGCCCTGGCTTCCTTAAAGTTTACCACGAAATAGCTGCGTACCCGGTCCAGCGTAGGCAACTGCTCAACGCTTACTGCTTTTCGCGGCTGCCCTTTCATATTTACAAGAAAGAGGCCGGGATGATCACTTTGATTCTCTCCATCGACACTGTCGCTCCTTGCCCCGATCAGCAGCGCTTGTACACGGTCCAGAGCTGGAACTAACATTGAAACACCGGATAATAAATGGGTAAAATCTGCGGCTTTATCAAGATCGGCAATACATGCGTGGACGTCTCCCATAATCGCGGCATCGGTTCCTGTGTTCTGCTCATTCGGATTACCTAGCATAGTCCGTCTGGACGCGGGATAAGCGAGTTCGATAGACCCGCTAAGACGCAGGCTCCCTGTCACTATTTGCCGGAAAAGCCCGCGCTGAG
>JAKPSH010000042.1 GCA_029555385.1 Pseudomonadota bacterium
CGGCATAAAAATAAGCGAGGATGCACCCTGCAGTGAAGACGCTCAAAACTCCATCGAGGTGCGCCAGACGTGACACGGCAAGATGCTGAACATCAACGGCAAGAAAAAGTGCTGAAGCAAGAGCTGCGGCACTGCCCCATACCGGACGAAGCCCCAAGTAGAGCAGGGGCACCGCGAGCGATGAAAACAGCGCGCAAGCGAGCCTGCTTGCACTCAAAGAGTCGATACGGAGTGCCTCTTTTTTTTGCTCAGACTGGCCTTGCAGGCGTTGGGCCGTTTCCTGGCCTGCGGCCATGATCAGCGAGGGGGCGACACCGGGGTGCGCGAGGTGGCTGGAAAAGGTTGTGAACTTGCGGTCTTTAAATGAATGGAGCAGCACGTAAGAGCGATCGCGCCAGTGGATCTCGTCAACCTGCGCATCAGGGGCGGCGATGCCGGTAATGCGCACCGCCGCTGCCGCGGCATAGAGCAAGAAAGCGGCGAAGGCATGGCGCAGGCAAGTTTTCATCGGGAAAGTGGCAAAAACTGTCTAAAAGTTATGATAGCGCAAGCTGTAGGGGTCACTGAATTGCTCGGCAAGCAATAAGTCGCGCAGTTCAGTCATGCCTTCGACAAGCTGGCGCCGCGGCAGAAAATCAAGCAGCTTTTCAATTTTGCTGCAGCTTAAGCTATAGCCCACAAGGTCGGGCGGGACATCCCGCACGGTAATGACTACATCGGGAACGAGTGTCTTGACGATGTTGGCCAACTGGTTAATCTGCACAGTCTGTTCCGGGGAGCCGACGTTGAAAATTTCGCCGCTGACGAGATTAACATGCGCCTTGAGACAGGCGATAAAAGATCGCGCAGCATCATCAACATGAACCAACGAGCGGCACTGTTCCCCGCCGTCGATCACGATTTCCTTGCGGCAGACCGCATCAAGAATAAGAGTATTGGCCACGAGGTCAAAGCGCATCCGCGGAGCAAAGCCATAGCAGGTGCCGATACGCAATATTGCCGGATGGAAGTCACGCTGCTTCGCCGACAAAATTCTCTCCTCCATGCGCAGCTTAAGCCGGGCATAGAGGCTGACCGGCGAAGGAAGGCTTGTTTCATACATTACCCCGGACTGGGCGCCATAAACGCTGTCCGATGAAGCAAAAAGAAAGCGTTCTGCCCCGTGCTCAATCGCGGCGTCAAGCACGATAGAGGAGGCCAGCAGATTAACCGTTCGTGGGCTGCCCCACTTAACTTCCTGAACGCGGCGGCCCACAATTGCGGCAAGAAGAATGACCGCCTCAGCGCCGTTGAGTGCCGCAGAAACAGCGCGCGCATCGCAGATATCTCCCTCAATAACTTCAAGCTGGGGCGAATGAACACCAGAGATGCCCTGGCTGCCGAAAAGAAAGTTGTCGAATACCCGCACGCGATATCCCTCGGCGAGCAGATGCGAAACCAGCCGTGAGCCGATATAGCCAGCGCCGCCAAAAACCACTACAAGTTGTCCGTTTCCGTTTGCCATTGGTCAGTGTTTTCCCAAATCCGCCGGGCGGCTGATGATGCGCGGTCCATCAGCGCGGTCTTCGACCGTATAACCCAGGGCGGCAATCTCAGTGCGCAGACGGTCTGCCTCAGCCCAGTTTTTCGCCTTGCGCGCAGCTTCGCGCTCCTGGGCAAGTATTTGTATGGTTTCGGGAATATCCTCCTGCACCGCTTGCCAGGACTCTACGCCAAGACCGAAAACTTCGTCATAGAGGCTGAAAAGGTTTAGCTTTTCAGCCGGAGAAAGCGCGGTGTCTTGCGCCGTTTGATGCAAGACAGCAAGAGCATTGGCGAAATTCAGATCATTGTAAATTTCGTCTTCAAACGCCGACTTCAGCTCACCAGCGCGCAGAGAGAGAGGTGTGCACGGGTGGTTCGTGTTGGTTGCGTCGAGTCTCCACTGGGCCACCTGGCTTTTAAGCCTGCGCAGGGTATTGGCCGCGCCCTCCAGAGCTTCCCAAGACCAGGAAAGTTCGTTGCGGTAGCTTCCGGTCATGCAGAACAGACGAAAGCTCAATGGATCGATACCGCGCTCAGTAACGCGGTCAAGCGTGAGGAATTCCCCAGAGGATTTGGCCATTTTGTCCTTGCCTAAAACAAGAAAGCCCGCATGGAGCCAATACCGCACGAAGGGCCGGCCTGTCGCCCCTTCACTCTGAGCGATCTCGTTAGTATGGTGCACGGCGACATGGTCAATACCGCCGCAGTGGATATCCAGCGTATCGCCAAGGTAAGTTTGGGCCATCGCGCTGCACTCGAGATGCCAGCCGGGATACCCTTCGCCCCAGGGGGAATGCCACTTCATTTCCTGGGCTTCGAATTTCGATTTGGTGAACCAAAGAGCAAAATCAAGGGGGTTGCGCTTGTGTTCATCCACTTCAATTCTTGCTCCCGCGCGCAGCTGGTCCAGGTCAAGCCGGGCCAGCTTGCCGTAATCCGGCAGCTTGGAGACATCAAAATATATGTTGCCGCCGCTTGCGTAAGCGTAACCGCGTTCTTCGAGCCGCTGCACCAGCGCAATCATCTGCGCGACATGCTCGGTTGCTTTGCAAACAATATCAGGGCGGCGGATATTGAGCTTTGTTGCATGGTCAAAAAAGACCTTCGTATAAAAATCGGCGATTTCGTAAGAGTTTTTGCCCTCGCGGCGGGCGGCGACAAGCATTTTATCTTCGCCTTCGTCAGCATCGGAGACGAGATGTCCGACGTCGGTGATATTCATCACGTGCGTCACTTTATAGCCGGCATAGCGCAGGGTGCGGACGAGTAAATCCTCGAAAACATAGGTGCGCATATTGCCGATATGCGGATAGTTATAGACCGTCGGTCCGCAGCAATAGATGCGCACTTCGCCGTCAACAAGGGGGACAAAGGCCTCCAGGCGTCTGGTCAGCGTATTGTAAAGCGTAATTTGCGCAGTCTTCATTTTAAGATGTCAAAAGTTCAATCGCATTCTTTAAAATTAAATATCCCGTGTTGCGCTTAAGCGTCATCAGGGATTCGGGATGAAATTGCACGGAAGCGATGGGCAGGCTGCGGTGGCAGATGGCCATCGGTATGACTTCTTCGCTGCCGCTGACATCACGGCGCGTGGTGTATGCGGTAAGTTCGAGGCAGCCGGGCAGGGATTCGTTGATCAGGTAAAGGCTGTGGTAACGGCCAGCTTCAAACTGCGGTTCTACGTCCTTAAAGAATGCCGAGCTGTTGTGGGTGATCAACGAAGGTTTGCCGTGCTCCGGGGCGGGAAGCTGAGAAAGCTGCGCCCCGAAGTGCTGGCCAATTCCTTGATGGCCGAGACAGACGCCGAAAATGGGCAGACCGCGCTGCACGAGCTGCCCCACCAAAGTGGGAATTCCGAATTCTATCGGTGTTCCTGGACCGGGTGAAAGTAGAACGAGATCGGGGGCGATCTTATCCAGCAGTTCTTCGGGAAAACCGGCGCGAAGCGTGGTAACCTGGGCGCCTAATACCCGCAGATAGGCGGCAAGATTATGAACGAAGCTGTCTTTGCAGTCGACGAGCAAAACCTTGCGCGCTGCGCCGCAGAGGCGGGCAATAGCCGGTGCGGGTGCCGCGCCTTGGGCTGCGCCGGGTTCGTTAGGCTGAGAAAGTGCAGCAAGAAAGGCGGCGGCTTTTGTACGCGTTTCCAGCTCTTCTTGGGCGGGATCCGAACCGTAAAGCAGTGTTGCACCGGCGCGAATCTGCGCGCGGCCTTCTTTAAGCACGGCTGTGCGCAGCGTGATGCCCGTGTTGAGATTGCCATTAAATGAAAGAAAGCCAATCGCACCGGAGTACCACCCGCGCGGCGACTGCTCCAGGTCCTCAATGGCCTGGAGCGCCGCAGGCTTGGGCGCGCCCGTGACGGTACAGGCCCACATGTGCGTCTGAAATGCGTCGAAAGCATCAAAGCCGTCCGCAAGCTGGCCTTCGACGTGGTCCACGGTGTGGATGAGGTGCGAGTAGAATTCAAGCTGGCGGCGTCCCAGAATATGCACCGAACCCGGTACGCAGACCCGGGCCATGTCGTTGCGGTCGACGTCGGTGCACATCGTCAGTTCGGACTCGTCCTTCTTGGAGGTGAGGATCTGGCGCACTTTATCCGCGTCTTCGAGCGCTGACTCTCCGCGCTGGATCGTGCCGGCTATAGGGCAAGTTTCGTAGCGCCGCCCGGTGACCCGGACATATATTTCAGGCGAGGCGCCGACAAGCTGCTCGCTGCCGAAATTAAGCAAAAACATATAAGGGCTGGGATTGAGCGCGGCCAGCCGGCGAAAAAGGACGGTCGGCGCATCTTCGTTGCGTGTGCTGAATGTCTGCGATAAGACAACCTCGAAGTAGTCGCCGCGCTTTGTTCCTTCAATTACTTGCGACACTTTGCGTGCAAACTCGCCGGGCTGATGATCGCTCTCAATCTCATGGCTGCCGGCGCCGCTGGGACGCTCGAAGCTGCTTGATGCGCCGTCAAGTGCAGCAGTCCAGCCGCGCGGTGTATTAACTGAATAACGCTGACGGACGGCACTCTCCTTCTTGCGGTCGACAATGATCAGATCCAGCGGAAGATACAACAGACAGTCCGGTTGATTTTCATCACGATGATGCCGCAGCTCAAGGTGTTCAAATTCGGTGACCAGGTCATAACCGAATGCGCCATAAAGCCCCAGATTGGCACTTTCCGGTGACTGACTGGAGAAAAGCGAGCAGAGAGTGCGCAAGATAGAAAACACCGACGGCAGCTTTGAGCGCTCTTCCTCAGAAAAGTGAGCTGGCGGCGCTTTAATCAGGCCCGAAAGCACCTGGGCCGATACGTCAAGGCGTTCGAGATGCGCAGCACCGGACAAAGGCGTAGCCAGCAGCTCCAGGAGCGCCTCACCTTGGGTGCTGAGCGCTCGCAGTCTAAAAGTCTTCTTATGTGCGGAAAATTCCAGTGCGGGATCGATAAAACCGATATCCCAGCGTGAATGACGCCCTGGAAAATCAAAGCCGCTGGAAAACAGCGCGCCACGCTTGCTGTCTATCGCCCGGAACACTGGATCTAGCGCACTGTCTGCCGGACAGGGTTCTTCAACCGATTCAATCTCAAAATTACCGGCAGTTAAAAAGCGTTTGGTGGGCATAGAAATTAAACTAATAACATGTAAGACGGCTTTACTGCCGCAGCGCAAAAAAAATCTATCTGGTCTTATTCAACATCATAACTCGGAGCAACCACTGGCGGAGACGGCTAATTACCACTTGTCCGTCCCGCAGTAAACCCGGTTAGAAACAAGGTCTGTTGTATTCATTAGGAATTTGCGAGAATCAGAGCTGGCCGGGGCGCCGCCTGATATACGGTAGGAAAATACTCGTCTTTTTTGGGGGGAAGCTATAGCTTGACGAAGGCCAATTCGATATTAGCCACTCTGATTGAGGCGCCGCATGCCGGGAACGAGCAGAGAAGTTTGCTCCTTGCGCGTCCGGAGGCCGTAATTATACGCCAAAGTTCAGCGGACGGGCGCTTTGTGCGGACCGTTAAGTGTCTGCCGGGCTCGATTACCGTGTTAGCCGCAGACCACCCGGCGTTGATTCAGCCCTTTCGTAATGCCCTGCTCGGCACAGATCAGAACGAACCGGTGACAGTGCGCACAGGATCGCGCATTCTGCATCCATCGGAGGTGTATGCTGTGGAAAACGGCTATGTCCTCTGGTCGAAGGGCACTCTTGCTGATGTAGTCAGGGGGGCGGGAGCGGCAGCAGGAAAGGAACGTGAATTGCTGGAGCTGGCCGGTTTGGATTATGCGCTGGAAATGCCGCCGGCTGAACTTCCTCCGGGGGCGCTGCGGCGGCTGCTTATTCTCACCTCTTTCTTCGCCCGTTCACGCGTGCTGTATTTCGATCGTCCCTTCTTGGGTGTTGAAGAGCGTTGGGCGGGTGCGCTTGCCGCGCTGCTTGCGGACGGCATAGAGCACTGCGCAAATATTGCGGTAGTAACTGGTGTAAAGCCAATTCCCCGTGAATGGCTGGACGATAAACGAGTGCATATTGAGCGCATCGACTTTGAGCTGCCGGAAAGCTTCGCCCGAAGTGAGAAGGAGATTCGCGACCTGTTTACACTAAATGTTGACTCGGCGAATCCACCGAGCTTCGTGACGCGTCCGCAGCTAATTCACCGCAAGCGCCGTACGGTGGAGGTGATGCTCCAAGCTGAAGTAATTCATAATCCGAACATTGATACCTTTGCGCCGGAGACATCGCGCAGCAGGACGGAGGCCGGTGCGATTAACGAAAGCGCTGAAATACCCGCCGCAAGACGCGATGGGTCAATGGTGCGCCGTTCGCCAAGCGGCAAGCTGACGAAAGTCACCGGCATCAAGCGCATGAAGCACAGCTCCGTGGGAATGGCGCTGCGTGAGTGGCGTGAGCGGCTCGATGCGCTTTTTAAGCCGGACGCGGCCTTGGCGGCGATGCCGAAGGAAGCCCAGCTTGCCGAAGGGCGCCGCCGCGTCGAACTGCGGCTCTTTTTGTACATCATTATTGGTCTGGCTCTGATTTTGCTCGCCATCAAGTTCCGCCATTAGCCGGTCTGTCGCCGTAGCATAAGCGAATAGATCTGGCACAGCCGGAACTCACCCTGAAAGTTTTTGAATGGCGCATATTTGTGGCATCACCAGGGTGAAAGCTGAGTTGAAATAAAACGGTCATCCCGAGCGCAGGAGCCGTGCCTAAAGGCAGGGT
>JAKPSH010000076.1 GCA_029555385.1 Pseudomonadota bacterium
CGCACTAGTTGAGTTTCCGCCGGATGAAGTCTTGCTCTTGCCTCCCCGCTCTCTCTTGAAAACATCGAGCGGAAAGATTCGCCGCTCCGGATGCCGTGAGCTGTATGAACGCGGCGAACTAGGGCGCACCAAGTCGTCTGCCGTACAATGGCTTGCTTTTTTTGCAGACCTGTTGGTCAGCGCTGCGCAATACGGCATTAGAAAGATGCGCGGCGGAGCATACTGCGCATGGGCTTATCTCCTGCTGGGAATCTTTGGCTGCGCTGCCGTGCTTTTGGTTTCGCTGCTGCCAAGCATCCCGCTGCGGCGGCGAGCTCTGCATGTGCTGGGAATCTGGCTGTTCCGGCTCGCTGGCGTCAGACTCGAAATTTCCGGTCTTGAACCCATCGCAAACGGCGCGGCGCGGATTATCACCGCAAACCATGCAAGCTATGCCGATGTCCTTGTCCTCACGGCAGCGCTGCCCCCGGTATTCGCCTGCGTCGCTAAAAAGGAATTTGCGCGAAACCCGGCGGCTCACTTCCTGTTCGCGCGCATCGGCACACTTTTTGTCGAACGCTTCAGTGCAGAAGAAAGCATCAGCGACGCTGAAGTAATGATTCAGGCCGTTAATCAAGGAAGTACAGTATTGATCTTTCCGGAGGGGACCTTTTGTGATGCGTCGAACATGCTGCCGTTTAAGCTCGGCGCCTTTACTACAGCAGCCAGGACTGGAGCAGCGATCTTGCCTGTAGCAGTTTCGGGTACACGCAAGCTGCTGCGCCCGGAGCAGTGGTTCGTGCGCAGGACGGCGGTAAGAGTCACCGGCGGCACACTGCTCAAAGCGCAAGACGCCGGCTGGGATGCGGTTCTTGCGCTGCGTAATGCTGCTTTTCAAGAAATTGAACGTTTGATGCACCGCCCTGACTGAATTCGGCGGCTGGCTCACTGCGCTCCCGCACGACTAATACCACACCGCAGACCACAAGCAGGGCCCCAATATATCCGCCTGCGCTCACTGGTTCTGGAGCAATCAATGCCAGTCCGGTCAATGACAGGACTTCAAGCGCGGCAAGGGTAAGCAGCGGCGTCAGCGCCACAACCATACTGACTTGCGCTGCGGGGGCATATTTAATCGCTTCGACAAAAGCGCCGTAACCGCCGAGTGTGATCACACCCAGCAAGGCCAAGACAGCAGCCGTGCCGGGCGCAACAGCCGTGCTTGCCGGCCAGTCGACTAACGGGGTCAATACTACCGCCGCTGTTGCAAAGACCAGCATATTGATCAACTGCATATTAGCTTCCTGACCTAAACTCTTCTGTAGCCCAGCGTAGACGCCCCAAGCCAGCCCACCGGCAAGCAAGTATATGCTGCCAAGAACATACGATTCTCCACTCGCGCTCAGGGCTGCCCGGTTGAGGTAAAACAGGTAAAATCCGGCGATAGCCAGGACCACTCCTGACGCCTGCCTGCGGGAGAGCCTCTCCCGGAAAACAAAAACCCCGAGCAGAATAAAGAAAAGCGCGCCGGACTGGATGAGCACACTGCCTAAGGCGGCTCCCGCAGCATCGACTCCGCGCGCAAAACAGTAGTAATTCACAGCAAGCATTAACCCCGCACCCAACGCATTACGCGGGGGCGCAGCAAAGATGCGCCGCGGCTGATAACCCCCGAGCTGCAGGACAGCAAAGAGCAGCGGAGCGGCAAACGCCAGGCGGACCCAGGCAATAAAGGTAAATGAACAGTGAACAAGAACTGTGCGCATCAACAGCGGAAGCACCGCCCACATCAGCGCCGTGCCGGCCGCCATCAATAAGCCAAATGAACGGGAATGCCTCGGACAGTCTTGCGCCACAATCAAACCTCCGGCGGATTATGGCACCACTCTGGCTCGTGAATCAACTCCCGCGACTAACCGCTCACAAGTTGCGCTAGCAGGTTGCTGAAAATTAGTTTTTCAGCAACCTGCTAGCACTTAAATAAGCGAATAAATCTGCCGCAGCCGGAATTTGCCCTGAAAGTCGTTGAATGGTGCATACTTTTCGCATCGCCCGGGTGAACTCTGATGGCGGTGGAGAGTTTAACGCTGCCGTGCGCTGAAGGCGCGCCGCCGCCCGCCTACAGAACTCGGCTTGCAGGAACCGGAGATGCTTCACTGCACAAGACAACACGGCAATCCGATTTCCTGCGGCGGGCCCGCTCCACCCCCGCCCCGGCGCATCAGGTTAAGCCTTCAGCGCCCGGCAGCGTCAAACTCTCCACCGGCGTCAAACCGGAGCAGGCACGCTGCTGCCTCTCTTGGTTGTCCTTAATATGTCTGAATACCTGGATGTTCTGCGCTGCTTCAAATACGGGAAAAAGTGCAAACGCGTCCAAGCCACCCTTTCGCCGCAGCACGTCTTTCAGCACAGATCAAAAACCCGGCACAACCCTTTGCCAACCGCAGCGCGTCGCCCGCATTGATTCGTCGCCATTGGTCTGGACCACTAGGCGTAATATCTCACAGCCTCGGGCTGTAAGATATTACGCCTAGCGCAACGCCCGGATGGCGTTGCCGAATTTCGAGCGTAGCGAAGAAATTCGCTGCGACACTGTGTCGGGGCACGCGGGGCCCCCGACACAGTTTGGAGCAGCGCGAAAAGGCCCAAGGACGGGCCTTTTCGCGTAACTTACCTAGCCGCGATATCGCCTTCTGAGATATCGCGGCTAA